>JAQSYT010000050.1 GCA_029256065.1 Paenibacillaceae bacterium
GGCCCTAAACGGAACTCTCCGTAGACCTTAACCAGCCCGTTTGCTTCCAGCACCGTCTGCTCACTCATGGATTTGGTCTCCTTTCCCTTTCGGATGCTCCCTTTGTTCACGCCGGACAATGGCCTCCTCCAGCAGTCTGCGCATCTCTTCCGGTCCGCAATCATAACGGACAGCAGTTTCGACCGCCTCGCCGAAAGCCCGGGCCACCGTCTCCAGCCGGTTCCGCTCCCGCTGCTCCGTCTCCACCCTGGCCACGAAGGTTCCGGTTCCCTGGCGCGTACGGATTAAGCCTTCATTCTCCAAATCCTGATAAACCCGCCGGATCGTAATCACGCTACAGGACAGGTCCAGCGCCAGCTCCCGTATAGAGGGAAGCGGCGTGCCCTCCGTCAGTTTGCCTCCCAGAATCAGCCCGCGGAGCTGCACCTCGATCTGGTGATACATGGGCTCAGGACTGGCGGTGGATAGCTGTATCGGTAGCAGCATGGTCTTCCCTCCTTCTTCTATCTGTCATATAAGATTGCGGGAGGCCACGCGCCGGATTATCAGAGGAGCCGTCCCCCAAGCGACCGCCGCCCCAACGGCGACTACGGCCAAAGACGGCCATATCCCGTAATCCCGGACCAGACTGAGACTGCCGCTGACCAGGTGGATGCCGCTCAGATTAAGGATGGCTATGGCAGCCAGAAAAATGACGACAACCACTAAACTGAGCAGCAAATACATTTTTCCGGAAAATCCCATCTCCAAAAAGAGAAATCCCGCTCCGCCAGCCAGAGATAATCCCAGCCACATGACAGCAGCCTGAGTGAATTCAACCCCCGTGGCCAGCTGCTCGATTCTTACCGGCAGATAGAAAAGGGCGAAGAAGCAAAGGGCCATCGGCAGAAGCGTGGCCAGAAACACCAGAAAACGGGCTGTAACAATCTCCTTATCTGTCACAGGCAGCTTGCGGTAAAAAGCCAGCTTCCGGGAAAAGGCATCCGTCCGGTAATAGCTGAGGTAGTCCTTGGTGAAAACAAAGCCCAGCCCGCAAGACATGGATACCATCATCAGATCAGCAGTCCACTCATAAATCTGGCGAGCCGCCCAATGCGTGCTGTCCGGATCGCTTAGCCCAAGAGTGAGCACCCCCGTCACGAGGCCCAGCACAGCATAGATGATTCCTGAAATCAGAGCCGGCAGCAGCAGCTTACGCGTCTCCAGCTTCACCAGCATAAAGACATAGCCCTTAGCCATTTCATCTCCTCCAGTGTTAATCTGTATATATCTATATACACAGTATACACGATTGCAGGGGAATGGCAACCCTCGATGCCATTTTCCTTCTTGTTGCCTATTATCCCCTTTAGTCAGGATGATTCCCGAACCATCCCACTTCCCATACCCCTCGAGGTTACTCCTCGCTCCCCACTCTGCTCCTTACCGCTTCACACTACTCGAGGTTACTCCTCGCTCCCCATGCCCCTCCTTCTCATTTCACGCTACTGGATGTTACTCCACGCTCCCCGCTCCGCTCCTTACCGCTTCCCTTGTACGCACTCTCTTACGGAACTCAGCGGCCCTTAAACCGGTAAAATTGGCTTTTTGTACTTGTAACGGAACTGGGTGACTCTTACAGCCGAAATTCGGGCTTGGAGGTACAGAAATCCCCGGCTAACGGTGTTTCAGTTCCGTTACAGCTGCGGCAATCCGATTTCCCCCTCGTAACGGTCTCTCAGTTCCGTTACGCTAAAATGCTATACCCCCGAAAACATACAATCGGCAAATTTCGCACCAAACCATACCAATAAGTTACATTAAAAACCTAAATTTGGACAAACATCCCTGATTTTTAAACAATCTTGTCTGTTTTTTGGAATGCACATTTTTTAAAATTACCTATACTAGGATTATACATCAAGAAAACCCATATATTCCCACACTCTTATGGAAGGAGGTCATCCCACAGATACACGCTGCACCAAGCCGTATTTTTGAAACCGCTTACCAAATTCATTTTAAAGGAGGAGTAATTGATGTTCTTGAACAAATGGTTGAATCTCCGCAAAGCAAGCTGCCTGCTGCTCGCCGCCGCCCTTCTCATTCCCTTGGGTATCAGCCCTGCTCCCCAGCCAGCATCCGCCGCAAGCGCCCGGCAGATGGAAAAGCTGAACCGGGGCTTGGTTGCCGTCAAAACCACTAGCGGTGTTTTTGTCAGCTGGCGTCTTCTCGGCACTGAAGCCCTCAGCACCAGCTTTAATGTATACCGCAACGGCACCAAGCTGAATGCCAGCCCCATCACCAACAGCACCAATTATCAGGATGCCGGCGGTACCGCCTCCTCCACCTATACTGTGAAGGCAGTGGTCAACGGCACGGAGCAGGCCGCTTCCCCTACAGCAGCAGTATGGGCCAATAATTATCTGGATATTCCGCTGCAGAAGCCTGCCGGCGGCACTACCCCGGACGGTGTTGCCTATACCTACAGCGCTAATGACGCCAGTGTGGGGGATCTGGACGGAGACGGGGATTACGAAATTATTCTCAAATGGGACCCCTCCAACTCCAAGGACAATTCACAATCCGGCTACACAGGGAATGTGTATCTGGATGCCTACGAAATGAATGGCACCCGGCTGTGGCGCATTGATCTGGGCAAGAATATCCGGGCCGGTGCCCATTACACCCAGTTCCTGGTATATGACTTCGACGGGGATGGCAAAGCGGAGGTTGTTTGCAAAACAGCGGACGGCACCAAGGATGGCACAGGAGTGGTCATCGGCAGCTCTACAGCGGATTACCGCAACTCAAGCGGCTATGTCCTGAGCGGTCCGGAATTCCTGACGGTTTTCTCCGGCACCAACGGCAAGGCTCTGACTACCGTGGATTATCTGCCTGCTCGCGGAACTGTCTCCGACTGGGGTGACAACTACGGCAACCGGGTAGACCGCTTCCTGGCCTGTGTGGCCTATCTGGACGGCGTCCGGCCCAGCATTGTGATGGCACGGGGCTATTACACCCGCACCGTGCTGGTGGCTTATGACTGGCGGAATAGTACCCTGACCCGCAAGTGGACCTTCGACAGCAACAGCTCCACCAACTCCGGAACCGCCGGGCAGGGCAATCATAATCTCAGCGTCGGGGATGTGGACGGGGACGGCAAGGACGAGATTGTCTACGGCGCCCTGACAGTGGATGACAACGGCGCCAAGCTGTACAACACGGCCCTGGGCCACGGGGATGCCATGCACATGGGCGACCTTAACCCGGACCGGGCTGGCCTGGAGGTATTCAAGGTCAATGAAAACACCTCCGCCACCTACGGCGCTTACATGTTCGACGCCAAGAACGGCACCATCCTGTGGGGTGTCAACACCGGATCAGATACGGGACGCGGGATGTCCGCAGATATCGACCCCACCTTCCGGGGCGAGGAGGTTTGGGCCTCCGGCGGTGTGGGCTTACGCTCCGTCACCGGCACGTTGATCAGCTCCACCATCCCCTCCTCCATCAATTTCGGCATCTGGTGGGACGGGGACCTGCTCCGCGAGCTCTTGGACCACACCTCCAATGTGGGCAAAATCGACAAGTGGAATTACACCGCCAAAACCACCGCCAATCTGCTGACCGCCACCGGCACCAGCTCCAACAATGGCACCAAGGGCAATCCCTCCCTGCAGGCCGATCTCCTGGGCGACTGGAGAGAGGAAGCCATCTGGCGGACTGCCGACAGCAGCGCCCTGCGGGTGTACACCACCACCGCAGTGACCACCAATAAGATTTATACACTGATGCATGATCCCATCTACCGTTTGGGTGTCGCCTGGCAAAATGTGGCCTACAACCAGCCGCCCCATACCAGCTTCTACCTGGGAGACGGCATGGGCGCCGTAACCCAGCCGAATATCTATACGGTGCCGTAACAGAAGCCTCCGGATAGTTCAATTAAAACGAAATCCGCCTCTTTTCTTCTCTCTTTTGCCATACTATGATTATTGGGCAAGGGGCTGTCTTTAAACTCCGAGGGGAGCAGATTTTGCCGGATTTTCGTTCCAGGCAAGGCACTTTTGCGCAGGCGTACCGGGGGGTACGTCAAGTGAAAGTAACGATGCAAGGGACGAAAAGACGGTGAAAGCTGCCCTTAAGCGGGTTTGAAGACAGGCCCTAGGGAAAGGAGAATGCGTATGAATGAGAACGACGCTATGCGTAATGACAGCATCGTTATCAAACAATATATTACCGGTACACAATTTGCGGAGATTAACCGGCTGGAGGCCATCTGCCGCAGCCAGGACAGCACCAACCTGAAGCTGGAGACCGAATACCGGCTCAACAGACCCAAATCCGGCACCCCCGGGATCACGGAGCTGAATGAGTTCCTGTATTACGCTGACGGGGAGCTGGTCTCCTATCTGGGCATCGCCAGCTTCGGCGGCAATGCAGCGGAGCTGAACGGCATGACCCATCCGGATTTCCGCAGAAAGGGCATTTTCACCAGGCTGTACGGACTGGCCCTGGAGGAATGCAGGAAACGGAGCTTCGACAAGATCCTGCTCCTATCCGACGGGAAATCCGCGTCCGGGCAAGCCTTTATCCGCTCAGTTTCCGGCGCGTATGATTTTTCCGAATACCGGATGAGACTCGAGCATGTGGGTCCGGCAGAGCCGTCAGAGCTGGTGGTGCTGCGGAAGGCAAATAATGGGGATGTGCCCGAGCTGGAACGGCTGGAAGCAGTTATATTCGGCGACGTCGGGGAGGATAAGGTCCTGCCTGAGGAAGAGGAGCTGCGCAACGAGTTCATCTATATGGTGGAACGGGACAGAGCGGTAATTGGCCGGATCAAAATTACGTACAGCGATTCCCCCGCCTTCATCAGCGGATTCGGCATCGTGCCGGAAGCAAGAGGCCAGGGCTTCGGCAAAGCGGCACTCCGGGAGGCTCTGCACCTGATCCGGGAACGGAATATTCCTCAGGCCGAGCTGGATGTGGAATGCAAGAATGGCAATGCCCTGCATATTTACACCTCCTGCGGCTTTCGGGAAATGTCCGTAATGGACTATTACCAGGCGCCGTGAGGCAGGAAGATACGAAAAAGGCCTCCGCGGCAAGCGGGGGCCTTTCGCTTTCAGACCATTTGATGAAACCCCTCAGCTTTCGATACGTATTGTAACAAAATGAGGAGGAGATCAATATGAAGAAAAATTCTTTGGCACTTGGTCTTTCCATTGGGATATCCATGGGTTTTCTTTTTGGCATCACTCTAAAAAATACGGCAATGGGAATTCTCATGGGTATTGTGTTCACCCTTATCTTTTCTCAAGTCAAGGACCCGGACAAAACCGACAAGAACGAGTAAATGAACGTTCACATAGCAGCAAAAACGCTATCCGAAAATCGTTTCGATGACCGGCTTCATGGCTCCGCCGGGATACAGCAAATACAAAAGCACATAGACCAAAATTCCGGTGGGAGCGGTCAGCAGCCACAGGACGGCAGTCAGCCTGCCCAGCTTGCGGTGCCGGACAAAATCCTTCTTATACGCCTGATACAGGGTAATCAGCCCGAAGGCGCCGGCTACGGTCGCCAGCACAATATGAAACAACAGGAACACAAAATAGGCATCACGTACCCATGCCGGCGCTTCCTCAGAGAGGGAGGTATTCCCCACAAATACCGTCCGCCCCACATATATAAGAAAAAACAAGAGAGCCGTTGCAGCACCCCAGAGCATGAGCGTCTGGTGCCGCTCCCGGTGCCCCTTCACGATGGCATGCCAGCCGAAGCCCACAAAGATGGCACTGATTGCAATTAACAGCGTGCATATTGTCGGAAGCACATTCCCCATAAGCAGCGATCCCCGTCCGTTCCGTGAAAAGTAGGGCGGCACATAGGACCTGTCTTCAACCCTTGGCCCACCCGTCTTCCCTACGATACCACTTCATGAAGCCGCACGCCAGTCAGTCTCAGATCCAGACCCAATATACCGCCGCCCCAACAGCTGCCAGAGTGATGATACTGCCGAAAGCCAGACTCAGGATGGAATAAAAACCATCATCATGCTTCAGCCGCATCCAGTAAACCAATTGGATGACCAATTGGATAGCCGCCATCAGCATCAGGAAAGGAGCCAGCAGATCCACAGACATTTCCCCGTACAGGGCCGCCCCGAAGGCCAGCAGAGTGAGCAGGACGGAAGCGATAAAAGCGAACAAGTGAAGCTGGCTGCCGGATTCCCTGCTGCGGGCCGCATGACCGGCAGGCGAATGGGGAATATCCCCTCCTCCGGACGGCTCTCCCCCCCATTCCACAGACTGCTCCCCCATTGCCGCGGCAGCGATAGGCTGCGGAGAGACAGTGGAGCCTGATGTTTCCATTCTGCGGTTATGCTTCCAGCTCATAGCGATCTCCGCCTTTCTTCCAATATGCGATGCGGCCTTCACATCAGACCGGTTTATGCCTGCACCGTTTCCCAAAACGAACTGCAGCTTGACTGCTGAAATGGAAAAAAACCATTCCCTTCCTACAACAGCGCTTCGTGAACGCGGGAACACTGCAGTTAAAAGCTCCCTCCGCCGGAAAAAACACCGCGGACCAGCTCCAAATCGCCGGTTTTTCCTGGAGCAGCTTCCATTCCAAAGCTTATTTTTTCCTTACACAGCGGGAGAAAAAAAATAATATCCGGTTAATTTGCAAATAAAGGTGAAAAATCCGGCCCCTTTATCCGAATAATGAATTATCCCATGCGTTAATTGTGACAACGTCGTTCACAATTAACTATAGAATTGTTACAGAATTTTGTCAATGAAGGAAATTGCATTGGATGTTGCCTTCTTCCTTTTCCAGGAAGGGTGGTTCTCCAAAACGAACAATTATGGTATACTGTAAGCATCTTGACAACAGCAAGAGGAGGCTTCAGCTATGATCGGGAAACGAATTCAAAAGCTCCGCCTGGAACGCGGATTGTCCCTGTCGGATGTAGCCGACCGGGCAGGCGTAGCAAAATCGTATCTCAGCACCATTGAACGTGACATCCAGAAAAACCCCTCCATTTCTTTTATCGAGAAGGTAGCATCGGTACTGGGGGTTGCCCCTCAAGACCTGCTGCTGCAGCATGACGAGGAGCCGCTGGATGCGGAATGGCTGGAAATTCTCCGGGAAGCCCGCAAAAACGGCGTTACCAAGGAACAGCTGGAGGAATTTCTAGCCTTCACACAATGGAAGATGGACAAGCAAAAAAGCGCCGGCGCATTGTAAGCGTCCGGAGCTAGGGTCTGTTTGTCCTATTTTATACATGGGAGTTGAAAAGCCATGGGAGTACTCGCAGTGGTGTTTTTGGTTGTTTTGGTGGTAGTGCTTGCCGGTATGAGAAGCAACAGCAGGAACCGTCATTACACAGGCGGCGGGAATGCCTCCGGCTTCTACCACGGGGGAGACTCTTATGGCAGCGATCACCACCGGCACAGTGATTCAAGCGACAGCCACTGGGGAGGAGACGGCTGCAGTGACAGCGGCGGCTCTTCCGATGCAGGTGGAGGAGATTGCGGAGGAGGAGACGGCGGGGGCGGGGGTGACTAAGTCCCTCCCCTGCTTTCTCCTCTTTTTTTTGCATTCCGCTACCCTGAAATAACACCGGTCCATGCCGCAGGCGGATGGTGGTATGGAAGCCTCGAAATCGGCTATTTACTCTTGATGAGCAAGTCAACGGCATCCTTTACCGCTTTATTGGCCTTGCTCCCCGCTTTTTCCTCCAGCAGGGTCTTCTCCAGATTAGTGGCCACGACATAAGCTACCGTTTTATCCACGGCGCTGCGGACAGCCACCAGCTGGCTGACTACATCCTTGCAGGATTCGCCTTCCTCCATCATTTTCAGCACACCCCGGACCTGGCCTTCAATCCGCTTCAGCCGCTTCTTCACATCATCGTCAAATTTCATCCTGGCATCCTCCCATTCTCTATAATCTGTCATCATACCTATATAGGTATATTATGGGTAAGGATGCCCAAGGATGCAACTGCATTCATGAATTGTCTGCCGGAAAAGAGCTTTGCAATAAAAACAGCTCCGGCGGATAAAAATGCTGGGCCGTTATTTGCAGCTTCGCAGCATCCAGATTCCACACCGACACAGGTACGCGGCTGGAGCCGGTAATGGTGAACACCAGCTCGTACACCAGAGTAAATCCGACGGGAATCTCCTGGTATACCATCGTTTGAGGCGCTAGAGTAAACATGGGCTGGGCATAAAGCACCTTGGTTCCGGAGGACAAATCATAGGCGCTAACCGTTATTTGGGCAAATGACAGCGGATCATCGTTTAATATGAGCAAAGCGGCCGTTTCAATGGGAGAGCTGACTACCATGACCGGACCGGTGGTGACTACCGCCTCTGGCACCTGCACGCTGCCGGCAGGCTGGGCCAGAAATGGCTCTGCGATGACAACACCACCGGGATCAATAACGGCATCCCCCGTACCGATAGGAGCAGGACCACTGGCGCTTCCCCACCAATTATTGGTGGCATCCAGAGGCAGGTTCGCTCCACCCACGGTATATACGCCAGCCGGAACATTAAGACCTGCAACGGGGTTGCCCGAAATATTGTTAAATCTCAGGCGGATATTGGTATTGGGAAGTGCGGTGAATACCGTTGTCACATTGATTCCATTGGAAATTCCGTTCTGTATCGTGTTGCCCTCGATATCGGTATTGCTGGTGCTCCCGCCAAAGAAAATGGCGCTGCCTTGGGTATTGAGCATGAAGTTTCCGGCAATCTTCACATTGGAGGTATTCGCAAGAGCGATAGAGTTGTCGGTATTCATAGTATTATTGGAAATGATCGTATTAACGGATGCCGGGGCAGCCGGATTGATATTGACGGAGGCTGTATTATGCCCTGTAAACAGATTTCCGTCAATCCAAAAATTGGCCCCGGCTTGGGAATAGACCCCGTTTCCCGTAGCAGCACCAGCCTGATTATTGGAGGACAGCGCATTATGCCGCACCTGCGTTTCCATGCTGCCGTTGCTCTGCAGCAGTATTCCGAAGGTATTGTTGCGGATGATGTTGTTGTATATCCAGTAGCCAGATCCTGTTGAGGCGGTGAAAATTCCGGGTCCTCCTGCATTGCCCTGAATTGTAAACCCTTCAATCATCACCCGGTCAGCCGTCACCTGAAAGGTCCCATTGGGGTTGGAGCCGGTAACAACGGATTCTGCTGCGGCCGCGGCAGATCTTGTGCGGGCATCCGCTCCGGCTTGCGCACCCAAGAGCTGGACGCTTTTATTGACGATAACAATCTCGTTGTAAACCCCCGCCGCCACCCGGATGGTGTCGAATGGCGCTGCGGCAACGATGGCCGCGTTGATTGTAGGCTGATCGGCCGGAACATTGATAACAATAGCCAACTTGTATCCCTCCCTTGTATAGGTTCATACAGGTTAGGATATGCCCGTCTCTAGAAATCTCTTGGACAGCCGGGACAGATTATAGCGTACAAAATTTCACGCCGGCATTAGCGGGTTTCCTCCAATGGGGCCGGGACAGGCCGGATGCCCTCCGCTTCTGCGCCCTGCGCCGGCTCCCTGCCGGCGTTCCAGCCCCCGGCGTCAGACGCCAGACCCGGCAGCTTCCAGGTGTACAAGATTGCCGTCAATATTGTGCAGACGCCCACTGCCACATAACCGGCCTCCAATGTCATGTACCGCGGGAACAATACAGCAATAAGCCCCAGGGCAGCCGATTGGGAGGACATCATGATGGGATCGGTCCAGGCATTAACTCTGCCGCGGACCCGGGTGTCAATAATTCGCGGCATCCAGCCGCCGATGGCCACATTCAACGGACCGATGGCAAAGCCGATCCCAATGGTTGCCGCCAGGTACATCCAGACATTCGTGGTAAAAACCATGGCACCCCCGATAAGCCCTGTGGTCAGAAGTCCCGCCACCATCACCCGGATGAAGCCCCACTTGCGGATCAGCCAGGCTCCCGCCAGGCTGCCGGGAAAAACCCCGATTCCCAGGAAGATAGAAAACATCGAGCTGAACCGCTGATAGTCATCCGGCGCCAGCTTATATTTCATGGTAAACATGGGCAGCACCGCGAAGGCTCCATTGATGAAGCCGAGCATAAAAAATCCGGTAATCAGCGCCAGAAGCAGCTTGTTGGTCCAGATATAGCCGATCCCTTTGCGGAAATCCTCCACAATAAGCGGCATTCCGATATCCTTCCAGCGTGTGCGCCCGTTGGGCAGGCGGTCCTTCTCATCAATTTTCATAGACTGGATCAGCAGTCCGGATATCAAGAAGCCTGCTCCGTCAAGCATAACCGCCCCTTCGATCCCGATATAATGGTAAGCCAACGCTCCCAATCCTGTGCCGAAAAGCATGAACAGGCTGAATACCATCTGGTTCATGCCGGCTGCCGTGGTATAATGCTGCGGCTTCAGGATGCTCTGCATCAGAGCGGATTGGGCGGGATAGAAGAATTTGCCGATGGCGCTGCGGAGAAACAATACCAGAAACACCAGAGGTGTCCAGCCTGCTATCACAGCCCCCAAAAGCCCTGCGGTCAGCACTGCCCGGATCCAGTCGCTGTAGGCGCAGATGCGCTTGCGGTCCATCCGGTCGGCAAAAACGCCTACCAGGAAGAAAACCAGAAGCGTAGGCGCAGAGTACATCAGTTCTGCCAGCGTGGCATAGAAGGGCTGGCTGGAGAAGCGGTCCAGGAGATAAAACGCCAGGGCCATATTCCCGATGGTATTACCCAGCTGGGACGTGACACCGGCGGCGAAGAGCTTGAGAAACAAGGGATTTTTGAACAGATCTTTCATGAGTACACACCTGCTTTGCTGTTGGAAGTGAAGAACAGCTTCACTATACGCTCCTTCAGCGCTTTCCCGAAGTGAGGGCGGTCATAATTACAGTCACAAAATCAGTCATACCCGCCTCCTGCTTCCGTCCCGCCCGCTATCCGTCTCCAGCCTTCCTTCTGCTGAATAGCTACAGCCCCTTTTACCGAAAAACCTTATTCTGCAGAACCTGCAAAGCCTGTCCCAGCTCCTCCAGCTCCTTGTCGTCCACTTCCTCAATCAGAGCCAAAAATCGGGCTTGGATGCGCTGGAATGCCTCCCCCATCATGGCTTCCCCGGACTCTGTCAAGCGGAACAGCTGCTTGCGCCGGTCCTCAGGATCGGTAATTTTCTGACATAGCCTCTTCTCCGTCAGCTTCCTCAGCTCCCGGCTGGTGTTGGGCAGAGACATATGCATGCAGCTGCTGATTTCACTCAGTGTAAGGGGCTGCTTGATAGCCACATACTCCAGAATTTTGTACTGGGCCTGAGTGACGGCCTCGGACCGGACATCCTTGGTCAGTTCATCGGTCAATTGATGGACAGAGGCCGAAAAGGCTACAAATTGGAGGAACAATGCGTTTTTATCCACGTGATCACCTCGCTCATTGCCACCATACCAAATTACTTATCTCATTACAATTATCAATTTATAATTATCATTTGACAATTATATAAGCAGCATGCTACCTTTTACTTATCCGATGATAACTAAAAGGAGTGGAAAGCATGAAGCTGCTGATCATATACACCCATCCCAACCATCAAAGCCTGAACGGCGCTTTTTTGCAGCAGGTGCTGAAGGGCGCGAAGGAAAACGGAGAGATCGAAGAGGTCCGGGTAACGGATTTGTATCAGGAGGAGTTTAATCCGGTGCTGGTGTTTAACGCGCAGAAGCGCAGGCGGGATCTGGATAAGGATCCGGAGCTGGTACTCTATTGGGACAATATCAGATGGGCGGACAAGATCGTGTTCATCTATCCCATCTGGTGGGGGCGGCCGCCGGCAATGCTGATGGGTTTCATTGACCGGATTTTTGTGTCCGGCTTCGGCTATCAATCCAAGGGGGGAATCTTCCCGGAGGGGCTGCTGAGGGGGAAGTCGGTGGTCTGCATCTCCACCATGATGGGGCCTTCCTTTTATCTGCGGCTGTGGCTCAACAATGCCCACAAGATGCTCATGCGCAAGGCACTATTTAATTATGTGGGCATTAAGCACGTGAAATTCTTTCAATTCGGCAGCATGGAAAGCCCCAAGGGCAAACACCAGGAGAAGCTGGAGAGGGTAAACCGGTATTTCCGGACGGTTAGCCAATAAGGCGGTAAATTGGAGCATCAACCCGCCTTCATGCCGCTGCTCTAGATAAACAGCTGCATATCCGAATCCAAAGCATCCTTCAGATAGGTTTTGGCATCGATAATCTCCACCTCCGGCAGAAGCTCCTCCGGCTTAAAGCCCATTACCTCCACGGACAGGCGGCAGGCATAAAACTTGATGTTCTTCTTGCGGGCTCCCTTGAGGAAATGGATCAGCTGCGGGGCTTCGTCGTCCTTGATCATCTCCTCCAGCATGTGCTTGCCTAAGCCGGCATAGTTCATTCTGGACAACGGCAGCTGATCCGGCCCCCGGGGAGTCATGATGGCGAACATTTTCTCATAAAGCGTCTTGTCCTCCAGGGTCATGCGCTCCGGGTCACGCACCAGGAACAACCCCCAAAAGGAGAAGAACATGGTCACGTCCACTTCAATTTCCTTGGCCGCATTGGCCAGAATCAAAGCAGCCATGGCTTTGTCGTATTCGCCGCTGAACATCAGCAGATTCATTTTTTTGTCCATCACAGGTTATACTCTCCTTTGGCTTTCGTATATACTGCTATTATTCCCTCCCCGTATGCCAATTTATGTATATATGCAAAAAAGCCCCTTTCCCAACGGGAAAGGAGCTCTGTGCCAATATGCGATTAGAAGCGGGCTGCCAGCTCAACCGCTTGGCCGACGCCTTCCTGTACAATCGCCTGGGAGCGGTCCGGGAAGGCGTTGTGGCCTTCCACAACGACAGTTTCAATATCCTTGAAGCCCCAGAAGGACAGGATATTCCGGACATAGTTCAGGGACATTTCCAGAGACTGCATCGGCTCAACCGAATACACACCGCCGCGGGCGTTCAGCAGCACGGCTTTTTTGCCTTCGATCAGGCCAACGGGGCCCTCCGCCGTATATTTGAAGGTTTTGCCGGCTTGGCTCAGGAAATGGAGGTAGCTCACCAGTTGGGCAGGAGCGGAGAAATTCCACAGCGGGAAGGCGATAACCACCTTGTCTGCGGCCAAAAATTGGTCCAGATACCCGTTCACCAGGGCAGCAGCCTCTGTCTCCTCGGGTGTCAGCCCGTAACCGTTGGCCAGCTTGTACATGGCCGTCATATGTACGGCATCGTAATAAGGAGGCGGATTTTTGAACAGATCAAGCTCAATGATTTCGTCGCCGGGCTGGGCGGCTTTATAGCCATTCAGGAATGCATCATACAGCTGTACGCTGACAGCCTGGTCGGCAGGACGGGGATTCGCTTTGATAAACAGAACAGAACTCATGGATAAGCCTCCTAAATGAAAATGATTATCGAACTTTCTATATTATACAATTAGACGCTAACAAATTTCAAGAAGAGTAAATAAATAAAGTGAAAAAAGAGACCGCTATGCTATGCGACGGTCTCTCCGTTTTCCTGCGTATAAGCCCGGATCAGCACCCGGGAAATGCGGAGATGGTCCACCTCCTCCACAATCAGCTCACACTCCCCTGCCCGGATGCGCTGGTGCCGGTGGGGCGGGCTTTCCAGCTGGGCGTACAGCCATCCTCCCAGGGTATCATAGTCCTCTGAAAACAGGCTTATACCCAGCCGCTCATTCACCTCCTCCAGAAGCAGCAGACCGTCAACGGACCATATATCATTTCCCGCCGCCTCCACAGCAGGCCGTTCTTCGTCAAATTCATCCTGGATCTCCCCGACGATTTCCTCCAGAATATCCTCGGCGGTGACCAGTCCGGAGGTGCCTCCGTACTCGTCGATCAACAGGGCCATCTGGGTTTTGCGTTTTTGCATCAGTCCCAGAAGGGAGCGGATGGGGATGGTTTCCGGGACGCTGATCAGCGGCCGGATGACGCTGCGGAGCTCCTTCTCCTCCACACCGGGGCGCAGTAAATCCTTAATATGGACAAATCCGATAATATTGTCCTTGTCGGGATCACAGAACGGATACCGCGTCAGCTGCTCCTCCAGGGCAATGGCCATATTCTCCTTGTACGGGAGCTGGGCGAACAGACAAACCATTTCTGTACGGGGAATCATCACCTCCCGGGCACTGGTTTCCGAGAAGCTGAAGATATTGCGTACCATCGTAAATTCAGCATGGTCCAGCGAGCCGTTGCCGCGGGATTCCTCCACCAGGAGGCGGATATCCGCGCCGCTGTGAAGGGCTTCCAATTTTCTTTCCGGCTCCATGCCCGCCTCTGTTGCAATCCGCCGGAAGCAGGTAGCAAGCAACCGGTAAGCCGGGTGGACGATGCGGTAAACCAAGGTCAAGAGAACCGAGCAATGCAGCAGCATTTTTTCCGGCTTGGATGCGGCCAAATGCTTGGGAAGCTGCTCTCCGGCCAAAAGATGCACCGGCAGCACCAGTATTATTCCGGCCAATGCGGCCCATACGCCGGAATTCAACACCGGCCGCAAGACGGCTCCCACAGCAAGCGCACCCCACAAGCCCATACTCAGGGAGGCCAGGGTGACCCCCATTTGACATACAAACAAAAAACCTCCCGGATTCTCCCCGATTTTACCGGCGCTCCGGCCGGAGAGAGACCCAAGTTCCTTCAACGCATGGAACCGTCCGGGCCGGGTCCGGCCAATGGCTGTTTCGGCCGCTGCAAAGAAGGCATTCATCAACACAAGAAGCAGTGCAAGCAGCAGGCTTATGCCAGGCGGCAACGGAACGGAATCCAACACCCCTCCTGCCCTTGAATATTCAAGCGGCAGGCCCACCTCCTTGTATGTAAATTTCCCGGGGCTGTTTTATAACCCCGACGAGAGCAGATTTTGCCGAATGTCCGTTCCAGGCATGGCACTTGTGCGGGAGGCGTACCGGGGGTACGTCCAGAAAAAGGTACCATGCAGGGGACGAAAAGGCGGTGAAAGCTGCCCTTAAGCCGGGTTGTAATACAGTCCCTAACCTTTCGGATAGTTTCATGTGTATTCTTCTCTGCTTGGCAATTAGTACTGCTTTTGGTCATGCGGGCAGCAAAAAACGGGCCCGGCTGCAAATGGCCGGAAGCCCGTTTTATGCGTAAAAAGCCGGAGCTGCTGCTACGCTGAAATAACGCCTGTCCCCGCCGTTGTCTGGATGGCTGTTTTCATCAGATCCAGAGGAAGGGGATGGCGAAGAGCAGCGCGATCAGGGCCAGGTCCAGTCCGAATCCTGCACCTCCGAAGCCGCCGTAAGGATAACCGCCAAATGCAGAGGTTTGGACGGTTTTCTGTTTTTTGGACAGCTGGGCTTTGGCCTTGCCGCTGTTGGTGGAGACGGTTTCCCCGCCCGCGAAGCAGGATTTCAGCATCAGCTGCTGCCCGTTCAGCCCTTCCAGGGTCCCGTAGATGGTAGTTCCGTCCACCAGCACAACACAAACATGCTTGCCCGTATGCGGACGGAGCTTTTCGTCACAAATGGGATTGATCAATTCCATACTTTCTTGTTCCTCCTTTCCCCTGTTGTCCATGGATATCAGGGGTTCATCCTATTGTATGAAGCCGCAGGCTGAAGCGCATGGACACCCGCCCGGTTGGTGCGGATTTTCCGGTTGGGGCGCGGGCGGAGATGCGGGGAGGGATCATTCAAGCAATGCAGAAGCTAAAGAGATTAGTGGAGGGAGCTGGAGAAGAGCATCCAAGGGTGCTAAGGAAACTGGCCGCGCTGGAGCTGGCGGAGCGCCTGTCCAAAGGCTAACGGAACTTACCGGCTCTTAAACAAGGAAAAGCTGCAATTTCAGAAGGTAACGGAACTCAGAGACGCTTACAGCATTAAACCGGGCTGTTCACGCCCTTTGCACCCCTGTAACGGCCGCTCAGTTCCGCTACCGGAAAAACCAGCCGATATTTCCCCTTTAAGCGTCTCTGAGTTCCGTTAGCGCTGGGGCCAGCTGATAATCGTCCAAAAAAAGCCTCACCTTTCTGTTACCGCGGCAATGACCAGCACATACAAAGACCCGCATCCGGCAGCAGAACGCAGCGGTGTGCGGGTCCTTCATTTTGTTTGAAGCGATGATAACGGGCGGCCGCCCAATATGCGCGAATAGCGCTATGCCTCAACAGGCATCTGCCAGTTCAGGCTGTCGCCGCGGCCCATATCCACTTCAAAGCCGCTGACCTTGATGCGCATCTCGATGCAGCCGCGGCAATGGGCGGCTTCGTCGCCTGTGCAAATTTTGTTTTCGTAGAGGGCGTATTTCTCCCGGACGGAGGTGGGCGACAGGTTGGGCATCACCACATTGGCTCCGGCCTTGATGGCCTTTTCCCGGCCCTGCGGGTCCAGGCTGCCCATGGCCGTGGTTGCCGGCAGATTGGCTTTGGGCACCAGCAGCCGGGCAAACGACACCATCACCAGCGTATCCTCCACCGTGCCGCCCTTCGAGCCCTTCAAGGGTGTATCGCTGTGGGGGATGAACGGCCCGATGCCGATCATATCCGGCTGGAAGCGGTGGAGGAAGTCCAAATCCTCCGCCAGATGCTCCTGGGTTTGCCCCGGCAGCCCCACCATAAACCCGGCGCCCACCTGGTAGCCAATTTCCTTCAGCATCCGCAGACAGTCCATCCGGTTGTCGAAGGACATGGATGGATGCAGGGATTGGTACAGCTCCCGGGAGGCCGTCTCGTGGCGGAGCAGGAAACGTTCCGCCCCTGCCTTGTACAAAGCCTCATATTCGCTGCGGCTCCGCTCGCCGATGGACAGGGTAACGGCGGCATCGGGGAACTCTTCCTTCATCATGCCCAGAATGTCCACAAGCCGCTCCTGGGTATACCACATATCCTCGCCGCTTTGCAGCACGAAGGTGCGGTACCCCAATTCATACCCCTCCCGGCAGCAGGCCAGGATATCCTCAGGGGCCAAACGGTACCGGTCCGCGTTGCGGTTCCCGGCGCGGATGCCGCAGTACATGCAGTCACGGCGGCAGTAGTTGGAGAATTCCACCAGCCCGCGCATGAATACCCGCGGCCCGTAATGGGCCAGACGGGTCCGGTTGGCATAATCGAACAACCGGGCTTTATGCTGTGCATCATCCATCATGCGGAGCGCATCTATAATCTCATCCTTGGCAAGCGAATTTGTCTCAAACAGCTTATCCAGCAGATCCGTCATGGTGATATCCTCCTTGCCGGCCGCTCCATGGAGGTTCATGTTCACAGGCATCCGGCTGTCTCTTTATCCCACCGTAGCATGAGAAGCAAGCAGGAGATATGATTTTTATCATAGTATTGTGAAACATTTCACAGGTAATCCCAGATAGCCATTTCGCCTGCCAAATGCCGGAAAAACAAAGCAGCGCAGAAGGCACTCAACCGGATTTCCAGCTGCAGCCTCCTGCGCATAATCAACGTCTATAGGTTCGAAGCAAGATTTTTTAGACGACGTCGTAGCCTTGATCTTCAATAGCATTCTTTAGTGCCGCCTCATCCAGCTTGGAGGAATCATACTCCACAGTAACCGTTTTGGCAGCCAGGTCAACAGTACCCTTGGCTCCGATATTTTGCAGAGCGCCTTCTACGGATTTCACGCAATGATTACAAGACATGCCTTCTACCTTCAATGTTGCTTGTGCCATGATCAATCGCTCCTTTAGGAAAATGTTATGATTTAGGCCCTTGCCGCTAATAAACGGCGCCGGACGTAACACCTGTGTTTACTGCCTCATACCAGCTTACTGCCTTACTGGCTTATCGCTTACCGGCTTTGCTTGCTGCCGCAGGACGGATGCCCTTCAATTACCGCATCAATTTGTTGACGGTGATCAGCAGCTCATCCAGAACCTCCCGGTCCCCCTCCATGATCCGCTCCACCACACAGGACTTCATGTGGCCCTCCAGCAGCAGCTTGCCCACTCCGTTCAGAGCGGACTGGATAGCGGCGATCTGGTTCAGGACATCGTCGCAATAAACATCCTTCTCGATGAGTCCCTTCACTCCGCGGATTTGGCCCTCAATCCGGTTCAGCCGGTTGACCAGGCTGGACTTCATCTCCTGGGAGTGGTGGCTTTTACGCGGTTGGGTTGAGTCGCAGCAGTCGGCCTCCGCCGGTTGGCCTGCGCCATGTGAATGGCTGCAGTTTTTGTGGTCTTCCATATGTGCACAGCTCCTCTTTTCGCAAAATCCGCCCGACCTTCTTCAAGAAAAAGACGCCTTTGCTTTCTTTGTTTGCCGCCGCCTTCCACGCCAGCCCAATGGCTGCGCAAGCTTACAGCTTGATGCGCTGCAGGCGAAGAGCGTTCAGCACCACCGACACCGAGCTCATGGCCATGGCGGCACCGGCCAGCCACGGAGCCAGGAAGCCTGCGGCGGCAATGGGAATGCCCAGCGAATTATAGGCCAGGGCCCAGAATAAATTCTGCTTAATATTCCCCATGGTTTTGCGGCTCATGTAGATGGCATCGGCGATGCCGTTCAAGTCGCCCCGCAAGAGCGTAATGTCCGCCGCCTCCATGGCCACATCCGTACCCGTGCCCATGGCCATGCCAATATCTGCAGTGGCTAAAGCGGGAGCATCGTTGATGCCGTCGCCTACCATGGCCACCTTGCGGCCCTCCTGCTGGAGCTTGCGGACCTCCTCCGCCTTGCCCTCCGGCAGCACCTCCGCCAACACCCGGGGAATCCCCGCCTGCTTGGCAATCGCCTCCGCTGTACGCTTATTGTCCCCGGTGAGCATCACCACCGTCAAGCCCAGCTTCAGCAGCCGCTCCACCGCCTCGCGGGAGGACTCCTTCATGGTGTCCGCTACCGCCAGCACACCGGCATATACACCGTCCACCGCCACCAGCATGGCGGTTTTGCCCGCTTGCTCCAGCCGCTCCATCTCTTGGCCGGCTCCGCCAAACGAAACGCCGCTCTCCTCCAGGAGCCGGCGGGTGCCAACTGCCAGCCGCCGCCCTTCGACTACGGCGCGGATGCCGTAGCCCGGCACCGCCGCGAACTCTCCGGCGGCGGGCAGGGCCAGCCCCTGCTCCTCCGCCCCCCTGACAATGGCCTCGGCCAGGGGATGCTCCGACGGCTTCTCCGCCGCGGCCGCCAGGCGGAGCAGCTCTTCCTCCTGCCAGCCCGCGGCAGGAATTACATCCGTCAGCACCGGCTTGCCGTGGGTGACGGTGCCGGTTTTGTCCAGCACAACGGTATCGATGTGCCCGGTTTGCTCCAGATGCTCGCCGCCCTTAAACAGGATGCCAGCCTCCGCGGCACGGCCGGACCCGGCCATAATGGAGGTGGGCGTTGCCAGCCCCAAGGCACAGGGACAGGCGATAACCAGCACCGCGATGGCCTTCTCCAGCGCTCCGGCGAATTCCCCCGGCGCCACAGCATAATACCACAGGAGGAAGGTGGCGGCCGCCAGGCCTACCACCACCGGCACGAAGATGCCGGAGATTTTGTCCGCTACCCGCTGGATCGGCGCCTTGGAGCTCTGCGCCTCCTCCACCACCCGGATAATCTGGGCCAGCGCCGTATCCCGGCCCACCTTCACCGCACGGACCTTCAAGGCTCCGTTCTTATTAATGGTAGCTCCGATCACATTATGCCCCGGCAGCTTCTCCACCGGAATGCTTTCCCCGGTAATCATGGATTCGTCCACCGCCGAGCTGCCCTCCAGCACCACCGCGTCCACGGGAATTTTTTCCCCCGGCTTCACCAGAAGAACGTCTCCCTGCACTACCTGCTCAATGGGAATCTGAAGCTCCTCCCCGTCGCGGATCACCAGTGCCGTTTTGGCCTGAAGTCCCATCAGGGTGCGGATGGCCTCCGAGGTCCGGCCCTTGGCCATAGCCTCGAACAGCTTGCCCAGGAGAATAAGAGTAATCAGCACGGCACTGGTCTCAAAATACAGCTCCGGCATATGATGCGCGCTTCCCCCGTCCACCGCCCAAACCGCTGTGAGGTACACGCTGTAGAAATAAGCCGCCGACGTCCCCAGCGCCACCAGCACATCCATATTGGCTCCGCCGTTCCACAGCGCCTTG
>JAQSYT010000051.1 GCA_029256065.1 Paenibacillaceae bacterium
AGCAAAATCCGGGGTGCCCATAAATATGATCCGGAGTGTATCCTTCACGCTCTTTCTTCCTCCGGATCGGGACGGTAGACCCTCTCGGCCACGTCCAGGAACAGGACGCCGTTCAGGTGGTCCACCTCATGCTGGATGCAGCGGGCCAACAGCTCCTCGCCTTCAATCTCGATCTCCTGACCTTCACGGTCCCAGCCCTTAACGGTGCACTTCTGGGCGCGGCGCACATCCCCTTGCAGCCCTGGAATACTCAGACAGCCCTCGGGACCGAACTGCTCCCCTTCCTTCTTGATGATCTCGGGATTGATCAGCTCGATGAGCCCGCCGTATTCCTCTCCGCAGTCCATTACAATAACACGCTTCAAAATGCCTACCTGGGGGGCAGCCAAGCCCACACCCTGGGCCTCGTACATCGTATCTGCCATATCGTCCAGCAGCTTGATGATGTTGGGGGTGATTTTGGGTACTGGCTTTGCCCGCTCCCGCAGTACCGGATCAGGTTCTTTTACAATAAATCGAATTGCCATAAGGGCACCTGCCTTTATCAAAGTTATCCTCGAACTCGAAGCATTCTCTGCTTATAAGTCTACATTAACACCTGAGGATCCACGTCCACGCTGATAGTCAGCTTGGTTTGCCGGCAAACCTCGTCGAAGGCCTCCACAGCACGCGCCACCAGCTCTGAGGCCGGTTGATCTCCCCGATATTTTACCATGCATTGGAACCGATATCTATCCTTGATTCGGGGAATAGGCGAGGCGACAGGCCCCAGCACATCCAATGCCCGCTTTTGGGCTCCCCCCTCCTCCGCAACAAAGCCCGGAATGCCCTCTTCCCTGGCCAGAGCCTTCAGCCGGTTCACCATGGATTCCGAGGTTTTGACCAAAAGCGCCAGCTCAGTATGGCTGAGGGTAACCAGAATCAGACGGCAATAGGGCGGATAACCCCCTCTGATCCGGTGCTCCAGCTCCTGCTGCGCGAATTGGTGGAAATCATGGCCTCCTGCAGCAGTCACGCTGTAATGCTCCGGGGTATAAGTCTGAACGAACACCTCTCCCGGAAGCTGATGTCTTCCCGCACGCCCAGCCACCTGGGTAAGGAGCTGGAAGGTCCGCTCTGATGACCGGAAATCCGGAAGGTTCAGCATGGTGTCTGCGGTAATCACCCCGACCAGCGTCACATCGGGAAAATCCAGTCCCTTGGCCACCATCTGGGTGCCGAGAAGCACATCCCCTTTTTTCTGCCTGAATTGGGTCAGGAGCTTCTCATGGGCGCCCTTCTCCGTGGTGGTATCCACATCCATCCGGATGACACGGATGCCGGGGAATAGCTTCGCCAGCTCCTCCTCCACCCGCTGGGTGCCGGTACCGAAGTAACGGATATGCTCGCTTCCGCATTCGGGGCAAACCGCCGGCTGCCGCTCCGTGTACCCGCAATAGTGGCAGCGCATCATACTGGAGGTTTGATGGTACGTCAATGATATATCGCAATGGGGACATCCGGCCGTATAGCCGCAGGAGCGGCACATGACAAAGGTGGAATACCCACGCCGGTTTAACAGCAGCACCGATTGCTCGCCCTTTTCCAGCCGGCTTTTGAGCCCCTCAAATAAGGGTTTGCTGAACATGGAGCGGTTGCCGCCATACAGCTCCTGGCGCATATCCACAATGCGCACCGGGGGCAGAGGGCGTCCCTCCACCCGCTCCGCCATGACAAGCAGCTTGTATTTGCCCTGGACGGCAGCCTGCCAGCTTTCCAGAGAAGGAGTCGCGGAGCCCAGCACAACAGAAGCGCCTGTGGCCCGCCCTCTGGCAGCCGCCACCTCCCGGGCGTGGTACTTGGGGCTTTCCTCCTGCTTGTAGGAGGATTCATGCTCCTCATCGATAATAACCAGTCCCAGTCTCTTAAAAGGGGCAAAAACCGCCGAACGCGCTCCAATCACCACTTTGACGCGTCCGGCGGCGATTTTGCGCCATTCATCGTAGCGCTCCCCATTGGACAGACGGCTGTGCAGCACTGCCACATCTGCACCAAATCTGCCCTTGAAGCGCTCCACCATTTGCGGGGTAAGAGAAATTTCCGGAACCAGCACAATGGCTTCCTTCCCCTCATCCAGACAGGTCTGGATGGATTGCATGTACACCTCGGTTTTGCCGCTGCCGGTTACACCGTGAAGCAGGAACATGGTATGGCTGGCGGATAACACCGCTTGGCGGATACCGGCGAATACTTGAGTTTGCTCCTCTGTCAGAGGAAGCGGCGTGGTCCGCTTAAAGCCTCTGTCCGCGTACGGATCGCGGCCCACCTCCACTTCCTCCAGCCGGACAAGACCCTTGTCCGCCAGTCCCTTTACCGTACTCGCCGTAATATTGAGCAGCGAGGTCAGCTCCGTCAGCCGGATCGGGTCCGGGTTATCGGCCAAATAAGCCAGGGCCTGCTGCTGCCGCTTGGCGCTTGCGGGCAGCTCCTCTCCCCGGAGGAGCATCTCCTCTGGCGGAAGGCACGAAAAAACCGTCAGCGCTTTTTTGACAGCCAGCTTATCCTTCAGCACCTGCTCCTCGGCCAGAACACCCTGGCTTACCCATTGGCGGATCAGTCCTTCCGAGCCGGGGAAGCGCTCCAGCAGCTGCTCCACGGGCAGCATCCCCTTGCTCCGGCGGATATGCTCCAGAAGTTCCGTCTCCTCGTGGGTCATCAACCCGAAGGCTGCCAGGCCTCCATCCCGCAGTGCTTCCGGGCCAATGCCCACCCGTCGTTCAGCCTTGGCCTTCAGGGCGGCAGGAAGCATCGCCGCAAGCGCTACCGACAAGTGGCAGAGATACGTCCGGCTCATCCACTCGGCCAGCTCTACCAGCTCCGGTGTCAAAGGCGGCTCCACATCCAGCACATGGTCAACCGCCTTCAGCTTGCGGCTGCCCGCTTCAGCTGCATCTGCCGAAGGCTGCTCCGAAACTCCTACCACAAACCCCTGCACCACTCTGGGTCCGAAGGGAACAGCCACCCGGCTGCCCACCTCCACCCAAGATAAAAAGCGTTCTGGAATGATATAATCAAACGGACGGTTGGTCCCCTTCACAGGGACGTCCACGATGACTTTAGCAATCATTCTGCCTGCCCTTTCGTTTTCAGCTCCAGCATTTCCGCAGCCAGCCGCATCAAGCGGAGCGCCGCTTCATGTTTGGCAGCAAGGGGCAGAGGCAGGGAGAAGCCTTCAGGGCCATATATGGTAATAATATTCGTATCAGTGCCAAATCCGGCCCCTTCAGCGCTGACATCATTGGCTACAAGCAGATCGCAATTCTTACGCTTAAGCTTACTGAGGGCGTTGGCCTCTACATTCTCTGTTTCCGCGGCAAAACCGATGAGCAGCTGCCCATTCTTACGTTCCCCCAGTTCCATGAGGATATCGGGGTTCTTGACCAGCTCCAGGGTAAGCGTGTCTGCGCTTTTCTTAATCTTCTGCTCCTCCTGTTGAACAGGCCGGTAGTCTGCCACAGCGGCGGCCATAACGGCCACATCCGCCCACGCGTACCGCGACAGTACTTCCTCCTGCATCTCCAGTGCCGACTCCACTTTTACCAGCTCCACTCCCGCAGGAGCAGCAGCACTGGTTCTGGCAGCCACTACTGTAACCTCCGCCCCCAGCTCCCGGGCAGCCTCAGCTACAGCAAAACCCATTTTGCCGGAGGAATCATTGGTGAGATAACGTACAGGATCAATCCGCTCCACCGTTCCGCCGGCGGTAACCAACACCCTTTTCCCGGCTAAAGGCCTATCCGCCAGGCGTTCCAGAAGCTGCTGCGCTGCGGCCACAATTTCCTCCGGCTCCGCCAGACGTCCTTTGCCTACATACCCGCAGGCCAAAAGTCCGACGCCGGGCTCCACGTAATAGGCGCCACGCTGCTCCAGCGTCCGCATATTGGCCTGAACCGCCGGATGCACATACATATGCACATTCATTGCAGGAGCGACAAGTATTGGCGCTTGAGTCACCAGCATGGTGGTGCTGAGCATGTCATCTGCAATGCCGTTGGCCATTTTTCCGATCATGTTGGCCGTAGCCGGAGCAATGATGACCAGATCGGCGCTGTCCGCCACGTCAACATGGGTGATGACGGAGGGGTCGTTTTCCTCAAAGGCATCCACGATCACATGATATTTCGACAGCGCCTGAAAAGTTAGGGGCTGCACCAGCTTGGCTGCGGATTCCGTCATGATGACACGCACCTTGGCTCCCGCCTGCACCAGCTTGCTGCACAGGGCCGCCGCCTTATATGCCGCAATGCCGCCGCACACACCTAGAATCACCGTTTTTCCCTTCAGCATATCCGTTCTCCTCCTTCTGAAATAACATGGTCCCCGCCTCACGCCGGATAATGTTATGGAAGCCTCGAAATTGGCGAAGCCAATTGAGGGCCTTCTTTGAATTTAAGCAGCAGCTTGAAGCACTACGGCTCTTGTTCGATTAACCTCCGCCAAATAACGGAACTGAATTTCCGCTAATAGGCTTTATGACTGTATGAAAAGCAGTTAACGGAAGCAATTTACCGTTAATAGTGCTATGCACGCGCGGGCGGGACGAAAATGGGGTAATAGCGGAATATCTCTTCCGTTATTGCGGGCTTCCATCACCTGCAACAGAGAATAACGGAAATTCCCTTCCGTTATTACATGCTTTACTCTTGTTTGGATCAAATAAAGGCAATCCGCCTTCCTCTATCTGTCTCCCCCACCGGACCAGCGGCCCGGCAGGGAAAACGGTGCAGGAAGGAACACCCTCCGCACCCTTTAGACGTATATATGTTCGCACATTTTCAAAAAAATAACAACCGCTTAACTCGGTTGTTATTTCTTGGTTTTACTTTAAGTTCAGACCGTTGTTGTCCCGGTTAGGCGATTTTTCGAATTGGATGTAATCACCGTACAGCTCTTCCAGGGCCACGCCTACATGCTTATGCGCCTTGGGGGTTTTCAGATCCGTCTTGGCGTTTTCCTTCAGCATGCGCGCCCGCTTGGAGGCGGCGACAACCAGAGAATACTTGCTGTCTACCTTGTCCAGCAGCTTATCGATGGATGGATATAGCATATTATTGCACCTCTTCAATCCAATGTTTTATAGTATTCGCCATACGCTCCTTACGGTAACGCTCAGCCGTAAGGATAGCCTGTATACGGTGGCAGGCAGCCTCTACCTGATCATTGACGATAGCATAATCGTAATGCTCCATGAGCCGCAGCTCATCTCTGGCAATGCTCATCCGGCTTCTGATCACATCTTCCGTCTCAGTGCCTCTGGTGACAATCCGGCTCTGCAGCTCATCCAGTGACGGAGGCAGCAGGAAGATAAAAACGCCTTCCGGGAACTTGTTCTTCACCTTCAATGCGCCCTGCACTTCAATTTCCAGAATAATGTCCTGGCCGGAAGCCAGTGTCTCCTCCACGAACTCCCTGGGCGTCCCGTAGAAATTGCCGCAATACTCAGCATATTCCAAGAGATCATCCGATTCGATCATGCCGGAAAACTCTTCACGGGTCTTGAAGAAATAGTTGACGCCGTTGACTTCCCCTTCTCTCGGCTGCCGTGTCGTGGCCGATACGGAATACACCAGCTCCGTACCCATCTTGCGGAGGGCTGCGCAAACTGTGCCCTTGCCAACACCCGAGGGGCCTGACAGCACCAACAAAATGCCTCTATTCTTATTCGTCATTGTCATCGTCCTTATTGGAGAGCCGATGGGCAACCGTTTCGGGCTGAACCGCAGACAATATTACGTGATCGCTATCGGTGATGATAACGGCCCTTGTCCTTCTTCCGTAAGTTGCATCAATCAGCATATGCCGGTCCCGGGCTTCCTGGATAATTCTCTTGATCGGTGCCGATTCAGGGCTGACAATGGAGATGATGCGGTTGGCGGATACGATATTCCCGAATCCGATGTTGATAAGTTTGATGGCCATCTTGGTCCTCCTCGCCTATGCCGGTTCCCCGGGCCTTATAAGGGATTACATGCCGGCAGGCAAAAATGTTGGAAACTGAAGCAGATCTGGCATTTATATCAGGAAGGCGCGAGTATTACACCAGTATCGTCCTTCTTATTCCCGCTTATTCGATATTTTGCACCTGTTCGCGGATTTTTTCAAGCTCCGCTTTCAATTCCACCACAAGCTTGGACAGCTCGTAGCGGTTGGCCTTGGAACCGATAGTGTTAACCTCCCGGTTCATCTCCTGGATCAGGAAGTCCAGCTTCCGTCCCACAGGCTCCTCCGCTTCCAGCAGCCCCGCGAATTGCGCCATATGGCTAGCTAAGCGTGTAAGCTCTTCGTCGATGCTGCACCGGTCCGCCATAAGAGCGGTTTCCTGTTCAAGTCTGCCGGTATCGATAACCGTATCCTGAGGCAGCAGCTCCTGGATCCGGGCGGCAAGCTTCCTCCGGTAATCCTCCGCCACCTCCGGTGCAATGGCCTTCATAGCGGCTAGATGCCCATCGAGAACAGCCAATCTGCGGATCAAATCCTCATGAAGATGGGCGCCTTCCGTTCCCCGCATAGCGGTAAGCTGGGCAGCCGCTTCCTCCACACAAGCCATCAGCTCCTGCTCCGGTAAGGCTGTTTCGCCCTCGGCACTCTCACCGGGATGGAGCAGCTCCGGAAGTTTCAAAAGCTCCACCAATTGCGGCTCATCCTTCAAGCCAAATTTAGCCTTCAGTTGGCCCGCCGCTTCCATATAGGCGGATGCCAGGTCCCAATCAATCACCAGCTTCTTGCCGGATTGGCCGTCCGGCTCCACGGCGATATATACATCTGTTCGCCCCCGCTTGATATCACGGGTCACGCACTTCTTGATGCTGTCTTCCAAAGACAGCCATTCCCGGTTGATTCTCACTGCGGTTTCCGCATAGCGGTGGTTTACCGACCGTACTTCAACCTGCAGGCGGAATCCGGGAATTTTCCGGTTGGACTGGCCGAAGCCGGTCATACTGCGAATCATGCCATCACATCCGATATCCTATTCTAATTCATTTTGCCCGTGGGTACAAGTGGAAAAACCCTTTCTTTGGCATACCGGGTCAGCTCTGCCGTCATTTCATAAAACAGCATAGGCGTCATCAGGTAGATGCCGTTAAACCTGACGAGAATGACATCCAGCAGCTCCTTGGCCAGCTTTATGCCCATTCTCCGGCCTTCCTCCCCTTCCAAACCGGCCATCTGGCTGCGGACAGCATCAGGAATCCGGATGCCGGGAACCTCATTATGAAGAAACTCGGCGTTGCGCCCGCTGATCAGGGGCATGATGCCCACAAAGATGGGGACTGATATATGGCGTGTAGCCTGATACAGTCTCTCCACCATAGAAGCGTCGTAAACCGGCTGGGTCATAAAATAATCAGCCCCTGCTTCGATCTTCTTCTCCATCCGCAGGACAGCTTTGTCAATATATTTCACATTCGGATCAAAGGCCGACCCTACTACAAAGCTTGCCCGCTGCTTCAGAGGTTTGCCGGAGAAGGCTATGCCTTCATTCAGTTGCTTGGACATGCGGATCAATTCGAAGGAATTCAGATCGTACACAGAGCTGGATCCCGGCAAATCCCCTACGCCTGCGGGATCTCCTGTAATCGCCAGCAGATGGTCGATGCCTAAGGCATGCAGCCCCATCAGATGGCTTTGGGTGCCGATGAGATTGCGGTCCCGGCAGGCCACATGCAGGAGGGGCCGCATTCCCAGCCGGTCCTTGATCAGATAGCCCATGGCCAGATTGCTCATACGGGTCTGGGCCAAGGAATTGTCTGCCATGGTGATGGCGTCTGCCCCTGCATCCCGCAGAGCGGCAGCTCCGGTCATAAATTTCCCGGAGGCAAGGTCCCGGGGCGAGTCCAGCTCAACAATAACGGTGACAGTATCCCGGACCAGCTCCACAATAGAGGTTTGGGCTGCAGCCGATGCGGAAGCATCGAAGGAAGGCTCAGCAGGCACAATCCTTTCCCGGCGCTCCGGTTCCTTCACTAACACCCCGCCTCCTGTCACAGGGGCAAAACTCTCCAGCGCCTTAGCAATAGCCGCAATATGCTCAGGTGTGGTCCCGCAGCAGCCGCCGATGATGCCCGCTCCCGCCGCGGCAAACTTCAACGCCATATCGGCGAAATATTCCGGCGTGGCCAAGTAGGTATACCTGCCGTCCACAATGCCGGGCAAGCCTGCATTGGGATAGACGGACAAAGGCGCGCCTGGAGTCCAAGAGCTGTCAGCCCTCAGCCTGTCCATAGCCCGCAGAATGCCGCCGGGGCCGCTGTGGCAGTTGAAGCCCACCACATCCGCTCCACCCTCAAGAAGGCGCCGGAATGCTCCGGCATAGGAAATCCCGTCCAGGGTAAGTCCGTTTCCGTCTGTAGCCAGCTGGCAGATTACCGGCACACGTCCGTCCAGCAGGCGGACCGCCTCCAGTGCCGCTTCCAGCTCCTCCAGCAGATAGTAGGTTTCCAGGATAACGCCGTCCACACCCTCTTCAAGCAGGGCCTGTGCCTGCTCCCGGACATTCTGCCGGACCCGCTCCTTGCCGGCGGGGCGTTTGCGGCCTCCTGCCAATGAGCCGACAGCACCCAGGACATAGGCCTTATCGCCCGCTGCCTCTCTGGCCAGCCTTACTCCCGCCCGGTTAATGGCAGCCGCATCCTGCTCCAGGCCGAATTTGGAGAGCTTATCCAGATTCGCGGAATAGGTGTTGGTTTCCACCAGTTGGGCGCCCGCCTCCACGTAACGGCGGTGAATATCCAGAATAATGTCGGGCTTCTCCAGATTGAATTCTTCATATGAAGTCCCCACAGGAAAGCCCAATTGGTACAAGAACGTGCCCATGGCGCCGTCTCCGGTTAGCCTTCCCTGAAGAAGGGCCTCCCGCAGGCCGGGCAGCCGCTGACCTTCCCCCATCATGATCACTCCTATATTTATCTCGTTTCCCCGCAGAGTTGTCAGATACCCCCAAAAAAAGCCAAGTGGAGGGGAATAAACGGAACCGAAGCCTCCGTTACCCTCTCCAATATGGCATAGCTCTCAAATGAAAGGAAAATGACGTTTTCCTGAATAGCCGGGTCCGGGCCTGCGGCCGTATAGGCTAACTCCTAAACAGACAGCTTGCCGGTATAAACCTCTTGTGCCGGGCCAGTCATGTAGACATGGTTGTCGGCTTCATTCCATTGGATCAGGAGCTCCCCGCCCTTCAGGGACACAACAGCGGTTCTGTCAGTAAGCCCGTTCAGCACCGAGGACACAAGGGTAGCGCATGCTCCGGTTCCGCAGGCGAGGGTCGGTCCCGCGCCTCTTTCCCAGACCCGCATATCCGCGTAGTCCCGGGTTTTGACGGTGGCGAATTCCACATTGACCTTCCGCGGGAACATCGGGTGCTTCTCCAGCTTCGGCCCCCATGTGTGCAGATCGAAGCTTACGGCATCCTCCACATAGATCACGCAGTGGGGATTGCCCATGGAAACGGCAGTAAAGCGGAACTCCCGGCCGTCCACTACGATGGGATAATCGACTACCTGATCCGCATCCACGGTGGTGGGAACCTGCAGCCCCTTCAGAATCGGGGCACCCATATCCACCCTGACCTTCACGGCCTTGCCGTTTTCCACAGTCAGCTCCACTTTCTGGGCACCCGCGCCGATAGTCTCAATAGTGACCGACGTTTTGTCGGTCAGACCGCGGTCATACACATATTTGGCCACACAGCGGATGGCATTGCCGCATTGCTCTGCCTCCGAGCCGTCCGAATTCATAATCCGCATCATGAAGTCCGCCTTGTCCGACGGCAGGATATAAACCAGTCCATCAGCTCCGATGCCGAAAAACCGGTCGCATAGCTTGACGGCCTGCTCACCTGCGTCGGCAGGCAGCGCAGTTTCGCCCTCCACCAGGATAAAATCATTGCCCAGACCATGCATTTTGGTAAAGTACATCTTTCTATCCGCTCCTTCTTCGAATCCGCTGTGAGATTGCTATTCAACAAAAGCTTACGCGAGAACGCCTTTTGCCGCCATGTACTTTCAGTATGTTTTATTTCACTCGATGCCGCATGAACGGATACACAGCCTGCCGCTTTAGCGGAAAGGGTATCGCTTATTGGCAACAATCATAGCCTATTCCCGGCCAAAAGCATAGAACAAATCTCTGCCGGAAAAAACTCTCTTCCATTTTAACGGCAGAAGCCTTTATTGAAATGAAATAATTATCGATATTTGTTATACTTAAGTATTGATAGCCACCATTATAACGAAACCGGAGAGTTCAAAATGACCTTTCGCAACCGCCTCATTGCCGGCTTTTCCGCCATCCTTCTTCTGATTACCATATTCAGTGCCCTGGTATATTATCTTGGCGATACTCTTGACACAAAACTGGATAATATTGTTAATGACCGTTATGCCAAGGTGAGGCTGGGAGAAAAGATTCTCTCCAAAGCCAGCCAAATTCAGAACCACATCAATTTGACCACTCTCAATCCGAACCTGTCTACCATCGACCAACATGAGCTCCAGCTGCTTTCCTCCCAAATTCATGAGGATTTTGAGCACTTGGAAAATTTAACACGTCTAACGGAAGGAAAGGCTTTTTTGAGAAACTCGCAGGCCAGCTTTGACCTGTATGAAGAAAAATTCAAGGAGGTCACCACTCTCGCCAATGAAGACGGCGGACTGAATGACAATTCCCGCCTGCTGAGTGTCTATAATCTGGAGGTTGTGCGTAAGTCCTTTGCCGAAGACATGGGTCAATACATCAGCTTCCAGGAAGATGTTATGATGACCACCTCCAATGAATCCAAAGCGTCCATTGAACGTTCGAAGCAGATCATTGTCGGTTTTTGGCTGCTGCTGGTATTTCTGTCCCTTCTTATCGGCTCCAATGTTATGCGGGGGGCGCTGCGCAGCATTAACCGCATCAGCAGTGTTATGGATGATTTTGAAGCCGGGCACCAGGGAGCGCTGCCGCGGATTACTATCGAGGAAAAGGATGAAATCAGCGACATAGCCGTTGCATACAACAGAATGGCCGACGCTCTGGAGGAACGGGAAGCCCGCGAAAAGGAATACCAGCAGGAGCTGGAGGTTGAGAATTGGATTAAGACCAATCTGGCGGAAGTGGCTTCGATTTACCAGGATAACCGGGACCTGGCAATCCTAAGCGATAAGCTGCTATCCAAAATCGTGCCGTTGGCAGGAGCTTCCTGCGCCAGCCTGTATGTAATGGACCCCAATACTGAAACACCGGTATATGTAAGGACGGGGACCTACGCCTGGGATATCCGTTCCGATGTGCAGAGCAGCTTTGTGGCCGGAGAAGGCTTGGTGGGCCAATGCGTTAAGGAAGGCAAGCTCTTGAACCTCCAGGTACCGGAGCATTACATCCGCGTCTTTTCCGGTGCGGGATCGGCGCAGCCCAACCAGCTTATATTTTTGCCCATCTGCCACAACGGAGAGGTTATTGCCGTGCTTGAGCTGGTCTCGTTCCAGCCAATTGAAGACAACCGCATGGCCTTCCTGACGGAGATCACCAATCATTCTCTGGGCACCTCCATCCGTAACCTGCAATACCAGAAGCATGTGGAGCAGCTATTTTCCGATTCCCAGACCTACAATGAAGAGCTTCAGGTGCAATCCGAGGAGCTGCTGCAGCAGCAGGAGGCCCTCCGCAGCCTGAATGAGCGTCTGGAGGAGCAGGTCAAAATTTCCGAGATGAATTCCCGTTATAAATCCGAATTTTTGGCCAACATGTCCCATGAGCTGCGCACTCCGCTGAACAGCATCCTGGTTCTGGCACAGATTCTGCGGGAAAACAAGGATGGCAACATGAGCTCCAAGCAGAGGGAATATGCCGATACCATGGTGATGTCAGGCAACCAGCTGCTGAATTTGATCAATGATATCCTGGATCTGTCCAAGATTGAGGCCGGCCAAATGACACTCTTGGAGGAAAGCTTCGATCTTCAGGAGCCGATTAATGAGCTGAACCAGCAATTCCTGCCTATGATGGACCGCAAGGGCCTCACCTTCAACCTGCTTATGGCGGAAGACTTGAAGTTTATTCATGTCAATCTGGACAAGCAGCGGCTTCTTCAGATTCTGCGGAATCTCTTGTCCAATGCGCTGAAATTCACCGAATCCGGCTCCGTCTCCCTGCGGGTATTTATCCACGAGGAGGAGCCCTTTACATTGGGCTTTGAGGTAACGGATACCGGCATCGGTATTTCCCAGGAAAACCAGATGGGAATATTCGAGGCATTCCGCCAGGTGGAAAGTAATACAAGCCGCAAATTCGGCGGGACAGGCTTAGGGTTGGCTATTTCACAGGAATTGGCATCCCTGATGGGAGGCTCCATTACAGTGAAAAGCTCGCTCCACGCGGGCAGCACCTTCCTGCTGACCATTCCCGTAGACGGAACCTATTGCACCAGACTGCAGGAAAGTGCCGCTGCCTTGGAGCCTTCACAGCTGCTTATGCATATGCCCGATCAAACCTTCTCCATCCTTCTGGTTGATGATGATATGCGCAATATCTATTCTCTCTCCGCCGTTCTGGAGGAATACAATTACCGGGTTATCTGTGCGGCTAATGGTGAGGAAGCTCTGTCCATGCTTGAAACTGAGGAGGTGGATTTGGTGTTGATGGATATTATGATGCCCGATATGGACGGATATGAAGCCATGCGGATCATCCGGCAGTCCCCTGCATTCGGCAAAATCCCTATCATTGCCTTAACCGCCAAAGCCATGAAGGAAGACCGGGACTTATGCATTGAAGCGGGTGCCGACGATTATATCAGCAAACCTGTCCGGCTGGACAAGCTGCTCTCCATCATCCAGGTTTGGCTGCCCGGAAGGAACTCGTCATGACCGATATTCTGAACAATACTGCCAATGCTGTTGAGCAAATTGAGGCCAAGCTGCTGCTGGACGGCATTTACCAGATGTATGGCTACGATTTCCGCCAATATTCCGAGTCGTCGGTCACACGGCGCATTCTGTACCGGATGAAGGCGGAGGGCCTGGCCAGCATTTCTCAGTTGCAGGAAAGAATTTTACGGGAGCCCGCTCTGTGGAAAAAGCTTTTTAATGATATTTGCATCCCCGTCACCGAAATGTTCAGAGACCCCGCCTTTTTCCAGGTGCTCCGCCAACAGCTGCTTCCCGAGCTGCGCAAGCTGGACCGGATCCAAATCTGGCATGCGGGCTGCTCCACCGGTGAGGAGGTGTACTCCCTGGCGATTCTCTTGAAGGAGGAAAATCTGTATGACCGGTGCAGTATTTTTGCCACGGATCTGAATGATGATTGGCTGGCCCAGGCCAAAGAGGGTAGGTACTCGATTGACCGGATGCAGAACTACACCCGCAATTACATCCTATCCGGCGGATATCTTCCCTTCTCCAACTATTACACCGTTTCGGAGCACCATGCCGTAATCGAGCCGGAGCTGAGGAATAACATCACCTTCGCCCGCCACAATCTGGCGACGGACAAGTCCTTCAACGAATTCCATCTCATTATCTGCCGCAATGTGATGATCTACTTCCAACGAACGCTGCAGCAGGATGTGTTGAGACTGTTTATGAAGAGCCTGTCGGCAGGAGGCTTTCTGGCGTTGGGGAGTAAAGAGGCTTTAACCCTGTTTAAGGAAAATGAGCGTCTGGAATGGGAGCCGTTTATGCTGCAGCACAGAATCTACCGCTTCCATAATCAATAAAAGGGGTGAGAACAAACGCCATGCAACAAGCAGCGGACATTTCCGGTGAAGCAGTAGAAATCATCATTGTGGATGACAGGAGGGAAAATTTGTTCGCGATGGAAGCAGTGTTGGCAGACCCCGCCTATAAGCTGACCTGCCTCAATTCAGGAGAATCGCTATTGGATTATATGCTCAATGCGGATGTAAGCCAGGTGGCGGTGATTCTGCTGGATATCCAAATGCCGGGAATGGATGGTCTGGAGGCCGCCCGGTTTGTCAAAAGCCGCAAATCCTTCCGCAATATTCCCATTCTGTTTGTCACCGCCCACAGCCAGTCTGAATCAGGCATCACCAACAGCTACTCCACCGGAGCCATCGATTATATCCAGAAGCCCTTCAACCCGGATATCCTGCGCTACAAAATCCGGGCATTGGTGAGAGTCCACCATTACCAGCAGGAGCTGGAGCGGGCCAATCGGAGATTGCGCCAGAAGACGCTGGAGCTGGAGAGGAATAATATGATGCTGGCCGCAGCCGAGGATAAGCTGAACCAGGCCAATCAGGAGCTGGAGCTGACGGTGGAGAAACGGACTGCCTCTTTAGTCCGGGCGTATCAGGAGATACGGGAATCCCATCTGCTGTTCCACACCGTTTTTTCCACCAGTCCATGTATGCTGGCCATCCGTTCTGTAGAGGATCAATTTCTCGATGTGAACGACACTTGGCGGGAGCTGTCCGGTTATACCCTGGAAGATATGAACCGGCTGATGACTGACCCTTATCTGGATATGAAGGTGCTGGAGCTGGAAAATAACCCTGCTTCCGGCTCACAAGCTCCCTTTCACCGCAATGCCAAAATCCAATTCCAGACCAAAACCGGCGCTGTCCGGTTTGGCTTGCTTTCCGAGCAGCCGCTGATGCTGGAGGGAGTGCCCAAGCTGTTGATTGTGATCCTGGACATCACGGAAAAAGAGCATTGGGAAAGCCAGTCCGCCAGACTGGAGCGGCTTCACCTGATTGGTGAAATGGCAGCGGCGATCGCCCATGAGGTGCGCAACCCCATGACGACGGTAAGCGGCTTCCTGCAGCTGTACAAACGGCAGCGGCGGGAGCTGACGGAGGAATCAGTGAATATGATGCTGGAGGAAATCAACCGGGCCAACAGCATTATTACCGAGTTCCTCACTCTTGCCAAAAACAAGTCCTCCGATCTGCAGCCGCGCAGCCTGAATGACATTGTCCAATCCATTTTCCCGCTGATTCAAGCGGAGGCGGTAATGAACAGCAAGCAGGCATTGGCTGAATTGAATCCCATTCCCGACCTTAGGCTGGATGAGAAGGAAATCCGCCAAATGCTCCTGAACATGGCCCTAAACGGCCTGGACAGTATGGAGCCAAGCGGCACACTGCGCATTGAGACCTCTATGGACGGCAATGCGGTTCTCTTGACAGTTGCCGATGAAGGCTGCGGGATGTCAGAGGATGTGCTGCAGAAGCTGGGCACTCCTTTTTATACGACTAAGGACAGCGGCACCGGACTGGGACTAGCCGTTTGCTACAGCATCGCCGCCAGACATAATGCCTCCATTAAGGTGGAGACCGGAAGCCAGGGAAGCAAGTTCATTATTTCCTTCACACCGCAGCACGTTTAAAAGAAAAACAGCCTTCCCCACCCGGTCTGAAACAGACCGACTGAATGGAAAGGCTGCAAGCAAAAGGATTTAAGCTGCTTTTTTGGCGGATGCGGCTTTGCCTTGAGTGAGGGGCGGACGCTTTTTCTTCTTGCCGCTGACCAAACTGCCGATACCGAAGAAAAAGGTGGGAATACCTGCGGCCACCAGAGCCAGAATCCATTCCTTCAAACCCAGGTGCACGGTTTTGAAAATAGGCTGCAGGGCGTCAACATACATAACCGCCAGCATCAGAACAAGAGAAGACAACACTGCCAGCACCAGCGCTTTATTCTGGAAAATATTCCGGTGAAAGATGGAGCGGGAGCTGCGGCAATCAAATACATGAATCAGTTGGGCTGCCACCAGAGTGGCGAAAGCGACGGTCTGGGCCTTCATCAATGTATCCGCATCCCCGTCAGGACCGGATTGCAGTGTAAGCCAGAAGGCGCCCAGGGTGCAAACGCCGATGACAATTCCGCGGCTGATTATTTTCCAGCCCAACCGGCGGGCGAAGATATTCTCCTTTGCCGTTCTCGGCTTATGCTGCATCAGGTCCTTTTCCGCTTGGTCCACACCAAGAGCCATGGCCGGCAGACCGTCAGTTACCAGATTGACCCATAGAATCTGGATAGGTATCAGCGGCAGCGGCAGCCCCAGCATCATCGCCAGAAACATAGTCAGAATTTCCCCAACATTGGATGCCAGCAGGTAGCGGATAAACTTCCGGATATTCTCATAAATCCCCCGGCCTTCCTCAATCGCCGCTACGATGGTGGCAAAATTATCGTCGCTTAGGATAAGCGCCGACGCCTCCTTGGAAACGTCCGTTCCATTTATGCCCATGGAAATTCCGATATCCGCCGCCTTAATGGCCGGGGCATCATTAACCCCGTCGCCTGTCATGGCTACTACATGCCCTTGCTTCTGCAGCGCCTTGACGATCCGCAGCTTATGCTCCGGAGAAACCCGGGCGTAGACGTAGATGTCCTCCACCCGTTTTTCCAGCTGCTCATCGCTCATGGCCGCCAGCTGCGTCCCGTTGAGCACCAGTCCGCTCTGAGGCAGCATCCCCAATTGCCGGGCGATAGCCTCCGCCGTTGTCTGATGGTCGCCGGTTATCATGATGGTCTTGATGCCGGCCTTGCGGCAGGTGGAGATGGCCTCTCTGACCTCACGCCGGGGCGGGTCGATCATGCCGCTCAAGCCGATAAACACCAGATTGCTTTCCGCACTGTCGAAGTCCTCGCAGCGCTCGGTCGGCTTTACCTCTTTAAAGGCGAAGCCCAATACCCGCAGGGCCGATTTAGCCATACCCTCATTGGCTGCCATCACCTTTTGCCGCAGGGTGCCCGTGAAGGGGATCACCTTATCCTCCCAGAGGATATAAGCACATTTGTCCAACAGCATATCTGGAGCGCCTTTGGCAAAAACCAGCCTGCCGCCTTGATGCTCCAGCAGCACAGACATACGCTTGCGCTCGGAATCAAAGGGGAATTCCGCTACCCGCCGGTACAAACCCTCCAAGGAAGCGGCCGACAGCCCGGCTTTGGATGCCAGCACCACCAGGGCGCCTTCCGTAGGGTCGCCGGCAATCCGCCACTCCCCTTCCTCCTCAGCCCCTTTTTCCTTTCTGCCTTTGACGGGAGCAGGAGCCTCCTGAATCAGCCTGGCATTATTGCAGAGCGCCGCAGATTGCAGAAGCCGGCGCAGCACCTGGTCCTTGCGGACATCAGCAGGCCTGCCGTCCCAACGGATATCCCCACGGGGAGCATATCCCTCTCCGCTGACCTCCATCAGCTTGCCTCCCAGCCACAGATGGGTGACGGTCATTTTATTCTGGGTGAGGGTTCCCGTTTTGTCGGAGCAAATGACAGAGGCGCAGCCCAAGGTTTCCACAGACGGCAGCTTGCGGACGATAGCCTTGCGCTTGATCATCCGCTGCACGCCCAGGGCCAGGGCGATGGTGACAATGGCGGGGAGGCCTTCGGGAATCGCTGCCACCGCCAGGGAAACGCCGGCCAGAAACATGGCATATGCCGGCTGTCCGTGCAGAATGCCCGCAATGACCACCAGTACGGTAAGCGCCAGCGCCACAACAATCAGAATCTTGCCCAACTGCTCCAAACGGTGCTGCAGGGGCGTTTCCATTTCCTCGGTGCTCTCGATGAGTCCGGCGATCTTCCCCATTTCCGTGTCCATGCCGGTGCGGACTACAACGGCCGTAGCGGTTCCCATGGTGATCAGGGTCCCCATGAAGCCCAGATTGCGCTGGTCGCCCAAGGGCACATCCGGATAGGCCAGCGCCTCGGTGGCCTTGCGGACCGGGACGGATTCTCCGGTGAGGGCGGATTCCTCCACATAGATGTTGTTGGCGGTCAGCCAGCGGATATCGGCAGGAACACGGTCGCCAGCCTCCAGCAGTATCACGTCGCCGGGAACCAGCTCCTTGGCGGGAATCTGCTCCACCGCCCCGCCCCGCAGCACCTTGGCATGGGGGGCAGACAGCTCCTTCAGCGCCCGCAGAGACCGCTCCGCCCTGAATTCCTGGATAAAGCCCAGAATCCCGTTCATGATAATGATGGCAATAATCGTGATAGCATCCAGGTATTCCCCAAGCATGCCCGAAATCAGAGTGGCGCCCATCAGGACCAGCACCATAAAATCCTTAAACTGATTCAGAAGCAGCGTAATTGGAGAAACGGCTTTCCCCTCCGACAGCTCATTGGGGCCTTTTTGCTCCAGACGCTGCGCTGCATCACCGGCAGACAGCCCTTGCTGCGGATGGGTATCCAGCGACTGCAGCACCTCCTCTGCCGTCAACTGATGCCAGGTTTTTTCGCTCATGGTTGCAATCTCCTCCTTAAGTCCAATCTACGGACATCCCCCGGTTGTCCCGTTATAGCCTAAATTTATTCAGACAAGCCGCGGATTAGCACAGTAAAAAAAAGACAAGCGCCCCAAAGTTGCGGCTACCGGCTGTTCGGCCACCGCCAGCTTCCGGTTGAACCAGTGGAGAGGGGACCAAACTTGGAGAGAAACCCCATTTCTATGCCTCTTTCCTGAAAAATCAGCTATAATCGTCTTTATCGCTTACGTTTTTCACCGGAATATGGCAATATAATAACGTTGCCCTTTTTCCGCCTTATTGGATGCGCAGCGGTAAAGACTAAATGATGGCCCTCAAATCGGCTCTGCCGATTTCGAGGCTTCCATAACTTATCCAGCCTGCGGCAAGGACCTAGTTATTTCAGAAGGAGTTGTAATCATGTCATTAGACGGATTAGTCGTCCATGCTCTTGTACAGGAGCTTCAAGCCTGTGTAGGCGGACGCATTAACAAAATACATCAGCCCTCCAATCACGATATTGTCATTCAGATGCGCGCCCAGGGGGCCAACCGGAAGCTGCTGCTTTCCGCCAACCCTACCTATCCCCGCGCCCATTTTACCGAACAAAATTTCATGAACCCCTTAGAAGCGCCCATGTTCTGCATGCTTCTGCGCAAGCATTGCGAGAGCGCCGTCATCGAGGCGGTGGAGCAGGTGGGCATGGAGCGGATCATCCGCATCCGCACCCGGCAGTTGGATGAGCTGGGGGATATCAGTGTGAAGCTACTGGTGATGGAGCTGATGGGAAGGCACAGCAATCTCATCCTGATGGACCCGGAAACAGGGCTTATTCTGGACGGCATCCATCATGTCACACCTGCAATCAGCAGCTACCGGATTGTCATGCCGGGAGCTGCCTATGTATCGCCGCCGGACCAGGGGAAGGCCAATCCCCTGCTCACAGACCGGGAGAGCTTCATTGCTGCCGTAGGCATAGAGCCGGACAGTCAGACCGGCCGGGGTGCCGAAGAAGCGCTGGTCGGAGCTTACAGCGGCATATCACCGTTGGCGGCACGGGAAATCGCCCACCGCAGTTTTCTCCTGCGGGGCGATACCGGAGAGGAGGATGCCCTGTGGCAAATCTTCAGCCACGTGATGGAGGACATTCAAGCGGGCCGCTTTTCACCCAATCAGGTGACGGACGCTAAAGGCCGGGCTTCCTTTTCGGTCATAACCCTTACCCACTTGGAGGGGGAGCGGCGTATTACGAGCTCTGTCTGTGAGCTGCTGGAATGGTTCTACGGCGACAAAGCGGAACGGGATACGGTCAAGCAGCGGACAGCTGATCTGCTTAAGTTTTTGCAGAATGAACGGAACAAGAATATCAAGAAGCTGGAGAAGCTGGCGGAAACCCTGGAGGAAGCCAAAAACGCCGACCGCTTCCGGATTCAAGGAGAGCTGGTTACGGCTCATTTGCATCTGGTGCGCAAGGGGGATAAGTCCGTAGAGGTGGTCAATTATTACGAGGAAGACCAGCCCACCCTGGCTATTTCGTTGGACCCGCTTCTATCTCCGTCGGAGAATGCCCAGCGCCTGTACCGGCGCTACACCAAAATGAAAAACAGCCTCACTGTAGTCGGTGAACAGATGGAAAGCGCCCGGCAGGAAATTATCTATTTGGAATCCCTGCTTCAGCAGTTGGATAACGCCGCCATGCAGGATGTTGCAGAAATCCGCGAGGAGCTGGTAGAGCAAGGCTACTTGCGGGACCGGAACAAAAAAACGCGGAAGAAAAAGAAAAACGACAAACCTGTCATTGCCTGCTTCCAGTCCAGTGAAGGCATTCCCCTTTATGTAGGAAAAA
>JAQSYT010000433.1 GCA_029256065.1 Paenibacillaceae bacterium
TTTTGGAGTTGAATTTTCAGAATGGGAGAACATGAAGGATGAATTGAAGAGAAGATATGACCATGATTGAAGAAAAAGTTATATATTTTTGTCTTTTTTCAGAAAATGCCTCGAAAAATTCGTTTTTCTGCTGGCGATGGCTTAGAATGAGGTAAAGGCGGTCCTAATGAAAATGATTCTCATTACAGACTAGAGAAGGAGTGGAAAAAGGATGGAAAACCGCTATGAAGCCATACTGAAAGAGCTGGAGCCATTATCTGTTCTGTCGCCTGACGGAGAAATTATTCCCGGGCAGGAAGCCCCCGCGCTTGATGATGCTCAATTGCAGGAAATCATGCGCCGGATGGTGTTTACCCGCACCTGGGACCAGCGTGCAGTAAGCTTGAACCGCCAAGGGCGTTTGGGCTTTTATGCCCCCGTATCAGGCCAAGAGGCCAGTATTGTAGGGACCGGCTTTCCCTTGGTGAAGGAAGATTTTGTTTGCCCGGGCTACCGGGATATGCCCCAGCTGTACTGGCATGGTCTGCCTATGGCCAATGCTTTCCTCTATTCCCGCGGCCATCAAGAGGGCGGAAGGATTCCCCAGGGCGTGAATGTTCTGCTGCCTCAGATCATTATCGGGGCCCAAATTGTACAGGCGGCCGGTGTTGCCATGGGGCTCAAAAAGCGCGGCACCACTAATCTGGCCATGACATATACAGGCGACGGCGGCTCCTCCCAGGGAGACTTCTACGAAGGCATGAATTTCGCAGGTGTCTATAACCTTCCGGTGGTGTTCGTTGTTCAGAATAATCATTATGCCATCTCCACCCCCCGTTCCAAGCAAACGGCGGCCGGAACCATTGCCCAAAAAGCAGTGGCTGCAGGCATCACGGGCGTTCAGGTAGACGGCATGGATGTTCTTGCCGTTTACAAGGCATCCGCCGAAGCTGTAGAGCGTGCACGGAAAGGCGAAGGCCCCACTCTCATCGAAACCTTAACCTACCGCTTCGGCCCCCACTCCATGTCCGGAGATGATCCCACCAAGTACCGGACCAAGGACGAGCAGGGCGAATGGGAAGTAAAAGATCCGCTGGTCCGTTTCCGGCGCTTCCTGGAGAAGAAGGGCTTGTGGACCGAGGAACAGGAAATGAAGGTTGTGGAGGAAGCCAAGGCAGAGGTTGCCAGCGCCATCAAGCAGGCGGAGAGCGTTCAGCCTATGACGGTGGAGGGGCTGATCGACAGCATGTTCGAAACAACGCCCGCTTACCTGGAGGAACAGAAGGAATATTTTAAGGGGCTTGTCTGATAGATCGACTATCGGCGGAAAGGACGGGAGAAACAATATGGCGCAGATGACAATGATTCAAGCGATAACCGACGCCATGCGGGTTGAGCTGGCGAGAGATTCCAACGTGCTGGTATTTGGCGAGGATGTGGGCCGCGTAGGCGGCGTTTTCCGGGCGACGGAAGGGCTTCAGAAGGAATTCGGGGAAGAGCGTGTTTTCGATACGCCTCTGGCGGAATCGGGCATCGGAGGTCTGGCGGTAGGGCTTAGCGTTCAGGGCTTCCGGCCGGTTGCGGAAATCCAGTTTATCGGATTTGTCTTTGAGGTTATGGACTCCATCAATGCGCAGGCGGCACGCTTGCGGTACCGCTCCGGCGGGCGCTACCACGCTCCCATCGTATTCCGCACTCCCTTCGGCGGCGGGGTAAAGGCTCCGGAGCTGCACACGGACAGTCTGGAAGGACTGTTTATGCAAACTCCCGGCATGAAGGTTGTGATTCCCTCCAATCCTTATGATGCCAAGGGGCTGCTTATCAGCGCCATCCGGGATAATGATCCGGTATTTTTCATGGAGCATCTGAAGCTGTACCGGGGTATCAAGGGTGAGGTTCCAGAAGGGGAATATACCGTTCCCATCGGGAAAGCGAATGTGGTCCGCGAAGGCACTGATGTGACAGTGCTGGCTTACGGCGCTATGGTGCATACGGCGGTGAAGGCGGCGGAAGAATTGGAGAAGACCAGAGGGGCAAAGGCGGAGGTTATTGATTTGCGTTCGCTTGTCCCATTGGACACGGATACGATTCTTGCATCCGTCAATAAAACAGGCCGTGTTGTAGTGGTTCAGGAGGCTCAGCGCTCGGCTGGCGCCGCGGCGGAGATTATTGCCCGCATCAACGAAAAAGCGATTCTTCAGCTGGAGGCTCCGGTCATCCGCGTAACCGCTCCGGATACGGTTTTTGCCTTCGGCCAAATTGAGGATAAGTGGCTGCCGGACCCTGCCAGAGTGCTGGCAGGAATGAATACGGTTCTGGATTTCTAGAAAGGAGGGCATAAACGATGGCACTATTCGAATACCGGTTCCCGGAGTTGGGGGAAGGTCTTCATGAGGGTGAAATTGTAAAATGGCATATTAAGGCCGGAGACAAGCTGGAAGAGGACCAGGTTATGATGGAGGTCCAAAACGATAAAGCTGTAGTAGAGGTGCCTGCCCCAGTTTCGGGGAAGGTGCTGGAGGTAAAGGTTGCTGAAGGAACTGTTGCCCATGTGGGCGATGTGGTTGCTGTGTTTGAGGTTGAGGGGGAAGGGACAGCGCCTGCTCCGAGTGACGCGGCTGCGGCTGCTCCCGCTCCCGCAGCAACGCCTGAAAACCCCGTGCCCGCTGCGGCCGGCCAAACAGGCTCTGTGCCTGCAGCTGCACCGGCAGCCGCTCCGGCGGCGCAAGCGCCTGCGGCATCTGCACAGGACCGCCGTCAGGTGCTGGCGACTCCCGGTGTGCGGAAGTTCGCCCGGGAGCAAGGCGTGGATCTGACCCGTCTGCAAGGCTCGGGCAAAAACGGCAAAATCACCCGTGATGATGTGACTGCGGCTGCTTCCGGCGGCGGCCAGGCCGCGGCTCCCGCCCAGGCCCAGGAGCAAGCGGCGCCTGTGGCAGCAGCTGCGCCTGCAGCACAAGCGGCAGCCCCGGCGACAGCGACTGCAGCGGCAGATGCAGCAGAGGAACGTGTGCCTCTGAAGGGAGTACGCAAGATCATCGCCCAAGCTATGGCCAAGTCGGTCTATACCGCTCCTCACGTAACCCTAATGGACGAGGTGGACGTTTCCAAGCTTGTAGCCTTCCGCCAACGGCTGAAGCCGGTGGCGGAGAAGAAGGGCGTGAAGCTGACTTATCTGCCTTTCGTGGTAAAAGCTGTAGTGGCAGCCTTGAAGCAGTATCCCGCCCTGAACGCTTCCATCGACGACGAGCGCAGCGAAATTGTATATAAAAAGGCCTACCATGTTGGTATTGCTACGGATACGGATAATGGACTGATTGTGCCGGTTGTCGTCAATGCGGACCGGAAGAGCATGTGGACCATCGCCGGGGATATCAGCGACTTGGCCGCTAAGGCCAGAGACGGCAAGCTTGCCCCCAGTGAAATGAAGGGCAGCACCTTCTCCATCACCAACATCGGCTCGGCAGGAGGGCAATTCTTTACACCTGTCATCAATTGGCCGGAGGTGGCCATCCTTGGTACGGGACGGATCGCCGAAAAGCCTGTAGTGCGGGACGGCGCATTGGCAATCGGCCAGGTGATGGCCCTGTCCCTGAGCTTCGACCACCGTTTGATTGACGGGGCTACCGCCCAGCATGCAATGAATCTCATCAAGCAGCTGTTGTCCGATCCTGAGCTGCTGGTTATGGAGGTATAAGCTATGGTAGTCGGTGAATTTACTACGGATATTGATGTTTTGGTTATCGGCGCCGGTCCTGGCGGTTATGTGGCTGCCATCCGCGCAGCCCAGCTGGGCAGGAAAGTGACGATTGTGGATAAAGCTGAGGTGGGGGGAGTCTGCTTGAACCGCGGCTGTATCCCCTCTAAGGCGCTGATCTCGGCGGCCCACCATCTGGAGGCCGTACAGCATGGAGATACCATGGGCATCAAGGCAGAAGGGGTTTCCGTGGATTTCGGCAAGGTGCAGGAATGGAAGGGCGGCATCGTCAAGAAGCTTACCGGCGGGGTCGGCGGGCTTCTGAAGGGAAATAAGGTGGAGATTCTCTCCGG
>JAQSYT010000434.1 GCA_029256065.1 Paenibacillaceae bacterium
CTGAGCTCTTTTCGTTTATAAAATTAAAACGTATTATATACATTTTCACATTCTTTCGCGGTCGGTTCATAAAAACAGTGCTTCTTCCATCGTCCTGCGAGCGGCTGATTATACCAAGTTGGCGGACATGGTCCGGGAGCTTCGAACGTTCCTGGACGGGAATACCATAGGGAGAATTTGGCTGGCCAATTCCGCTCCCCATTCACAGCCCGTTGCGCCAGACGGCGTTCCCTCTCTCTTGCGTTTTGATAGTACAAACCATGCTGCAACGCTTCGAACGCATGCGCCTGGTTGATCATTTGGGGAATTGTCCGGATACCTTTAAAATCGGAGCAATTCGCTCTTATTCGGTTAATGCCAACATTTCCAACAAGGAGCATGCCCATTTCGCCTTCGGTCTCAGCTTCAGCTCGAAGCAACCTTGCCAACATTTTAATATCCTGTTCCCTGGCTTTTACGACTGCCATTGGCTCACCTCTTTAGATTTCTAAACTCATGACAAAAGTTCTCTGATATGCTTAAGTTGTTCGAAATATCATTTTTTCCATTAAAGCAAGCATACCATATAATTTTATGCTCGAATATTTTCTTTTTAGAACCCTTGGAGCATGAACCAATGCTAACTAATTGACCGCTCCCGAATCCGGTCCATCGGAAACGCAAATTCATATCCATTAGCTGCAGCCCACGCAAACACGCCGTTTATCTTCGTCTCCATCTCTATACTCCAACATTGCTCATGAGTGAACAAAATAAGTGAATAGAGCTTTCCGGCATAAGCCGGGTCCGCGGCCCAGGCGGTTAAATCCGCAACCGGGTCAGCCCAGTTTTCCAGCCGGGGCATGGTTTTGAGAAAATATATATCTTCCTTTTCATCGTAATAAGCGCCCTCTTGCTTCAACACTTCCCGCTGTGCCTCATCCAGGTACATATCCAGCTTCCTGCTGTCGTCACTGGCCAGAAACCCCTTAGCGCCCGGTGAACCTTCTCTCCAAGCCCTGACGTTAGCCAAATTGCCAGAGTTATAGTGTGTTCTTCCTAGGGTATCGATATTGACATCTGCCGCAAAGGTCCGGAAGGCCTCCATGGCATTCCGATAGTGCGCCTGGGCTTCCTCCACTGTACGCTCATGATAATTGTCCTGCCGGGTGTTGGCATGGAAGGCCAGCCGCAGCCAGTGGGCATGTGCAGCAAACTCTTCTTTGAACCGGGTTGTCATCTGCCCCAGATTCCAGGTAGCCGGTTCATCCGTGTAGAAACAATTGAAGGTGACCACTGCCCCGTACCGGTCATGATACGACTTCAGGCAAGCCAGTTTCGGGTGGTCAAAAATGGAGGAATAAACCTCCGCTTGGCTGTTGATTTCTCGCAGCCAAAGATACACATCGTCGATGGAAAAATGAACGTATTTATTGCCGGTGGTAGTCAAAATGCTTTCAAGTCCTTTCTTGAACGGCTTTGATGGATGCGGGGGTTTTTGTTCATTCTAAATGCTGCACCGCATTTCCGTAAAGTCACAGCGGTTATATTCCTGGAAACGGGCGATCCCTGCGAGTATTCTGTCCGCGACCTCTGCACTGGCTACTCCATCCTGCAGCCAAATCCGTTTTACCAGAAGCGTCTTGCTCTTCGGATCTGTCTCCATTTCCAGTCGCGCCACCAGCTCACTGCCGCACAGGACCGGCAGCACATAATAGCCATACTTCCGCTGGGAGACGGGAGTGTAGACCTCCCATTTGTACTCGAAGCCGAATAATTCAGCAATCAGCTTCCGGTCCCACAGCAGGTTATCCAGGGGAGCAAGGATTCTGGCGCAGCTTGTTATATCGGGAGCCAGGGCGGCAGCGGCTTGTAGCAGGTCCAGATTTTCTGCGGCAATATATAAGGGCTGCTTGATCCCGTCCACGGTGATGCTGGCGATTGCCTCCTCCTCCAGCAAGGCCTGGAAGGCTTGATTGCGTTCTGCACTCCTCAGCCCGTTTATTCCCAACCATGCGTCACTGGGTTTGTTCCACAACAGACCGACGGCATTCACTCTGCGCAGCACGCCCCACTTGTAATATTCCTCGTCTGTCCGGTAAGGGGGAGCCATGCTGAAGTATTGCTCCGGGATGCACTTTTCTGCCAAGGCATAGTACCTGCGGGTGCCCTTCTTATGATGGACAACGGCCAATCCGGCATAACACATAGCCTCCAGCGCAGCCTTGGCCAACCGCTGGGGTCCGTAATGCCAATCCACCTTCGCATCATGGGCAAAATCCGAGGAACAGGCGGAATCATGCTGCTGAAGATACTCTGTGAATTCATCAATAACCTCCTGATGCCCCCTGCACCAATCCAGGAAACGCCTCCGGAACCTTTCGAAGCAGGACCAGTCCGCCACAGTGCTGATGGACATATTCTTGTCCCACACGTCGAACAGAACCCTGTCCCCATACAGAAGCGGCTCAATGTCCCCCTTCCGGTAGGAGCTGCACCTGGCCTGCAGAACCAGGTCGGGATTCCTGCCCACCACATCAAGGGGGTCGTACTGGATACATCCCACCTTGCGGATATAATCCACGATGTCTTCCCCATTCTGCATGGCCGTGTCATCGCACAGGTGATGATACCGCACTAAATACCTGCATATCTGCTCTTTGTCATAACGCAGTGGTGGGATAGGAATCACTCGCCTTTTTAAGGAATTATGATAATCACCATGCACACATCTTCACCATCATTATACCAATGAAATACGACAACTATATGTCGCAAATTCGCATATTATTGGAAGATTTTATATACTGATGATAATTTAAACGGAAGGGGAGCTCCCATGGTATTGCCGGTTCTTACCGAAGATATGGCCAAGCGTATCATTCAATCCGAAACGGATTATCTGACCTCCAGGATCAGCTCCATCGGCGAAAAAAATGGTAACCCGGAAGGGGTGGAAATCAGGAACTACGGGCAAACAACGGCTTTTTATATCCGAACCATGCCTTGGGGCCTGTTCAACTCCGTCAAAGGCTTCTCCCAGGAAGAGGCCGCCAGCTTGGAAGAGATAATCGCCTTCTACCGGGAGCGGAACAGATCCTTTCAATTGGACATCGATCCACCCGGAACGGGTCCTGAATGTCTGAGGATATTGGCTGAACAAGGGCTGTACCAAACTGGTTTTCACTCTGTCCTTTATGGTTCGCCCAGCTCTGCGCCGCCTAAGCTCCCCTCTACCATAAAAATAATAGAGATGGAGCAGGAGGCAGACTTTGACCTCTATGCAGGTGTGCATTGTGTCGGCTCCGGCATGGATATCGCCCATAAACACCATTTCGCCAGCAATAACATCGGCCTGCTGAACCGCCCCGGCTGGAAGCTGTACCTGGCTTTATGGGATGGTTCGCCTGCTGCTGTGGCCATGATGCATACCAGCCGTAACACCGCATCTTTCACCTTGGCAGCAACAGCGCCTGAGTTCAGGCGGAAAGGATTGCATACAGCCTTATTGCATTGGCGGCTGCACGAAGCATACAAGGCCGGCTGTGGACTTGTGGTGGCACAGGCAAGCTTCGGAAGCTCAAGCCAGCATAATATGGAGCGGGCCGGTTTGCAGTTGGCTTGGACCCGAGCTGTATGGGCGCCTCTCCCCATTTGAGCGGCAGCATAAAAAACCTGACCCGTTACCTGGGCGTACAGGCCGGGAAAGGGCTGTCTGGCTATGCGGACCGTGGTTCCGTTATTTTTCCAAAATACGCCTTTCTGAAGATTTCGCGGACACACGGTACGCTATTTCCTCACCACACCGCCCAAATCGGTTCTTTTGGGGCACATAACGGATCCTGTGTCCGCGCAGATAAAAAAGCACCATTTTTCCGCGCAATAACGGATCCTGGGCCCCTTTGAGAAACTGAATCCGTAAGCTCACCTCAAAGGGTTTCCTCCCCTGATAATCGAGTAGGAGGGGGCGCCTAGCCCCCGTCCTCTCACACCACCGTACATGCGGGTCCGCATACGGCGGTTCCAAAAGGTTAACAAAGCTCCAGATA
>JAQSYT010000052.1 GCA_029256065.1 Paenibacillaceae bacterium
CGCCGATGATTTTGAGGGTGAGAATCTGACTATCTCTAATACAGCAGGCAGCGGGGACAAGGTAGGCCAAGCGGTGGCCGTCTATGCGGACGGAGACCGGGTGGTCTTCCGCAATTGCCGGTTCACGGCCAGTCAGGATACGCTGTTTACTGCCCCCCTGCCCCCTAAACCTGTGGAACGGGCTACCTTCGGCGGACCGCGTGACGAAGCACCGCGGCGCAACCTGCGCCAATTGTATGACAGCTGCTATATTGCGGGAGACGTGGATTTTATTTTTGGCTCCGCCACAGCGGTGTTCCGGGATTGCGAGATTTTTTCGAAGCAGCGCCTTGTTCCCGAAGGCGGAGAAAAAACCATCCACGGCTACATAACCGCCGCCTCTACAGATGAGGAGATTCCATACGGCTATGTATTCGCCAATTGCCGGCTGACCGGCGATGCACCGGAGAACAGCGTGTATCTGGGCCGTCCATGGCGGGATTATGGCCATACAGTGTTCCTCAATTGCTGGATGGGAGCACATATCAAGCCGGAGGGCTGGCATTATTGGAAGCCGGAGCGGGAGAAAACCGCCCGTTATGAGGAATTCGGCAGCTCCGGGCCTGGAGCAGGCAAGAGGGAGAGCCGTGTGTTTTGGTCAAAGCTGTTAACCGCAGAAGAAGCGGGTAAATATGAATTGAACACGGTGCTATCCGGCCATGACGGCTGGAGCCCGTTGAAGGAGGAAGAAGCCAAATGAGTGAACTGACAGTATTTCTTGCGGGAGACTCCACTGTGGCGGATTATCCTCCGGAAAAGCTGCCCATGCTGGGCTGGGGAGCCAAGCTGGGACAATTTCTGGACGGTTCCGTCAAAATCGTGAATGAGGCAATGAATGGGCGCAGCACCAAAAGCTTCATTAATGAAGGAAGGCTGGACCCTATCCGCGAAGCCATCGGCCAAGGGGATGTGTTCCTGATCCAATTCGGCCATAATGACAGCAAGGAGGATGAGGAACGCCGCACCGAGCCATGGAGCACCTACCAGGAGTATCTGGGCCACTACATTGCCGCAGCCAGGGAAAAGGGTGCGGTGCCGGTGCTGATTTCCTCTGTATGCCGCCGCCGCTTCGATGACAGCGGGCGTCTGGTTGATACCCACGGGGACTATCCCAAAGCCATGGAGGATCTGGCTGAACGGGAGAAGGTCGCTTTCATCGATCTTACCGCCAAAAGTGCTGTCCTCCTTCGCCAGTTGGGCAGCGAGGATTCCGAAAGGCTGTTCACCTGGCTTCAACCGGGTGAAAACCCCAACTATCCGGAGGGCAGCCAGGACAATACCCACCTGAACGAGTACGGCGCGGAAACCATCGCCCGTCTGGTGGCAGAAGAGCTGGCAGTGCTGGATACTCCGTTGAAGGAAAAGGTTAAGCTGGACTAGAGCGTGTCTGAAAACCCGCTTGAGGGCATCTCACGCCCTACTGTTCGTCATGGCCATTCTTATAGAGATGAAGCTGCGCCGCCGGGAAGCCTTTGCTGTCCCGGCGGTTTTTTTGCTGCGCATAATCCGTTGCGTTTTGAAACATTCATATTGTTTTATCGGTCCGAATATTCTCTTATATTCACTGGGTTTTTCATCGCCTATAATCAAATTATGCTCTTACTTTTCTAAAAAAGAGGTGCTTTGATGAAACCCAAATTCCGTTATGCGCCCCCTGCCAACGGCTATCCCGAATGGAACAATAACCCGGATATCTTCGCGGTAAACCGGCTGGCCGCTGCAACCGCATACACTTCTTATCCCACTGTCGAAAAAGCGGCAGCAGGACAGGAGGAGTCATCCCCCTGGAGAATGACCCTGAACGGCACATGGCAGTTCCACTATGCCGACAATCCCGGCGCGCGTCCCGCTGATTTTTACCGGGCGGATTATGATACAAGCGGATGGGATACCCTTCCCGTCCCGGCACATTGGCAGTTTCACGGATATGATTACCCCCAATACACCAATGTGACCTATCCTTGGAAGGGAAAAGAGGACTTAGAGCCGCCTTTTGCCCCCGTACGATATAATCCTGTGGGCTCTTATGTGCGCACCTTTACGCTGCCCGAAAACTGGCGGGAACAGCCTGTGTACATCAGCTTCCAAGGCGTGGAGTCCGCGTTCTATGTTTGGGTAAACGGAGACTTTGTGGGCTACAGCGAGGATACCTTTACCCCTGCGGAATTCGATCTGACCCCTTATCTCATTGACGGCGAAAACAAGCTGGCGGTGGAGGTGTACCGCTGGTGCGACGCAAGCTGGCTGGAGGATCAGGATTTTTGGAGGCTGTCGGGAATTTTCCGAGAGGTGTATTTGTACACCACGCCTTTGCTTCATATCCGCGACCTTGGGGCAGTCACCTGGCTGGACGATAGCTTTACCCGGGCAGAGCTGACCATCAAAACCACTGTCACCCGTTACCTTGCCTCTGCAGGCAACAAGGTAACGGTGGAGGCTGTGTTGAGTGATTCTTCCGGTCGGAATGTGACGGGAGAGCCAATCCTGCTGGAAGGAGATTTTGTGGAGCAGGATGAGACTCTGGTGCTGACCGCCTCTGCCGCAGTAAACAATCCCTTGCTGTGGAGCGCCGAAGCGCCGCATCTGTATACACTGGTGGTAAGCCTCTTGGATGAGGAAGGGCGGCTGCTGGAGGCGCAAAGCTGCAAAATCGGTTTCCGTCGTTTTGAAATTAAAGACGGCCTCATGAAAATCAACGGGAAACGGATTATGTTCCGGGGTGTAAACCGCCATGAATTCGGCTGCGATACCGGCCGGGCGGTGCGGGAGGAGGACATGCTCCACGACATTCTGCTGATGAAGCGGAACAATATCAATGCCGTCCGCACCTCCCATTATCCCAATCACCGCAAATGGTACAGTCTCTGTGACGAATACGGCTTGTATGTCATCGATGAAACTAACCTGGAAACCCATGGCAGCTGGAAATACGGCCAGCAGGATGAGGGCGGCGCCCTCCCCGGCAGCAAGCCGGAATGGACGGCCAATGTTCTGGACCGCTGCAACTCCATGCTCCAGCGGGACAAGAATCACCCTTCGGTGATCATCTGGTCCTTGGGCAACGAATCCTTCGGCGGGGACAACTTCCAGAAGATGCACGACTACCTGCGGGAGCAGGACCCGACACGGGTGGTGCATTACGAGGGGATATTCCATTTCCGCGCCACGGATGCCGCTTCGGATATTGAAAGCCATATGTACAGCAGAGTGGAAACAGTGGAAAAATATGCCCTGAACCAGCCTGCCAAGCCTTATATTTTGTGCGAATACAGCCATGCTATGGGGAATTCCTGCGGCAATCTCCACAAATACTGGGAGCTGTTCGACAAGTATCCGGTGCTCCAGGGGGCCTTCATTTGGGACTGGCGGGATCAGGCGATCCGCACGGAGAATGCGGAGGGAGAGAGCTATTTGGCCTACGGCGGCGACTTTGGCGACTTCCCTAATGACGGCACGTTCAGCGGCAATGGCCTGATTTTTGCTGATGGGGCGGTGACGCCCAAGCTGGCTGAGGTGAAGGGATGTTACCAAAGCGTACGCTTCCGGGCGATAGATTTGAAGGAGGGTGTTGTGGAGCTGGAGAATCAATTCCTCTTCACCGGTCTGGAGGAGTTTGACCTTGTTTGGCGGGTGGATATCAACGGCCAGCCCAAGCAGGAGGGGATTCTGGAGGCGGCTATAGCGCCGTTGGCAACGGATACCCTGCAGATTCCGTATACACTTCCCGGCAGCCTTCCTGCAGAAGGGGAAGCGGTGCTGACCCTGTCCCTGGTGCTGCGGAACACAGAGGCCTGGGCGGCCGCGGGGCATGAAATTGGCTTCGGCCAATTTATCCTGCCGGTGCCTACAGCGGATGTAGCGGCAACCGCCCCTGCGGGCACTCTCCGGACTACAGAGTCGGAGCAGACGCTGACGGCGGAAGGCGGCAATTTCAATGTGGTGTTCTGCAAAAAAAGCGGAGGCCTTCTCTCCTACTCGGTTGGTGGCAAGGAGCTGCTGGCAAGCGCCCCTGCGCCTCATTTCTGGCGGGCGGTGACAGATAATGACCGGGGCAACAAACATCCAGTCCGCTGCGCCACCTGGCGGGAAGCAGGAGCCAACCGGAAGCTGCTTTCCTTCAAGGCGGAGGCTGCGGCAGAAGGCGTAACGGTGGAGGTGGAATACCTCATTGCCACGAGATTCCGGTGGTGGGCCTAATGTTTACCATGGACCCATCGTTTGGGCATTTGACCTGGTATGGGATGGGCCCTCATGAGAATTACTGCGACCGTGTGGCGGGAGCCAGGCTGGGTGTGTACGAAGGAACGGTGGCTGAACAGCTGACCCCCTACCTGCGCCCCCAGGAAAGCGGCAATAAAACCGGCGTCCGCTGGGCCGAGCTCCGCAACGATGAAGGTAAGGGGCTGCGTATCGAAGGTTCACCTGCCGTTGAGCTCTCCGTGCTGCCTTATACGCCGGAGGAGCTGGAGCTGGCGGATCACGCCTACAAGCTGCCGCGGCAGACCCGCACCGTGGTCCGGGTGAATGCCCGGCAGATGGGTGTAGGCGGCGACGACAGCTGGGGCGCCCATGTCCATCCGGAGTTTACGCTTCCGGCGGACCGGGTTTATAGCCACCGCTTTGTGCTAAAGCCGATTGGTTGAGCCTTGTCCATGGAAAACCAGTGCCCGGGGGGAAACTCCCGGATTTTCGGCTTGGGGCCAGCGGGGGAAGCCAGCGGTGGTTGAGCTTGCGGTATCCGTTGTCCGATATCCCGGCTGCGCCCGATGCTGCACATCATATTTCCCAATCCGGGAATCATGTGTAAAATAGATAAGAGCAAGTCAAGATTTTCCACACAGCCGTCTTTACCGAAAGGGGAAGAAGAGAGCACATGGAACAGAAAATCTATCAAATCGCCATTATCGGCTTCGGCGGAATGGGCAGCTACCACACCAAGCTGATTCAGCCTGTGGCACAGCTTCAGGTCTGCGGGGTTTACGACATTTTGCCGTACCGGATGGAATTGGCCGGCACTCAAGGTCTCCGCGCTTACAGCAGTCTGGAGGAGGTGCTGGAGGACAGCGCAGTGGATGTGGTGCTTATTGCCACGCCCAATGATTCCCACAAGGATATTGCCATCCGCGCGCTTCAGGCGTGAAAGCTTGTCATCTGCGAAAAGCCGGTTACCATTACCTCGGCGGAATTCCTGGAGATTACGGCTGCAGCGGAAGCGGCCAAGCGGGTATTCACCGTACACCAAAACCGCCGTTGGGACCCGGATTTTCTGATTGTGAAGGATATTGTGGAGAAGAAAAAGGCCGGCGAGGTTTTTCATGTGGAATCCCGGGTTCAAGGCGCCAATGGCATTCCCGGCGACTGGCGGCAGCTTCTGGCCTACGGTGGAGGCATGCTGCTGGACTGGGGAGTGCATCTGCTGGACCAGCTGCTTTTATTGACGGACAGCAAAATTGAAAGCGTTAAAGCGGACCTCAGCACCATCCTCGGCACGGAGGTGGATGACGGCTTCACTGCCACGATCCGGTTTAAGGACGGGCTGTCCGCTGTAATCGAAGTGGGAACCACCAACTACATCAAGCTCCCCCGCTGGTATGTGAAAGGGACAGAAGGTACAGCAGTGATCCGCGACTGGAGCCTGGAGGGTGAGATTGTACGCACCAATCCTGATGCGGCCAAGGTAGAGCCGACCCCGATTCAAGCGGGAGTAGGACTGACTAAAACCATGGCGCCCCCATCGGAGAAATCCACCCTGCGCCTGCCTGTGGAGAAGGCAGCGCCTCCGGCTCAAAGCTTCTACGAGAATTTCGCCGCTCTATTGGACGGGCGCTCCGCCCAAGCCGTAAAAAATGAGCAGGTGCTGCGTGTGCTCCGGCTGATTGAGACCATTTTTGAAGCGGCCCGTACCCAGACTGTGGTGAAGGACTTTGAATTGTAAGAACCATGGTTGTAAGAAAACCAATGCTGTAAGAAAACCAATGCTGTAAGAACCGGAGCCGCCTCCGCTATTGAAGTTGCTTAAAAAATTGCTGCCCGGGACCAGTGGTCCCGGGTTTCTTGTACGCGGCTGAGGGGGCTATTGCGGCATCAGGGAATGGAGGTTGGTCCTGAGGTTGGCCCTTAGCGGAAGGGATTTTCCGCTATAGCTCACCCGCTGCCCGGTTGGGGCCGGATAACGGAAGCGGATTTCCGCTATTCGTCCCGCATCCCCCGGGAAAGGGGGTGTGCCGCAGGGATAGCGGAAAATGACTTCCGCTAATCTCCCGCCCGGCAGCTAAATCTGGTGAATAACGGAAGCTCGCTTCCGTTAATATCAGTCCAAGCAGGCCAACCGGTGTATAAACATCCATGCTGCGGTTTTGCAGCAGCCGGAGACTGATGAAATCTTGGAGATGGCTCACACAAGCCGGGTTTGCCGATTCGAGACTTCCATTACATCATCCAGTCTGCAGCGGCGACCAGAGTTGTTTGTGGGAGGGATGGCTTCATAGCATTATCCAGCCACTCCGGACCAGGTTACTCAGAATAGCAGAAGGTATATTTCCGCTATTTGGGCTGCACATCCGTTTTTAGGCGGATAAGGGAAGCTGATTTTCCTCTAATGAGCCGCCACAGGCTCAATTGGGCGGCGAAAACATGGAATAGCGGAAAGTCTCCTGCCGCTATTCCATGATGTAACCCGCACGGCAGGCAATAGCGGAAGCCCCCCTTCCGCTATTGCCCCCACCGCCGTGCCGGCGGCAACGCCAAAAAGCCGCCCAGTCCCTGGCGGCTTTTCCCGACCCTATGCCGCGCAGCGCCGCGGCACCAGCTTCACTGCCCTGGCGCCGTCAGCCCTCCGGCTCCAGCTTCACCAGCCTGCTGCCGTGAGGCGGCAGCACAAACTGCAGCCCCTCCACGCGGCCCAGGCTGCGCCGCTCCCACAAATCCCGGGCCTGCCGCGCTCCGGCCAGGCCCAGCTCCGCCAGCCCCACCCCCACCTCGGCGGGCTCATCTCCAAGATTGAAGAGCGCCACATACACGCCGCCGTCCGGGGCGCGGGAGGTCCACACCGTCCGGTTCCCCTGACGGTACAGAGGTCTTGCCCCCCGGCCGTCCCGGTGAGCGGCCAGCACCTCTTCGTTCGTCAACAGGGACAATGTCCATGCGTCATTGTCCCGCAGCTCCCCGCCGAACATCAGCGGCGAACGGAAGAGACTCCACAGCGTCATCATGGTGCGCTGCTCGTCTTGGGTGAACCGGGTCAGCCGCTCACTGGCGCCGCCGTCCACCGAGCGCAGACCGATATGGCCCAGCGGCAGCATGTCGCAATCCGGCCAGGAGCCGCCCCCCACGAAGGGGTACCACTGCTCGCAGCGTCCGAACATGTCCTTCAAGAGCGGCCACACATCCCAAAAATCATCCGTCATCCGCCACATATTGGCGTTGGCTGTCAGCAGCCCGCCGTACTCCAAGGGGGCGGCACCCGGCGATAGGCTCAGCACCATGGGGCGTCCCGAGCGGTCCATGGCGGTGCGGATCATCTCAATTTCCCGGTGGTGGATGTGGTACAGCCGGGAGGCGGCAATATCGTCCACCTTCACGAAATCCACCTCCCACTCCGCATAAAGCCGGAACAGCGAATCGTAATAGGCCTGGGCACCCTCTGCCGCGGGATTAATCCCGTACATATCCGAGTTCCACGGGCAGATATTGTTGGACGCAATATCCCGGGCTCCGCGGTCTGTACCCAGCACAGGCGTATTGGAGTGGACAGCCTGCCGCGAAATACCTCTCATAATATGGATGCCGAACTTCAGCCCCATGCCGTGGATGATGTCCGCTAATGGTTTAAATCCTTTACCTCCGGCAGAGGAAGGGAACCGGTTGACTGCGGGAATCAGCCGGGAATATCCGTCCATCTCCAACGGGACGAAGGGCCGGTAAGCGGAGGAATGGGCACCCGGCTCATACCATTGGATATCCACCACCACGTACTCCCAGCCGAAGGGCTTCAGATGCTCCGCCATGTAGCGGGCATTGCCCAGTACCTCCTCCTCCGTCACGCTTGCTCCATAACAGTCCCAGCTGTTCCAGCCCATGGGCGGAGTTGCCGCATATTGCTTATGTGCCGTTTGATGTACATTTGCTCCCAACATGTAACCCAGCTCCTTCATTTTCTAGTAATAAGCCTTATACAGGTATCATAGAAAATGTCCGGCCCAAAAGCTACGACAATTAATTGCCCGCAATTGTAAAATATTGCTCAATCAAAGGTGATTCTCTCCATACCTGCCACATTCCGGTGCTGGCGGAACTCCCCCGGCGTGAACCCCACCCATTTTTGGAACACCTTAATGAAATAGCTGCTCCCTGCATATCCCAGCTCTTTTGCTACCTCATCCACAGTAAGCCCGGTTTCCCGCAAAAGGGTAACAGCCTGCCTCATCCGCACCTTGGTGAGGAATTCCAATGGGGTTACGCCGGTATGCCGCTTGAACAACCGGATAAAATGATATTTGGACAGCCCCGCCATTCCGGCCAACTGGTCCACACTTGTGATTCCGGAGGCATTCTGCTCCATCTCCCGCGCCGCCAAAGCCACACTCTCAGGCCACGTCTCCTGCCGGGTGCCGTTTCCCGAAGCGAAGCGGAGGAGCTCCATCATGAACCGGTACACATAAGCGGAGGCGGTGTAGCCATCCCGGATCTGGTTGTTCAAGCCCGCCCGCACGATGTCCTCCAGCACCTGAAGCAGCGGACTGTCAGGAGGAAGGGTACACACAGCGGAGAGCCTCCGGTAAACCTGCTCCCAGTGCTTTTCCAAACCCCAAGGACGGAACAAAATAAAGCAGAACTCCCAGGAAGGGCTGGATTCGGGCAAATAATACCGGTGGGAGCCGGGGATGTCCACGAGAAAGGCTTGTCCGGGACCGACTGTCCTGACGCTGCCGCCCATATCAAGCTGGCCGGAGCCGGAAACGGTATACTGGAACAGGCAAAGCGGCCCGTCGATTCGTGTTTTGCCGTCCCAGCTGTATCCGGCAGAAACAACTTGGTCATAACCAAGGGCAAATAATTGGAACAAATCAGTGCGGCTGGATGCTTCGCCGAACCGGAATCCCACTGTTTGCCGGGGAAGTTTCATGGGACGGCCTCCTTTTTTGGGGATGAATCTTTACTCTCATTATAACGGTTAGCTTGACTGCAAGGGAGAATGGAGGCTGCGGCAGCTTGTTTTATACGCAAATTTTATTGATACATAACGAATTTTTATCAAATAAGAAAAAGCTCGAAAAAAGTTCCATCACGTAAAGTGTTAGAAAACATGACATAACCAATTGACGCTCCCCGGCTGTGGTGGTACCTTAATACAGTAATCTTGACCGAGCGAACTATCACCCATGTTTACAGGAGGCGCACAGCATGAAGGGCCAAAAGATTTTGTACTTTGATACGATGACAGCGGATATGAAGGAACTGCTCCATTCCCGGATGCCGGAGGGGTATGAGCTGATGTTCTGGGATGAGTGTGATGAAACGGCAAAGGAAAAAGCGCTGGAGAAGGCATCCTATCTGATGGCAACCGTATTTCCCGTTACCGCAAACCTGATCGCCAAAGCCAAGGCGGCTAAGCATATTCAAAAATGCGGCGTCGGGCTGGACAATATCGATATGGAGGCTGCTTCAAAGCGTGGCATATCCGTTTCCAATATTCCCGGCTGCAATGCCGTATGCGTGGCGGAGCTGACACTGATGCTGATCCTGTCTCTATACCGCAAGCTTCCTTTTGCCAATGCCCGGACCAAGCAGGGAGAGTGGCTGACCTGGGCCCTGCGGCCGGATTCCTATGAAATGAAAGGTAAAACCCACGGACTTATCGGCATGGGGTATGTAGGCTGGGAAACTGCCCAACGCTCCAAAGCCATGGGTACGGATATTCTGTATTACGACCAACGCCCGCTTCCCGAGCAAAAGGAAATGGAGCTGGGCGCCCGGTTTGTCGGGCTGGAGGAGCTTCTGGCCACATCGGATATTGTCAGCATCCATGTTCCACTGGTGCCTGGAACCCGCCATCTGATTAACCGGCAGCGGCTGCAAATGATGAAGCCCAATGCAGTGCTTATCAATGTGGCCAGAGGCGGGGTTGTGGATGAGGCGGCCCTGTATGCTGCTTTGGTGGAGGGTGAAATTAAAGGAGCGGCGCTGGATGTCTGGGAGCAGGAGCCTGTTCCGGCGGGCCATCCGCTGCTGCAGCTGGAGCAGGTGGTTGCCACTCCGCATATCGGAGGGGGCACACGGGATACGTTAATTCACGTTTATACCCAAGCTTTTGCCAATATAGAACGGGTTGAGCGGGGGCTGGAGCCTATGTTCGTGGGCAACAGCTATCAGCATATTACAGCAGGTTGAGGAGATAAGAGTTGGCAGCAAGGCTGGCCGGAGTAAATTCCGGCTGGTCTTTTTTTATCACGGGCTAATCTTTGCATGCCAGGTGGACGCAACTGCTGCTGGATGGCTACAATAGAGGTGTATGGCAATAAACCGGATCGCCATCCTGTTAAGAAACGGGATAGAGGAGGAGATAGGAATGCTGGATGCAGCTGCAGTGGGTGAGGTGCTGGTTGATTTTACCCCTTCGGGAACCAATGAATACGGGTACCAAAGCTTCTCGGCCAACCCCGGGGGAGCCCCTGCCAATGTAATGGCGGCTTTGGCCAAGTGGGGCCGCAAAACAGGCTTTATCGGCAAGGTGGGACAGGATACCTTCGGGGAATTCCTGCGTCAGGTGCTGGATCAGGCGGGTGTGGATACCCGGGGGCTGGTGCTGTCCGAGTCTTACCGCACCACCCTGGCCTTTGTGCATCTGCAGGCGGACGGGGACCGTTCCTTCAGCTTTTACCGCAGCCCCGGAGCGGATATGATGCTTACCCCTGGAGAGGTGCGGGAGGATATAATCTCGGAGGCTGGACTGCTTCACTTCGGCTCCGTGTCTCTAACGGACGAGCCTTCGGCAGAGGCTACTCTCCATGCTGTGCGGCTGGCCAGAGGTTTAGGCAAGCTGGTTAGCTATGACCCCAATCTCCGTCCGGCCCTCTGGAGGAGTCTGGAGGAGGCCAAGGCGCGCATCCGGCAGGGGCTTGGGCTGGCGCATATTGTGAAGCTTTCAGAGGAGGAGCTGGAATTCCTGACCGGAGAGAAGGAGCCGGAAGCGGGCACGGCACTGCTCTTCTCGGAGTACCATACCCCCTTGATCCTGGTGACACTGGGGGCGGAGGGTTCGTTCTTCCGCTTGGGTAAGGAATGCCGGCGGGTGCCGGGCCAGCCTGTGCAGGCTGTCGATACCACGGGAGCGGGAGACTGCTACCTGGCGGGATTTTTGCATAAATTCATGGAAGCGGGAGAGGCGCTGGAAAGACTGGATGCTGAGGCGGTTCAGACTATGGCCGCTTTTGGCAATGCAGCAGGAGCCTTGATTACGCTTCAAAAAGGAGCCATTCCGGCAATCCCGCAGCTTGAGGATATTGAAAAGCTTCTGAATGGCGCGGCTGAACGTTAAATCACGGCCATACGGACCTTCACCCTTCCTCCTCCTCCGGGTGGTGCGGAGGGCTTTTGGCGTGCTCCCCTGTCCTCCGGTATTGCCCCGGCGCCATGCCGAAATGCTCCCGGAATACGCGGATGTAGTAGTTAGCCTCCCAACCCAGCCGGGCAGCTATCTCTCTGACGGAAAGCAGAGGCTCCTCCATCAGCCACTCCAAGGAGCGGTGAAGCCGCATCCGCTGCAGGTACACATAGGGGGACATGCCGCAGGCTTGTTTGAAGATGCGCTGAAAATGCTGCACGGAATACCCCACTGTTCTGGCTAAATTGGACATGTCCAGCTGCTCGGTATAATGCTGGTCTAAAAGACGCAGCGCCTGCCGCAAAGCCAAATCTGCAGGAGCAGTGCCTGCCGGGGTGTTCCTTCCCTTCAGGGGATATTCGTCCGGCTTCAATGGGGCCCGGCTGGCCAAAGCCGCTTCCCCTGCTGCCAGCAGCATAGAATAGAGTCGGCTGGAGTAACGGCGTTCGGCTTCCTCCGCTCCTTGCTGGATGTCCAGCCACATCTCCTCCAAGCCTGACCGGAGAACACCCTCGGCTTCGCCTAAAGAAAAGGGCGTACAAGGAAGCATGCCGCAGCTGCGGGCGATATTCTCTGCCGCCGGTCCTTCGAAGGAAAGGAAGGAGAGCAGCCAGGGCCCGTTCCGGGGGGAATATTCATGAGGCATGTCACCGGGGAGGTAAAGGGCGCAGCCGGCAGGCAAGCTGAACTCGCCTGCTTCCGGAAATTCAAAGTGCCCGTTCCCCTCCGAGGACCACAGCAGCTGCCCGTGGGGAATGCCCTTTGGCCGATAGATATGGGTCTGGTCATGACGGCCCAGGGATTGCAGCCGCAGAGGCAGCGAATCCGGCGAGCCGGGAGCCAGCAGGAAGGCCAGAATATGGGGGGAACGGCTCATGCTGATTACCTCTTTTCGAAAAAATGTTCATTATGTGCTATAAACATCCTTCATTTATTCTACGGTTTAGGCTTAGGAAAGGATTATAATACGAGTATAGTATAATTTTTGAAGGAGTGGTATCCCATTATGGGCAAGCGCTTTCCCCCTATTAGTGCCAAGCTTCCGGCTTTTATGCATGGAGCCGATTACAACCCGGACCAGTGGCAGCATGATCCCCAGGTCCTGGAGGAAGATATCCGGCTGATGAAGCTGGCTCATTGCAATGTAATGTCGGTGGCGATTTTTGCCTGGAGCGCCCTGGAGCCGGAGGAGGGCAGGTTTGACTTTGCCTGGCTGGACCGGGTGCTGGACCGTTTCGCCGAGGAGGGCATCTTCGCCTGGCTGGCGACACCTACAGGCGCCCGCCCCACCTGGATGTCCCATCAATATCCCGAGGTGCTGCGTGTAGGCGCCAACCGGGTACGCAACCTTCATGGCATGCGGCATAATCACTGCTACACCTCCCCTGTCTACCGGGAAAAAACCGCTATCATGAACGCCAAACTGGCTGAGCGCTATGGGCAGCACCCTGCGGTGGTAGGCTGGCATATCTCTAACGAGCTGGGCGGCGATTGCCATTGCCCCTATTGCCAGGAGGCCTTCCGGGCTTGGCTCAGGAAGAAGTACGGCACCCTGGACGCCCTCAACCTGGCCTGGTGGGCCAGCTTCTGGTCCCACACCTACACGGATTGGGCCCAAGTGGAATCCCCTGCACCCCACGGTGAGCGGATGGTCCATGGCCAGAACTTGGACTGGAAGCGTTTTGTGACGGATCAGACTATTGACTTTTATCAGCATGAGCTGGCACCGCTCCAAGCGGTCAGCCCGGAGCTTCCGGCAACGGCCAATCTGATGGATATGTTCGAGGGGCTGGATTACCGTAAGCTGGCCAAGGTGCTGGATGTGGTTTCCTGGGATGCGTATCCCACCTGGCATCAGCCACCCGATGAGCTGGGGCAGGCGGTTCATTTTGCCTTTAACCACGACCTGTTCCGCAGCCTGAAGCATAAGCCCTTTATGCTGATGGAGAGCACTCCCTCTCTGACCAACTGGCAGGCAGTGAGCAAGCTGAAGAAGCCGGGCATGCACCGGTTGTCCTCTCTCCAGGCGGTGGCCCATGGATCGGATACGGTTCAATATTTCCAATGGCGCAAAAGCCGCGGCTCCAGCGAAAAGTTCCATGGCGCGGTTGTGGATCACGTAGGGCATGAGCATACCCGGGTGTTCCGGGATGTGGCGGAGCTGGGGGAAACCCTGGAGGGACTTGGCGAGGTATTGGGCACCGGTACAAATGCCAAGGTAGCCATCATGTTCGATTGGGACAACCGCTGGGCGGTGAAGGATGCCCAAGGCCCCCGGAATATGGGTATTCACTACGAAAAAACCGTCATCCAGCATTACCGGGCCTTCTGGGAGCTGGGGATTCCGGCAGATATTATCGGACCGGAGGATGATTTGTCCGGCTATAAGCTGGTGGCGGCCCCTATGCTGTATCTATGCACACAGGAGACAGGCGAAAAGCTGGAACGTTTCGTCCGGGATGGAGGGACTCTGGCGTCCACGTATTGGTCAGGGATTGTTGATGAGCATGACCTGTGCCATCTGGGTGGCTTCCCGGGTCCGCTGCGTCAGGTTCTCGGCATCTGGGCGGAGGAGATGGATGCCCTATACGATGCGGAGCAGAACGGCATCGTGAGGTCCGCACCCGGTAGCGCAGCCTTGCCAGGGTTAATGGCGGAGTACGGCTCCGGCCAGCTGTGCGAGCTGGTTCATGCGGAAACGGCAGAGGTGCTGGGCGTGTACCGGGATGATTTTTATGCCGGGCGTCCGGCTCTGACGGTGAACCGCCTGGGACAAGGGCGGGCTTATTATCTGGCCACCCGGGCGGTAGATCCCTTCTACCGGGATTATTACCGGGAGCTGGCCCGGGAAGCGGGAGTGGAGCCGCTGCTGCCCGCTTTGCCGGAGGGGGTTAACGTCCAGGCCCGCAGCGACGGAGCTGTGGAGTATCTGTTCTTGATGAACTTCACCGGGGCGACACGGGAGGTGACGTTGGATCAACGCCAATACCGCGATGTGGAAAGCGGGGAAGCCCTTGCCGGGACCAAGCTGGAGCTGACTGCCTACGGAGTGCGTATTCTGGCACGGTCGGCGCAAGTGTAGTTGATGATGTGAAAATCTTCAGCCTTCCATGGGAGGGCTGAAGATTTTTTTGAATGCAAGGGCTATGCAGGTTCCCTCGGTAGACGTAGGGGGAACTGGCCGCCCTGAATCGATGAAGCGGCGTCAGCCCGGTCCTCCAGGGCTATGGACTGACGGCACACCCGGTCCTCTCCGATTTAACGGAACCTAGAGACGCTTAGCGGCGGAAATTCGTCTGATATCGAGTTTAACGGAACTAAGAGACCGTTACACGGGTAAGGAAGCTTTCTTGTGCTGGATTAGTAGCTGTAAGGGTTATGTAGTTCCGTTAGCGGTACAACAGGCGGATTTTTCTGCTTTAAGAGTCGCATAGTTCCGTAAGCGTTGGGAGGGACGGGAGTCAGGGGGAGAGTGAGGTGGAGGGAGTGGAGTAAATCAGGAGTCTGAGTAGGAGGACGGTAGATTCAGCGTAGAGGTTGGGAGGCAAAAAGAAACATGGTATAAACAAATGAGCGTGGATGAGGGAGTGAGGCCCCGGCAAGCGCCCCAGTCAAACCTTTCTCTTATACCGTGCTTTGCGTTCACTATCCCCTTCCCTCAGGTTGGCCGATGATCCCTGTTTGCCTGCCCCGTCCGTCGTAACACTAACAGGTTTAGCCTTAACTCGAGGCCGCGTGATTTGCTGTGTCCCTGAGCCAAAGGGATAGTGTGTCTGCCTCTGTGCCCATGCCTGGCGAGCCCTCTCGCGCCCGCCGCGGCAATTGGTTCTTGATTTCTGCGGCAGATTTGATAGACTTCACCTTAACGGAGAGCCCGTCCAATACGGCGCCGGGAAAGGGGGACGTCATGGCGCTTCGCACCAAACCGTTTACCTCCATACGGGGAAAGCTGATGGCAGCCTTTTTATTTTTTGTCATTATCCCCACGCTGGTCATCTTCTGGAGCTATGCCCGCTCCTCCAAGGAAGCGGTGGCCAACGGCGTATACTCCGCCAATCAGGAGCTGGTGGACCGTTCGGCCAAATCCGCCAATGATGTAGCCAGCCGGATGATTAAAGCGCTCTCTTTGCTTGAATTGGATTTACAGGAATATTATGGTGATGGCGTTTCCAATTGGACCACCGACTACGGGGATTATTATAAAGTCGCCACATTGCAAAAACGGATGTCCACCATCCGCGACCTGCTGCTGGATTCCGGCTCGTTTCTCATTTTCTCGGATTTTAAGGAGCTGGCTGTGTCCACCCTGAATTCCTTTGATATGCGGCAAAACTTCGCCGTGTTTTTGCAGGAGCCCTGGTACCTTCAGGGGAAGGAAAACAAGGGTTTTCCCCAATGGTTCCTGCCCTTCCTGCTGAAACACTCCATAGGCTATACCGGAGCGGCACAGGAGGGAGGGTATCTGGCCTTGTCCCGGTCCATCCATGATGAAAAAGTAACCTATGACTTCGGCGTGGCCCTCATTGGCGTTCCCGTGGAAACCGCCTTTGCCCAATCCACCGTCCGGGAGGAGGGACTGCTTCCGTCGCTGCTGCTGTGGGATGGCGGCCGCACGGCCACCGACTCCCAGGGGAACAGAGTGATTGACCTAAGCGAGACGGAAATGGCCGAGCTGCAGAGGGCTCCCGGCGAAATCAAGCATCTTCGCGACGCAGAGGGACGTCTGTACATGGTTAATGTGTCGGAGGTTCCCGAGCTGGGTATGTCCATCCTCCGTCCGGTGCCGGAGAAGCAGTTCCTGGCAGACCTGGAGAAGCGGATGAGCCGGTCGGTCTTTTCCATTTTGGCGGTGTTTGTGCTGGGCATACTCATCTTTGTCCTGTTCCTGATCCGCTTCACCAGTCCCATCGCCTCCTTGCTCCGCTCCATGAAGCAGGTTGGGGACGGGGACTTCCGCACCTCCGTGCAGGTAAAGGGCAACGATGAAATCGCCCTTCTTGGCAACAACTTCAACCGGATGGTCACCCGACTGGCCGAGCTGGTGCAGCGGCTGGACGAGGAGCAGAAGCTGAAGGAGGAGGCCAACTTCCAGTCCCTCCAGGCGCAGATTAACCCGCATTTTCTGTTCAATACGCTGAATTCCATCAAGCTGATGGCCATGCTGTCCAATACCAACCGCAATGTCAGCAATATGATCACCGCCTTGGGCAAGCTGCTGGAGTTCTCCATGAAATTCAACCAGCGTTTTGTGACGCTGGGACAGGAGCTGGACTATCTGGAGCTGTACATGTCCCTGCAAAAAATGCGGTTTCAGGATCAAATCGAGATTGAGCTTCGGGTGCCGGAGGAATTAAAGGATGTCTACGTGCTCAAATTCAGCCTGCAGCCGCTGGTGGAGAACAGCATCGTCCACGGCGGAAAGCTGCCGCTCCATATTGTCATCGGTGCGGAGGCAGGCAGCGGAGGAACGCTTCAGGTATCCATCCGGGATGACGGTAACGGGGTTACGGAGGAGCAATTGGCCGAGATTATGGACAGGCTGGAGCAGTCCCATGCCAAGTACAGCGGCATCGGTATTTCCAATGTGGACCGCCGGATCAAGCTTTATTTTGGCGAAAGCTATGGTGTAACCCTGCACAGGGTGGACAGCGGCGGCCTGGAGGCAACCATCAAATTTCCTTTGCGAAAGGAGGCTCCGCCATGACGCGAGTCCTGATTGTGGACGATGAAATGCTGGTCCGGCTGTCCCTCAAAACCTTGATTCCCTGGTCCGAGCACGGCTTTCACATTATCGGAGAGGCCCGGAGCGGCCGGGAGGCGCTGGAGCTGCTGGAAAAGGAGCCCTGCCATATTGTGCTGACGGATATCCGGATGCCGGATATGGACGGGCTGGAGCTGATCTCCCAAGTCCGGGAGAAATGGCCGTACACCCGCTGTCTGATCCTGTCCAACCACAACGACTTCGAGTACGTACAGAAGGCGCTGCGGCTGGGTGCCGCCGATTACCTGCTGAAGCTGGCCTGGGTGCCGGAGGAGCTTCTGGAAAAATGCAAGCGGCTGCAGTCCGAATTCCGCCAGGAGGAAGAGGATCTGGAGGAAAAGAGCCGGGCGGCGTTTAAGCTGGAGCGCCTGGGCCGGGAGGCCAAGGAAAAGCTGCTGCGGGATCTATTGACCAAACATACCAGCAAGCTGGAAATAGCAAGCTCCATGACGGAGCTGGAATTCGGCTTTCAGCCTTCCCGCTTCCGTGCGGCGGCGGTGGCCATCGACAGATATGAGCGGGTGCTGGAGGAGGACCGCTACCAAAGCGAGCAGCTCCTCAGCTACACGGTAGCCAATATTTTGAATGAGATGGTGAGAAAAAACGGCGGCGGCGAGGTGGTGGAGGTGGATAACGGCCGCTTCGCTCTGCTCTCCTCAGCGCTGACGGAGGAGTTGCTGAAGCAATTGCAGCAGGTGGCGGAAACCTATGCCAAGGTTACCCTCAGCTTTGGAGTATCCCGGGAATACGGGGAGATGTTTGAGCTGCACCGGGCCTTTATGGAGGCGGAGCAAGCGCTGCAAAAACGGTTCTACCGGAGCGGCAGCGCCATATTGTACGCCGAAGCAGCGCAGCAGCCAGCCACGGAGGGACCGGCCCGGCTGGGAACCGCCACGGCGGGCGATTGGCTGAAGCTGTTCGAAGCCCGGCAGACGGAGGCGCTATTGCCTGCGCTCTCGGTTTGGTACAGCCAATGGGCGCAAGCGGAGGAGCTGCCGCCTGCGGAGGTGCGGGATGAATGGCTCCATTTGCTGGTGCTGCTCAACAAAACCCTGGAGACCGCAGGCAAGGATATTTACACGGTTCCCGCCTATCTGGATCAATATCCCTTCGAGGTCATCCGCAACAGCGAGACGCTGGCGGAAATCTACCAATGGTTCTGCGGCTGGCTGGGTCAAACCATGGCTTATGTCAAGGCAACCGCGGGCGCCAGGCTGCGGCCGGAAATCCAGGCGGTGCTGGATATTATCCGCAAGGAGTACCACACCCAGCTCAAGGTCTCGGATATTGCCCGGCGGGTGGGCTTTGCCGAGAACTACCTGAGCGTGCTGTTCCGCAAGGAAACCGGGGAGAAAATTGTGGACACCCTTACCGGAGTCCGCATGAAAAAGGCCCGGGAGCTGCTGCTTGATCCCGGACTGAAAATTTATGAGATATCCGAAATGGTAGGCTACACGGACTCTAACCATTTCAGCAAATACTTCAAGAAAATCGAAGGCGTCTTTCCCCTGGAATTCAGGAAAATGGCGCTGGGCAAATAACCCGGGGCAGTCCCGGACAGAACAGACGGTGCGACAGGAGGAAGGTCCTGGGCGCCGTCTGCTGTTTTTTTCAAAGGAATTCACGGCTTTCCCTGAGATTATGCCATAGAGACTGCAGGTTGCCTCCTCTATACTGGTATGGAGGGGAGATGAGACTAGTGAGTCGGACATACCGTTCGAAAGAAAACATGGCGGGTTACTTGTTTATCCTGCCGAATCTGCTGGGTTTTGCGGTCTTTATATTATTGCCCCTGCTGTTCAGCCTTATTCTGGTCTTTACGGATTGGAACTATCTGAAGGGGCTGGAGGGGCTGGTCTTTACCGGCCTGGACAATATCAAGAAGGTGCTGCAGGATGCCCTGGTGCTGAAATCGCTGAGAAACAATGTGGTGTTCTCCGCCGTCAGTGTGCCCTTGGCTATGCTCCTGGGACTGCTCTTCGCCACGGCGCTAAACAAATACGTGTACATGAAAAGCCTGGTGCGGACGCTGATTTTCCTGCCGTACATGAGCAGTCTGGTGGCCGTTTCCGTGGTATGGCGGGTGCTGTACAATCCCTCCCAGGGACCCATCAACGCCTTCCTGCGGTCCATCGGGTTCGAGAATCCGCCGGGCTGGCTGTCCAGTCCAAAATACGCGCTGTTCGCCGTCATCGTCATGGCCGTCTGGACGTATATCGGCTATGCCATGGTGCTTTATCTGGCGGGTTTGCAGGGCATCTCCAAGGATCTCTACGAGGCCTCGGAAATCGACGGAGCCACAGGCCTGCAGCGGTTTATGTCCATAACCGTTCCGCTGCTGAAGCCCACCAGCTTCCTGATCGCCATCACCCTGATCATCGCCTCCTTCCAGGTATTCGCCTCGGTTCAGGTGATGACCAACGGCGGCCCGATGAAATCCACCTTCGTGCTGGCCCTCCACATTTATACGGAGGCGTTCGAATTTAAGCATATGAGCTATGCGGCGACGGTTTCCTGGGTGCTGTTCCTGATGATTTTTGCGGTAACCATGATACAGTGGAGGGGGCAGAAAAAATGGCAGGATCAGTTTTGACCGAAAAAAGGCCCCTGGTCCGGGCCATTTCCCAGCCGGAGAGGAAGCGTCTCGTCAAGCTTGTCTTGACTCTCGTTTTTCTCAGCGTGGGCATCCTGATGGTGCTTCCTTTTCTGTGGATGATATCCGCGTCTTTCAAGAACTCGGCCGATATTTTCAAGTATCCCATCCAGTGGATACCTGAATCCTGGAACTGGTCCAACTACCAGCAGGTGTGGACGGGCAGAGCGTCCTTCGCAATCTTTTACCAAAACTCGATTAAAATCACCTTCTTCCAGGTGCTGGGCTCCCTGGTCACCAGCTCTCTGGCGGGCTTCGCCTTTGCCAAGCTGAACTTCAAATTCAAGGAGGGCATCTTCCTCCTCTATCTGGCCACTATGATTATTCCGCCCCAGGTGCTGTTTGTCCCGCGTTTTATCCTGTTCGACCAGCTGGGACTGGTCAATACCCATCTGGCGATTATTTTGCCGGGGATGTTTACGGTGCTGGGCACCTTTATTATGCGGCAGTTCTTCAGCACCCTGCCCAATGAGCTGCTGGAGGCCAGCAAGGTGGACGGCGCAGGCTACTGGCGGATGTACTGGCAAATCTGCCTGCCGTTAACCAAACCAGCCCTGGTCACACTCCTGATTCTGACCTTCACCTGGCACTGGAACGAATACGAGAATCCGCTGATTTTGCTCCGGGACCAAAAGTTATTTACGATTCCGCTGGGACTCACCAGTTATATGGATGAAAACGGCACAAACTATCCCTTGATCATGGCGGCCTCCTGCTCGGCGCTGCTGCCTCTTATCGCCATCGTCTCCATCTGCCAGCGCTGGTTCGTGGAAGGCATCGCCAGCACCGGTCTGAAGGGCTGATCCCAACGGTTTCACAGGCATTCATTATACAATCAGAGAATGCGACGAAATAAGTACCGCTAATTTGCCGACAAAACTCCCAAAACCATGGAGATTTTGTCTGCAAAAGCGGATACTAACTTCCTCGCAGCTCCTAAGGGGGATTTCCAATGAAAAAGATTGTACCGTTTACCCTGGCCACACTACTGGTTTCCTCAGCTCTGCTCGGCGCCTGCGGCAAGGATGACGGCGGAGCGCAGAATAATGGCAGCGCAGCTCCTGCCGGATCACCCGGGGCGGGCACTACCGCCAAACCAAAGGAGCCGGTGAAGCTTCGCTTCTGGGGAGGAGTCCCGCCAGAATCCGGGCCGCAGACGGTGATCGACAAGTGGAATCAGGCCAACAAGGACATTCAGGTGGAGTATATCCGCTTTGTCAATGATGAGCAGGGCAATACCAAGCTGGATACCGCCCTCCTGTCCACCAACGACGCACCTGACCTCTATGTATCCTACAGCGCCGCCAATGTGGACCGCCGCACCAAGGCGGGGATGGCGGAGCCTCTTGAAGATCTGATGGCCAAGGTGAATTTCAATGTGGAAGAGGTCATCGGCACCAGCAATATTATGAAATCCAACGGCAAAATTCATTACCTGCCTGCAGCGGTCAGCCCGCAGATTGTCCTGTTCAACAAGGCCTCTTTGGATGCTGTAGGAGAAAAGGTGCCTACCACAGGCTGGACCTGGGATGATTTTGCCGCCCTGGCGAAAAAAATGAACAAACCCGGCCAATACGGCGCCTTCTTTATTCCCGGCTGGGAGCCGATTGCGTATGACATGTCCATCACCGCAAAACCAACAGATGTGTATTACGGCGATGACGGCCTGTCCACCTTTACCTCCTTGCCCTCCTTCAATAAGGGACTGGAGCTGCATAAATCCCTGATCGACTCCAAGGTTACCTACCCGTATGCGGAGGCTGCCACCAACAAGCTGCAGCCCCAGGATGAATTGCTCAACGGCAAAGCCGCCATGGTCTTCACCGGCACGTATTTGATCCGTTACATCAAGGATGATAAGGCGTACCCTAACCGCAACTACCAAATCTCCTTTGCTCCCATTCCGCAATATGAGCGGGGCACCAAGGTGAATTCGGGAGGTCCCGGGGACTTCATGTCCATTAATCCGAAAAGCGCCAACAAGGAGGCGACCATGAAATTCCTGTCCTGGTATCTGAATGAAGGCAACCAGGATATGATTCCCGGCGGACGCATTCCCTCCAACAAGAAGGCCGATATGAACAAAATTGCCGATCAGCTCATCGGGGATGCGGGCAAATATTTTGATAAGGAATCCTTGGTCAACACCCTAAAGGCGGATGTCACCTACAGGGTATTCAGCAAAACCACCGCCCAGCCGGAAATCCGCAAGGCCTTTATGGAGGAGGCGGAGAAGGTTTTCCTGAATGCCCAGCCTGTAGACAAGGCGTTGGAGAATATGAAGAAGCGCGCCGACGAAGCCATTAAGGCAGCCAAGTAGCCACCCCTAAGGCTGGAAAAGTACCACGATGAAATTCCCGGGAGGTCCTCAAATTGGCGGCGCCCGTTTTGAGGCTTCCCTGTCATTATCCGGCCTGCGGCTAGGGCGTGTTTGCAAACACGACCTAGGACCATGCTATTTTGGAAAGGAGAGATTTTCATGACTTATGATGTAATTGTAGTGGGCGGAGGCATAGCGGGAGCGGTTGCCGCCATCGCCTCAGCCAGAACCGGAGCCAATACGCTGCTGGTGGAGCAATACGGGTTTTTGGGCGGACAGCTGACCACGGCGGGCGTCGGTCCGATGATGACCTTCCATGCCGGGGAAAAGCTGGCGGTGCAGGGCATTACCGATGAGCTGATCCAACGGATGAAGCAGCATGGCAAAAGCCCAGGCCACATCTACGACACCACCGGCTACACCTATTCGGTGACCCCCTTCGACGCCGAAGGAATGAAGCATGAGCTGGAAATGATGCTGATCGAAAGTGGCGGCCGCATTCTGTATCATACCATGCTGGCCGGAGCGGAAACGGAGGACGGCCGGATTACTGCCATCCGGGTCTGCAATAAAGCGGGCATCAGCGAATTGAAGGCCAAGGTGTATGTGGACGGAAGCGGCGATGCCGATCTGTCCGCCTGGGCAGGGGTGGATTTTATCAAGGGCCGTCAATTGGACGGGGCCTGCCAACCTATGACCATGAATGTGAAGGTCCGCAATGTGGATATGGACAAGGTGAAGAACTTTATCAAAACTCATAATGACGAGTTCCCCCGGCTCAAAGGGGATTTGGGGATTGTGGACCGCTCCCCCCGGCTCTCCATTGGCGGCTTTGTGGTGACCTTCCAGGAGGCGCTTGATAAGGGAGAGCTGAATTTTGAGCGTAAGGAGCTGCTGCTGTTCGAAACCAACAATCCCGGTGAGGTGATCATTAATTCCACCCGGGTGGTGGGCCGTGACGGCACGGACCCGTGGGATCTATCCTACGCGGAGACGGAGGGCAGACGGCAGGTGCGGGAGATCGAGACCTTCCTGAAGAAGCGGATTGCCGGGTTCGAGGCTTGTATTATTGATTATTCGGGCCCGAAAATCGGCGTCCGCAGCTCCCGCCATATTCAAGGGGAGTATGTGCTGACTCTGGAGGATTTGGTCCATTGTGTAAAGTTTGACGATGTGGTTGCCCACGGAGGCTATCCGGTGGATATCCATCCGCCCAAGGAGGATGAGGCCCATAAGAAGCTGCGGGCGCAAATTTCCGGCATCGGGCATTTCCGCAACGGGGAAACCTACAGTATTCCCTACCGCTCGCTGATTAACCGTCAGGTGAAAAATTTGATTACGGTGGGCCGCTGTATTTCCACCACCTTCGAGGCCCAGGGGGCCATCCGGGTGACACCGATTGCCGGAGCCGTTGGCCACGCAGGCGGGGCGGCGGCAGGCTTGGCTGCCCAACAGGCTGGGGATTTAACCGCCTTGGATGTGAAGGCGGTGCAAAAGCTGCTGCTGGAGCAGGGAGCATATTTGGAGCTATAGGCAGGTAGGAAGCTATAGGCAGGTGAAGGGAAGGTACAGGATAAACAAGGCTAGTGACAGCTCTGCCGGACCTGAGGACTTGGGAGCTGCGAGGAAAGGAGTATTCGCTTTTGGGGTGGTTAGCAGTTTGCGAAAGTAAACACCGCTG
>JAQSYT010000435.1 GCA_029256065.1 Paenibacillaceae bacterium
TTATCTGGAGCTTTGTTAACCTTTTGGAACCGCCGTATGCGGACCCGCATGTACGGTGGTGTGAGAGGACGGGGGCTAGGCGCCCCCTCCTACTCGATTTTCACCATTAATCCAGCATCCGCACCGGAACAGCGGCCGCTGTCAGGTCGTTGCGTTCCAGCTCCTGCCGGGAGAGCTCTGCCCCATCCAGGGTCAGATACACCTCGGTCCCCGGCAGGGCGGTGCTGTCGGAAAGCCGCAGACCGGTAACGCGGGTCATTTCCAGCACGCTTAATTCCTGCTTGGCTGCTGTGCCGCGGAAGCCGCGGATCCGCAGATCCTCCACGTCCTCGGCGGTCAGAGCTTGGGTCCAATGTTGGTTGGGCTCCCCCTGCCAATGAATCTCCACGTCGCTCAATGCCACATCCTTGGCATAGTTCAGGTACATAGCCGGCACCGGGTGGGGGAAGATACCGCGGTCGGAGGGCTGGGTATCGAATACGCCGCCGGGATAGCCGCTTTTCACGCGCATGGTCTGCTTTACGTTGCGGATGGAGATGCCTTCGATAATGCTCTCCTCGGAGCCGCAGATAAACATCCCGCCCTCGGATTCAATCAGCAGCTGCTCGAAACGGATGTTGCGGATTTTGCCGGGAGCGGGGGCACCGGGCTTGTTGCGGCGTTCGGCCGTCATGAAAATCGGCTCAGACTTGCCCCACCAGCCGCCGTGACGACGGTTAGTATCTTCCTCATTGCTGAACAGGCGGGTTTCAATGAACAGGTTGGAGAACAGCATATTCTCCATGGTGGCGCCGTCCCGGACCCAGATGCCCACGCCCCGGTTGGAATTGCGGATGACACAGTTGGACACGGTGATATTGCGGATGTCACCGTGGGTTTCCGTGCCGATTTTGATGGCCGAGTCATGGGATTGCAGAGTGCAGTTGGTAACGGTAATATTCTCGCAGGCGCCATAGCGTTCAGCACCGTATTTGGTGGCTTTCACCACAATGCAGTCGTCGCCGGTTTCAATGTGGCAGTTGGAGATATGCATATCCTGGCAGCTGTCCGGGTCAATGCCGTCATTGTTGGGGCCGCGCACCTGGCCGAGAATCTTGACTCCGGTGACCGTCACCTGGCGGCAGCCGGTCATATGCATGCCCCAGGAGGAGGCATGGTACAGGGTAACATCCCGGAACAGCACATTGACACAGCCCTCCAGGTCAATAAGCTTGGGCCGGAATTCCCGGATAATTTGCAGCACTGTATCCGAGCCTTCATCCTCTGGCGCAAGGAATTGCTCACCCCGGCCGTCAATGGTGCCAAGCCCGGTGATGGCAATGTTGACCGCATGGCGGGCGCAAAGCAGTGCACGGTTGCCCTGGCCTTCGCTTAAGAATTGCTCGCCTTCACCCTCCGGTGAAGCGAAATCCGCTTCCTCCATGCTGCTTACAATCCGTGCCGCGGGAGCCAGGTGCAGCTCCACATAGGAACGGAGCATAAGCGTGCCGGTCAGAAACGCTCCGGCAGGGATCAAAACAGTGCCGCCCCCTTGCTCGGCACAGGTATCAATGGCTTTCTGTATACTTACGGTGGAGAGGGTGGTGCCGTCGCCGATGGCGCCGAAATCCTTAATGTTAATCATGTGTGGAATAGCCTCCTTGGGTATGGTGGACAGGTTGTTGTCAGCAGCAGGACGGTCCGGTGTCAAATTGGATTAAACCGGCTCCACCTTGTGCTCGATATAGTCGAAATATTTGCCTTCCAGCAGGCCGATCATCGTACTGGTGACCCGCACCTCCAGCTCATTCACACCTTGCCGGAGAAGGGATGCGTCAGCCTCCCAGGTGTACGGGGACCACAGCCGGATGCCCAAAGGCTGGCCGTTCAGCAGCACCTCAACCGGATCATGGGGCGACCAGTCGCGGAAGCTTAAGATAAGCTTCTCCGCTATGGGAAGCTCGTCCAGCTCTAGTGTGCGTTTGAAGGACCAGACTCCTGCGTAATAAGGATAACCCGGATAATACGTATCCATGGCCAAGGTCTCTGCCGAAGCCGGCGCGTCCCCCAGCACGGGAAGCCCTTCATTATCGAAGGTTACGCCGAAATCTCCATACAGATACAAGGCATCCGTCACACCGTCCCAGTCGTGGCTCACGTTCACATGGACAGCCAGCTCGTTCCAGCCCTCCACAAGCGCGTCTCCCATCGGGCAGATGATGTTGGAGTTATCATAGACCAATGCCTTCTTGAAGTCCTCTCTGTGGAGAGTATGCCCGTTCAAACTCAGGGTCCAACCGCCGCGGATGGCAGATTCATCCATTAATATGCTGCATCCGTCAGGAATGCGGGACACGAAGAACCGTGCTTTATAGGTGCAGGCCAACGGGTAATCCACCCGCAGCTTCTTGGGGGTACCGAAAATCTGCGAGAAGGAAACGGGAATCCGCTCCTCCCGGACCAGGTCCTCACATTGGTCGATAAAAGTCTTGGCGGCCACAGGCACTTCTTCCGCAGAGCCGTCTATGGACAGGCGGAAGAATTCCAGGCGCAGAGCATTGGGGCCAAGCGCTTCAAACTGCCATGGGCCATCCGCACCTAAGCTGAGATTCCAGGTTTCCGCTGCCGCTGCCGCAGATTCCGCGTTGGCGGCAACGTTACGCACCGGAACGGAGACGGCTGCCTCAGAATCGGCCGGACGCAGCCGCAGCATAACGGAACCGTATGGGGCAAATTCCCGGGCAACGGAGATTTCAGCGCCTGCTTCCTCCATGGACAAAAGCTGCACATCTCCCGTTTCCAGGTCCATCAGCTCTACACAGATCATCCTATGTCCGGCAGCCTCTCCCCAAATCCGGGCAGGGTCCAGCCGGATATTACAGCTATGGGCTTGTCCTTCCTGATTGGTTGCAAACACCACATACTCCCCGCCCTGCATATACCGGCTTTGCAATAGGAAGGGGGCCTCTTCTCCGCCGAAGTCAAGGGTAACGGCCTTTGGCAGAATCTTATCCAGAAGCGTATCCAGCACTGGCAATGCAAGCCCGTCCGATTCTGCCCCATATGGGATAAAGCAGCTGCCTTCAACAGAGAGGCGCTCCACATCCTCCACAGTTGCAGCCTGCACCCCAAACAATGCCTCCGCTTCTTCTGCCGCAGGACTGCCAGGTTGAATGGTCTCGGATGGCAGGCTCCCCATGGTAATAACAGTTCCGCCGGCTTCAATAAACGCCTTCAGCTTGGCCCATGCCGCAGCCTCCAGATTGGTCACCGGAGGAATCACCAGCACCGAATATCCGGCCTTGCCGATAACCAGCCGTCCGTTTTCCACGGCAGCTTCCGCCAGGATTTCCGGGTCCATGTGGTCAAAATCACGCCGGCTATGCAGCAGATGGCAGGACAGCTGTGTCCAATCCTCTCTCAGGCGTTCCATTACTTTTTTCTCATCAGCATTGGTTCCGGCATATTCAAAGTGGTGCAGCGGATTGGAGCGGTGCGTCCACATGGAGGTCGTTGGGTCAAGCAAGGCGACCCGGATATCTGCAACACCTGCAGCCATGGTATAACTGAGCCGGGCGGCATAATCCGCCAAGCCCTTGAAGTTGGCCCAATAGGGATTCTGGTAAAACTGGGAGGGAGGCGCATCATGCTGGGTCAGCCCGTCCACCGTATAGAAAAATGCATGGAATGTGTACATATTGGTGCCTAATGCAGCCATCCGGTCAATCATCCATTTGGCATCCTGAAGGTTCATGGACCAGCCCACGCTGTGAAAGCACTCGTCCAAGCAGCGGTCTCTGCTCAGTTGACGGGCGATGGAGCTGGCCATCTTCGGATTGTCCCGGAAGCTGGCGGCATACCGGCGCAGCACCCAAGGCAAGGAGCGGCCCAGCTTCTCATGGGCGCTGTCGCCGCCGGGAATATGGCTGAACCGCTGGGTGGTCATCCGGAAGGAGGGCACCTCGGCCACATATTGAAGCCCATGCTCCTCGCACCAGTCATAAACCTGCTTGTGGTAGGAGCC
>JAQSYT010000053.1 GCA_029256065.1 Paenibacillaceae bacterium
GACGGGATGATGAACCGCTCCTGGCCTTCTCCCTCCAGTGTATGGCCCGGGATATGCTGCCGGAGCCTGCCTGTTATGCCAGCGGCGACCTGGAGGGCAAGCTGCTCCTTATTTTCCTGCTGCCGCCCCAGGAGGACGAGCGGGAAGCTCTCTTGAGGGTAGGAGCCTCCCTTGTCAGGCTGCTGTCCCATGCCAAGGAGGTGCTGAAGGCAACCTTCAGTGCGGGGGTCTGCGGCCGCACCGGGAGTGTGGAGGAGCTGGGGCCTCTGGTGCAGGAGGCGCGGCGCGCCCTCCGGGAACGGATGGTATACGGCACCGATATTGTCATCCCCTACCGGGAGCAGGGACGCACCAATAAGGCCATGGAATCCCAGCCCAATTTGGAAAAAATGCTGGAAATTGCTCTGGAAACCGCTGATGAGGATAAGGCCATGGAGGCCTTGGCCGGGCTGTGGGAGGCCGGACTGGGCCGGGCCGGATCGGCGGAGGAGGTGCATGAGACGGTGCTGTATCTAAGCAGTCTCTTTATCCGCATCATCCAAAAGCAGGGCTGGTCCGTAAGGCAGGTGGTGGAAGGGGAAATGGATAATTTCCTCCATGTCCGCCTGCTGGATACCCGGGAGGAAACCTGGTCCTGGCTCACCCGCACCGTGAAGAAAATCGCCGCCTTTATCCGCAAGGAGCGCAGTACCACCAGCAATCAGGTGGTTAAATCCATTCTGGCCATTGTCGACCAGGAGATTGACCGGGACATTACCCTGCACATGGTGGCCGACCGGATGTATGTGAACTCCTCTTACCTGAGCCGCTTGTTCAAGCAGGAGACAGGAGTCCCCTTCTCCACCTACGTGCTGGAGCGTAAGATGGAAAAAGCCAAGTCCATCCTCCAGGAGGGGGGCAAGGTTTACGATGCTGCCCGTCTGGTAGGGTATCGCGATGTGAGCTATTTTACCAAAGTGTTCCGAAAATACTGGGGAGTCACTCCGGGAGAAATGAAATCATAACATGAGTTGTCAGCCTGAAGCGTTTTCTTTTGAAAACGTGGAGGGCATTTTTCATTTTTAGGGTAAAATCCAACATCAAAGTACCAGAAATAGTAATGGTCCTCACCTACTCACAAGCCTCCCCAATCACTAAAATTTAATTACAGACGGAAACAAGACAAGAGGAGGGCGAGGCGCAATGGAACGCGGCAATTCCAGAGGATTGGGTAAGGAGCTGCGCCGGGAATGGGATTTATATTTGCTTCTGATTCCGGGTTTGCTCTGCATTCTGCTGTTCAGATACACGCCTATGTACGGTATCATTATCGCGTTTAAGGACTTTAACATTTTTGACGGAATGGCGGCCAGCCCCTGGGTGGGTCTGAAGCATTTCCACAAGCTGTTTACTTATCCTGATTTTCTGCAGGTTTTCAAAAACACCATCATCATCAGCTTTATGAAGATCGCCTTTCTCTTCCCGCTGCCCATTCTGGTGGCAATTCTCTTGAACGAATTGAAGAATATGGCCTTCAAGCGCACCATCCAAACCGTGATCTACCTGCCTCACTTTCTCTCCTGGGTTATTGTCAGCGGCTTGTTCATCGACATCCTGTCCTCCAACGGAGGCTTGGTTAACAAAATGCTGGAGGCTATGGGATTTACACCAATCTCCTTCTTCATGAACAATGATGTGTTCCGGGGGGTGCTGGTAACATCAGCAGGCTGGAAGGAAACTGGCTGGAGCACCATCGTTTATCTGGCGGCATTCTCCACCATTGATCCGCAGTTGTATGAAGCAGCCAGAATGGACGGGGCAGGGCGGCTGCGCCAGGTATGGCATATTACGCTTCCCGGCATCGTGCCCACCATTCTCCTCATGTTTATCCTCCGGCTGGGCAGCATTCTGGAGGCCGGCACCGAGCAGATTCTGGTTATGTACAACCCCACTGTATACAAAACAGCTGACGTCATCGGCACCTATGTTTACCGGATGGGCTTGGGCAACCAGGATTACAGCTTTACCACAGCGGTCGGGCTCTTCGAATCCGTTATTGCCTTCGTCCTGGTCATCTCGGGCAATGCTCTAAGCCGGAAATACCTGCAAAGGGGTATCTGGTGATGAAGGCAAGGACAAACAAAGGCATCACGAAAGGAGAGCGGACCCATGGCTGAAATGAATCTCCAGGCTGGAGCGCCGGAAACGCAGCGGACAGGAAGCAACAACGCCATTAGAAGCAGCATTTCCGAAAAAATATTCAATGCATGCAATTACTTCTTCTTCATTCTGGTGGGTTTTACCACACTGGTTCCTTTTATAAACCTCATCGCCAAGTCCTTGAGCAGCGAGCATGCCGTTATATCGGGAAGAGTAAACCTCATCCCTATTGATATTCAATTTGGCACATACAAGTATGTGATGGAAGACAGCATGTTCCTGAATGCCCTGAAGATCTCCGTTATTCTTACACTAGTAGGCACATTCCTGAGCCTCCTGGTGACAACGGTCACTGCTTACCCTCTATCCAAGCCTAATTTGAGGGGGAGAAAATGGTTCCTGCTGATGTTTATTTTCACCATGCTGTTCAGCGGGGGTCTTATCCCTATGTACCTCCTGATGCAGAACCTGCATCTGGTGAACAAGCTGCCGGTGCTGTTCCTGCCCGGTATGGTGAATGTCTTCAATATGCTGATTATCAAAAGCTACTTCGAGGGTTTGCCGGACGGGCTGGAGGAATCCGCCAAGCTGGACGGTGCAGGAAATATCCGGGTTTTGGTCTCCGTGGTGCTTCCGTTGTCGCTGCCGGTGCTGGCCACCATCGCCCTGTTCTTCGCCGTAGGCTACTGGAATGATTATTTCGCATCCATGATCTACATCACCAATCCTGAATTAAAGCCTCTGCAGCTGTATTTGAAGGAGCTGTTGGTGGCATCCAGCGGAGACTTCCTGAAGGACAACATTGATGCGGCGCTGAACACCACGCCTCAATCCATTCAGGCGGCGTCCATCCTGCTGGCTACAATTCCGATTCTTCTGGTGTACCCGTTCCTGCAGAAGTACTTTGTGAAGGGTGTGCTGGTTGGATCAGTGAAGGGATAAGCTTTTGACGCAGATATGATTTCGGGGTCCCTGCAAAGTACTCGGAATACCTAACAGAAGCCAGGGCTAGTTCCTAAGCTTCACTTGCGGGGAATTATTATATTCATCTTAGGGAGGTAAGTCCATGTTGAAGAAATCAGTTGTACTGGCAAGTGTAGTGGCATTATCGCTAATCGGCACGGCTTGCGGCGGATCATCGGACAACAATTCTGCTGCATCCAGCGCTCCGTCCGGAGGAGCTGCCGCATCCCCGGCGGCTACAGAGGGACCCAAGGCTCCTTTGCGGATGCTTATGCAATACGGGCGTTTTGACCCCAACAAGGACTTCACTGCCAGCCTGATCAAGGAAAAAACCGGCTATGATGTCACCTACGACATGCTTCCTGCAGAAAACTACGACGAAAAGCTGAACCTGATGGTGGCGAACAAGGAAGATTTTGACGTAATGAAGCTAAGTGCTACCCAATTCTTCAAGCTGGCTACCTCCGGTGCCCTGGAGCCCCTGGATGATCTGGTGAAAAAGTACGGTCCTAATGTGGATCAGGCCATTAAGCCCCAATCCTGGACCAGCACAACCATTGATGGCAAAAAGTATGCTGTGCCGGAAACCGGATCAGGGGTATCTGTAGGTGAGGAGATGATCGTCCGCCAGGACTGGCTGGATGAGCTGGGTCTCAAGATGCCTACAACCCCGGATGAATTGTACACGGTGCTGAAAACCATTAAGGAAAAGAAAAATATTGTTCCGCTGACAGGCAGCAAGGACTCTCTCTATGGCGACATCGCCGCTGCCTTTGGTGTGCCGTACGGCAGCACCTCGGAGTGGGTATTAAAGGACGGCAAGCTGGTGCACAAGGCCGAATTGCCGGAAATGAAGGAATTCCTCACCTACATGAACAAGCTGAATGCGGAAGGTCTGCTTGATCCTGAGCTGGCTATCAACACTGCAGCCAAGGCCATCGAGAAGTTCACCAGCGGCAAAGCGGCTGTATACAAGCTGGCCTGGTGGAATGCGCCCAATACGATGACCGCCCTGACCAAAAACTCCCCCACAGCCAAGGTATCCGTTATGCCTTTCCTGAAGGGCAAGGACGGCAAGGTATCCTTGAGCGTCACCAACGGCACAAGCTGGTATATTGCCATTCCCAAGTACTCCAAGCATAAAGAAGATGCGATGAAGCTGCTTAACGCCAAGCTGGAAAAAGAAACCTTCAAGAGCCTGGCTATCGGTATCCAAGGCACCCATCATGAAGTTAAGGAAGGCAAGTTCTTCCCGATTCTGCCCAAATTTAATGATGACCTGACCAACGGAAGTGTGTTCATGACCGGTGTGGATGAAACCAACTATCCCATCTACTGGCAAGCCCGAGTGCGCAAGGACCCCGTTCTCCAGAAGTTCTATGAGGACTTCCAGAAGAATGCGGAAGGCATTATGGTAGAAGATCCCATGTCCTTCGCACCGCCTATTGACGCCATCTCCAAGAACAAGCAAAAGCTGACTAAGCTTCTCGACGACAATGTCATTAAGTTCATCAGCGGCTCTGAGCCGGTAGCCAACTACGACAAGTTCCTGACCCAATGGAAGGCAGAGGGCGGAACTGAAACCATCAAAGCCGCCAACGATTGGTACTCCACCAAGAAGTAAAAGACTAGCAGCCAAGCCCGTGCACCCGGACAAGGGGAGCGGACTCCGGCAGCAGCATAGAATCGGCAGCACACACCACGGGCAGCGCGCGATTAAGCGGCTGCCTGTGGCATAGTATCGGAGCAGCTTCACCTGTTTGGGAGTGCCGTGGATAAGCACCATCATCCCATCCCGTCAGGAGTGTGAATAATGACCTTCGTTTCTATTAAGAAAAACATGGCATTATGGACTGTTGTATTGCTTATTGCTGCTCTGCTTGCCCCGATTCTTCCAGCTGGCGCTTTTGCCGCTTCGGCGGCGGAGCCTGATGGAGAGGCTGTGGTATCTACCGTAATGAATGATGTTTATTCTGTAACCGACGCAGTTTATCTGGTTTCCGCTAATGGGAGTCAGAAGCTTGTGATGAACTGGATTAATTACAATACGGATCAGCCTGAACAAAAATCTAATTATGCTGCACTGTTCACCAGCGGGACGGGGATTACCAACCGTTCGGATCATCCCGATGAGGTGTACGTCAAGAAAAACAATGTAGCGATTGCCGTAGATGCTTCGGGCGTAATTTCCAATGTATATGGCCCAGTAGTGAAGCATCCCACAACAAGCGGAGCTCCCGGTGCATGGGAAGAAAATCAGTATGTTACCATTCCCCAAGGCGGTTATGTGGTGCTGACAAGTGACAGCTCCTGGACCAGTTCAACTTTTCGTAAGCCTTTATACTTGAATTACAGTGTCGGATCTCAAGTGACCCTTGTGAAAGGGACTCAAACCTTGACTGCTGCCGATTTCTTGACCGCTGTGCCCTCCCTATCGCTGACAACCGCTTCGGGAACGACTGTAACCACCCCGGCACTGGCTGTAGCCGGACGGATTGCAGAATATGCGGCTGACCGGAATCTTGCCGTGAAGATAGGGGCAACCACTGCCGTTATTGGAGCTGATGGGAGCTTTACCGCTACTGTTCCCTTGACGGAAGGCCTGAATACCTTGACCGTGCAGCTTTTGGCGGGAACCGCTATTTTGGATACGGAAACGCTGACCGTCACCTATAAGCCGGAAACCTCCGGGACGCTAGTAGAGGTGGAGGCCGCTCCCGAGGATATTACCGTCAACATTGAAGGCCCCCGCAAGAAAATCAGTTACATCGACCAGGATATAACGGGCATCGATAATATTGTCGCCCTGTATACCCGGGCATATGACAGCACCATCACCATTCCCCAGTACAATGTGGCCGTACAGGTGGGAGCTGACAGCAAGGTTATCCGGGTGGTTAATCCGGCAGTGAATGGCGGGACTCCCAGTTGGGCAGGTCCCACGGAGCTGGAGATCCCCCAGGGCGGTTATGTGCTGTATGCTCAGGACACCAGTTATGCCAATAATGACATCAAGCGCTTTTTGGCTACGAAATTTAAGGTAGGTGATGTGATCAAGCTCCGCAAGAATGGTGAGGTGGTGCCCGTCAGCGAGCTGATGAGCGGCAAGGTCAAGCTGACCCTGGACAATTATCAGATGGTTACCTCCACAAAAGCCCAGGAGCTGATTAGCGGGAATGTAAGTAATGTAACTGATCCTTCGATTGTTCAGCTGCTGATTAATGGCACGGCTGTGCCTCTGGCGGCAGACGGCGGTTTTTCCTACAGCTATACGCTTCAGACTGGCATCAACTACATTAATGTGAAGGTAACCAAAAATGGGGTGGAGGATACCAGCCGTGATCTGGTCATCTTCAGCCGCCCTGGGTTCACCTCCAATAAGGGTGTTATTCTGTGGGTGGATCAAGCGGCCAATGCCCGGAAATTCCAGACCAGTGAGCATGTCTTCGAATTCCTGAAGAAGGCCAAGGATAACGGCGTCACTGAGGTGGTCTTCGATGTGAAGGGTGTGGAAGGATATGCCTCTTATAAGAAGAATGATCTTACCGGACGTCCTTATGTCAGTGAAATTACCGCTCCCGCCAAGGCCGGGTCAAATCCTGACCTGGACCTGCTGGAGGAATTCATTACCCACGGTCATGCCTTGGGGTTAAAAATTCATGCAGCCATTAATGTATTTGCCGAAGGCTCCATCGCCAGCAATGAATATGCCGTGCTGGACGATCACTTGGACTGGGAGGAACGGATTTATGTTCCCGAGAACAATGGGCAAATCAAGCGTGTACGGGAGAGCGCCAAGCAGGGTCTGGTGGCCTTTGTAAACCCGTCCAATGATGAGGTCCGGCAATATGAGCTGAAGACCTTCGAGGAAGTGATTAAGAACTACAATGTGGATGGTGTGGTCCATGACCGGGGACGTTATGACAATGAATCTGCGGATTTCAGCGATCTGACCCGGGCCAAGTTTGAAGCGTTCCTTCAGACGAAAGGCAAACAGCTGAATAATTGGCCTGCGGATGTATTTAGTTATACCGGAACCACCCGGGTGGATGGGCCTTTGATCCGGGAGTGGTGGGAATTCCGTTCCGGCACGATCAAGAGCTTTTTCGGCGAAGTGAAGGATCTGGTCGACTCCTATGAGGTTTCTACGGGACGTCATATTGATGCCTCGGTTTATGTAGGCTCCTGGTATGAGACCTATTATCTGAACGGTGTAAACTGGGCCAGCCCCAATTTCCGTTTTGACTCCAGGCTGGGTCTGAAGGATGAATCGGTTTACACGCCCGGATATTATGAGACCGGTTATATCGAATATCTGGACTTTATTATGATCGGAGCCTATCAGACCACCGGGCAGGAAGTGGAGAAGTATATTACCCTGGGCAATATTGTGACCAACGGGGAAATTCCTCTATATGCCGGGATCGCCTTGACCAATGTGCAGGCGCCGGAGCTGCAGCGGGAGGTCTTCCAGTCGGGATTGGCCAATACCAATGGTCTGATGCTGTTCGATGCCTCCCAGATCAACTGGCCTATCGCTTCAGCTGCACTTAAGAATCAGGTCTATGTAAAGGATTATCAGGTAGGCTTCAGCTTGCCCGGCAAGCCGGGAGAGTTTCTGGAGGGGGACTTCCAAAACATTAATTTGGTAGAAGGAAATATAAATGCCTATACGGATTCCTTCGGCTACTCCACCGGCACCTCCCGTTTTGGGGTGGAGGTTGTGGTAGAAGCGGACGGCACAGTTTCCAAGGTTCTGAACCGGAATCAAGCCATTAATTGGAGCTGGGGCTCCCCGGAGGAAAATAACAGTGTGATTCCTGCTGACGGTTTTGTCATTTCAACAGTAGATCCGTCCGGCACCAGAACCAAACGCCAGCTTGTCGCCAACGCCTATAAGCCCGGCGATACAGTGCGGGGGGCGTTGTTGAGCGGATACCTGCCTTATGAGGGAATGAAAACCGCCGACAGCCAGGTTACGGTGAAGGGAAGCGTTGAAGTTCTCGGTAAGGGCAGCCCGGAGGTGCAGGTAGCAGGAAAGGCTGCTGCTATTAGCAGCACAGGAAACTTCCAGGCGGCTGTTCCGCTGGCAGTGGGAGCCAACTCTGTGACTATGGCAGTTTATGTGGACGGCTTCAAAACCAATGAAAAAACCGTTCAGATTACCCGGACCGAAGGCGGAGGAGGTACCATAGGAGGGAATTCCCCGAGCTATGGCGGAGGCAGCTCAGCGGAGCCGGAATTGGTGAAAAAGACCACAGTGACAGGCCAGGATGGAATTGCAAATACAACCTACCTGATTCAAGAATCTCAGCTGTCAGCCAAGCTGAAGACATTGGCTGAAGCTGCAGGCAGCAAGACGGAGTTGATTATTCCGGCAACGGACGATACAGCTGCGGCTGCCAAAGGGGCAGTGACGGTAAGCATCCCGGTAAGCCCGTTCGCGGCAGTGGCCACCTCCCTTCCCGTTGGAGGAAAAGTGGTGGTCCAGACTGATCTGGGTGAGATTGCTTTACCTTTCTCTGTCCTCTCCCAGTGGACACAAACCACTGCGGCAGGCAAAAGTGTGGAGCTTAGCCTGCGGCCGGTTTCCGGCGCGGCCCAAACCACTCTCAGCAGCAAGCTTCAGGCTAAGGGAGTCTCCACGTTGGTTGGAGCAGTTGAGCTCAGTGTGGGAGTTAAGGAGGGCGAAGCACTCCTTCCTCTTACTCTTCCCAAGAGCGGTAACGCAGTGCTGAGCCTGACTCTGGCATCGTCAGCCGCTCCCAGCCAGCTTACGGTAATGAAGCTGAACAAGGAAGGCGGGCTGAGCTTTGTACCGGCTAAGATAGAAGGGCCGGTATCCGGGAGCTTCACCGCACATGTACGCCTCGATGGTGCGGCTACACTGGCAGTCGCACAGGTGCAGCAGGCTGCTTATGGGGATATGACCGGCCACTGGGCAGAAAAGACAGTCGGTCTCCTCTCATCCAAGCTGGTTGTGGACGGCATGGACAGCGGCTCCTTCCAGCCGGATTCGCCGCTGACCCGGGCCCAGTATTCGGCTATGCTGGTGCGGGCCTTGGGTCTTGAGGCCTCCGCAGCTGCTGCAGGCGGGGCCTTCACAGATGTGGCGGCAGCTTCCTGGTACGCTGCTTCCGTAAGCTCCGCAGTTTATGCTGGAATTACCGACGGCTATGAGGACGGCAGCTTCCGTCCGGAGGAACGCATTACCCGTGAGGAAATGACGGTAATGCTGTACCGGGCGCTGCAAGCGGCGGACACCGCCCCGGAGGCTGACACCTCCGTGCTGTCCCGTCTGTCGGACGGGAATGAGCTGGCCGGCTGGTCCCGTGAAGCGGTAGCTGCACTCTTGTCCGGTGGTTTGATCGAAGGGCGGACAGACGACAGCTTTGTTCCCGCGGCGGATACCACCCGGGCCGAAGGGGCGGCTGTGCTGGAACGGCTGCTCCGGCACCTGGAAGCCAACTGGTTTTAAGACCGGCCTCTGCCTGTAATCCGGGATAGACAGCCGTTATACGGCCGCTGTTTTTTGGAAGTGGCGGCGGGCTACAGGGCAACAATGCGGCAGCAGCTGCGTTGTTGCCCTGTGCTTATGAAGGGAACAGCAGCGGCTTTTTATGGCTGTGAAACGGGATGTTTTTTGGCAGATAGATGAAGGGGGACATACAATGAGAGCGGATGAGGAAGTGCCGGCTGGGGCAGCGGGTGGAGCAGTGGTTGAGGTGGAAGCGGCGCCTGAGGATATTACCATTCATGTGCAAGGGCCCCGCAGGAATATTGCTTTCATAGACGGGAACCCGGAGGAACAGGAGGGCATCCTGCTTTATACCCGGGATTACGGGGTTGGGGTAGCGGTATCCTCCACTCAAGCGGCAGTACAGGTTGGGGCCGACAGCAAGGTGGCAAATGTAGTGAAGCCTCATGCAGCCGGCAGCTCTTCCCAAACAGAACCCGAAATATTGGAGATTCCCGCAGGGGGCTACGTGTTATGTGGAAGAGAAAGCAGCAGCATGGGGGAAAGCGGCGGCGGTTTTTTGGCGGAAAAGTTCAGGGTAGGGGACTTGGTTAAGCTCCGCAGGAATGGCCGGGTTGTGCCTGTTCAGGAGTTGATGGGCAGCAAAGCGAAGCTGATTCTGGACAATCATCCCATGTCGACCGTAACTGGAGTCAGTCAATGGATTACCGGAACCGCTGGCATGGCGGGGGATATGTCCGCTGTCCGGGTTTTGTTGAACGGTATGGCGGTGCCGGTAGGCGCGGACGGGGGGTTCTCATGCTGTTACCCCCTTCAGCGGGGGATCAATTACGTCCGTGTGCAGCTTCTGAATAAAGGTGTGGAGGAAGCGTCGCGGGACCTGGTTATTTTCAGCCGGCCCCACATTGCCCCGGAAAAGGAAGTGGTGCTCTGGGTTGACCAGACGGTGAATGCCAAGAGGTTTCAGAGCGGTGCGGACGTGCAGGATTTCCTTCAGCAGGCTAAGAATAACGGGGTGACCAAGGTTATCCTGGATGTGAAGGGTGTGGAGGGGTTTGTCTCCTACAAGATGAATGATCTGACCAGACGCCCCTATGTCAGTGAGATCAAAGCCCCGGACAAGGCGGGAGCCAATCCGGAGCTGGATCTGCTGGAGGAGTTTATCCTTCACGGCCATGCGCTGGGGCTGGAAATTCATGCTGCTTTGAATGTGTTTGCGGAGGGGTCTGTTGTGCGGGATGAATATGCCGTACTGAATGACCACTTGGATTGGGAAGAACGGATTTACATACCGGAGGATAACGGGGAGATCAAACGCCAGCGGGAAAGTGTCAAAAAAGGACCTGTCGTATTCGTAAATCCCTCCCATGATGAGGTATGGGAATATGCACGGCTGACCTTCGAGGAGATTCTGAAAAATTATCAGGTGGACGGTGTTCTCCATGACCGGAGCCGCTATGACAACGAAACAGCAGACTTTAGTGATGTTACCAGGGCCAAGTTTGAGGTATTCCTCCGGGCCCGGGGCAAACGCCTGCTGCGCTGGCCTGCGGATGTGTTTGCCTATGACGGCACCACCCGGGTGGACGGTCCGCTGATCCAGGATTGGTGGGAGTTCCGTTCGGGCACTATCAAGCGTTTTTTCGCGGAAATTAAGGAATTGGTCAACTCGTACCGGAATTCAACCGGAAGTCATATTCAGGTTTCGGCTTATGTGGGTTCTTGGTATGAAATCTACTATTTGAACGGTGTCAACTGGGGAAGCCCCAGCTTCCGGTTTGATGCCAGACTGGGCTTGCAGGATGCATCCGTCTACACCCCGGAATATTGCCAGACGGGCTACATCGGCTATCTGGATTTTCTGATCATCGGTGCTTATCAGACTACCGGGCAAGAGGTAGAGAAGTACGTTACCCTGGCCAACATAGTCACCAACGGGGACATTCCCCTGTATACGGGCATCGCGGTGACCAATGTGCCTGCTCCATCTCTGCAGCGGGAGGTGGTCCAGGCGGGATTGTCCGCTACGGACGGCGTGATGCTGTTCGACGCCTCCCAGATCAACTGGCCTGTCGCCCGGGCGGCCTTATTGGGTGAGGAGTATGAGGAAGTATGAGGGGGAGCAGCGCCGGGAGGCTAATTGGCATAAGAGGGACTATTGTTGTGCAAAGAAGCCATTCATGCTGCGGTTCCCGCTGCATCGAAGACTGATGCAGTCAAAGTTGACCCCCAAGTCGGCAGAGATCAGCCCAGGAGGAAAAGTCTGGAGCCGGAGGACTCAGAATCCGCTATTTTGCGGATTTACTCTGTTTTTAAGTTTTCGTGGACTCCAGAGCCGTTATATTGCTGGAAGGGCGGCAGTTGCTGCCCCTTTTGTGCTCATAACGGATCGTCAGTCCGCGAAAATCGCAAAATGGGGTTTTTGAGTCAAATAAAGGATCGTGAGTCCGCGAAATGCTGCACTGTAGAATGATGAGAATGGGAAAACGCAGAATGCGAGGGGCAAGGACGCTGTAGGGTTGCGGTTTGTGAGTATATAACTGGAGGCGGCCGGAAACTCTTCGTTGTAACTCCTGCGAAATATGCTGTATAATGTTCCCAATCAGATCGTGAAGCACACGCTGCTTGGCCGTTTACCGGTTTTCCGGTTTAACGCGCTGGCAGCTTTTTGTTTGTTCGGCGAAAAAAGGAGGCGGACACGGATGGGGCATTTTGACGATTGTTACGAGGTATGGCTGAGCGGGGTAATCCAAAGGGAAACGGACAACCCCCGGAGGAGAGAGCTTTTGGAGAAAGGGCTGGGACATGGCACTGTGGAGTTTTTGCGGCAGGTGTGGTTTGCGGCGGTTGGAAATTTCGATCATCTGGAGCCGGAATGGGAGGTGCGGGATTTTGCCAACGGCTACCGTTATTTAGACTTGGCCTACATGCCCCGCGGAGCAAAGGGAGGCATCGAGATTCAAGGCTATGGCCCTCATGCCCGTGACCTGGATGTCAGGCGCTTCAAGGATTTATGCCGCAGACATAGTCTGCTTGCGCTGGACGGATGGGTGCTGCTGCCGATTGCTTATTTATCCATTGTGGAGGAGCCTAAGCAGTGCCAACAGCTGATGCTGTCTTTTATCGGCAAATTTATCGCAACAGATGTATCGGCCTCCCTGACATGGATGGAAGCGGAGGCAGTAAGGTTTGCCCGCCGCAAGCCTATCCCGATGACGCCGCTGGAGCTGGCGGAGCATCTGCGGGTAAGTGACCGGCAAGCCAGGCGCATCCTGCACCGGCTGGTGGAGCTGCAGGTATTGACGATATCTAGCGGCAAAAAGCGGATCCGGACATACACTCTTCATGTGTAGAGGTGAAGAATGCGGGAGAACGAGCGGATGAAGCCTGCCGCTTCAGAGGCTGCTGTGTCGCAACAAGTTGGCGGACCGAGGAGCCGTTATTTTGACTAAAAGCCGGGTTTTCGAATTTTCGCGGACTCCAGGGCCGTTATGGGGCTGATGAGGCGGGAATTTAGGTTGAATCGGCCTCGATAACGGAACGTGAGTCCGCGAAATATTAAGTTGCGGCGTTTGGAGGGAAATAGCGGAATGTGAGTCCGGTTGGGGAGTGGAGGGAAGGAGGAGCGACTTAAGGAGCGGGGTTAGGGGGCAGATGGAGTAGGGGATAGGAAGCATCGGGCAAACAGGCAGAGGTGGAGGGGGATAAGGTTGTGCGGTTCCAGATGGCTGACCCGTTCATCGGACAGCAATAAGGCTGCCCGCCCACAGACAGTGTCTGCTTTGGGACAGCCTATTTTTAACAATGCGGGAGCCTGCGAGTGATCCGGGGGCTTCGTTTACCGGTAACCCTTAATGAATTGCACCGCCCGGCGGATGTCCTCCTCGGGTTTGGCGCCTACCTCGCGTTCGATGGTGAGGTAGCCCTTGTAGCCGATCTCCGCCAATGCGGCGAAGTAGGCATCGAAGTCCACCTTGCCCTCGCCCAGGGGCACCTCCCGGAAAAACTCCCCGGAGCTGACCATCACCGCGATCTTGGCATGGTCCATGGGCTCAAAGCCCAATGCGCCATACACCAGCCGCGGGTCAATCTCCTTCAGTCGGACGCCGTCCTTCACATGGGTATGGACTACGTAATCCCGCAAAAGCTTGACTCCCTCCACAGGATCATCGCCAGTGACCATGACCATGTTGGCCGGATCAAAATTCACGGATACACCCTTGCCGCCCAGGGAATCCAGGAACTCCTTCAGATGGGCCGCACGCTCAGGTCCGGTTTCGATAGCGAAGAAGGCGCTGCGGCTGACCGCATATTCATTCAGCTCCCGGCAGGCCTCCTGCATCGCCTTATACACGTCGCTGTCCTTATCCTCCGGCACAATGCCGATGTGAGTGGTGACTACGTTGGTGCCCAGATCCAGGGCCAGGTCGAGAATACGCTTGGATTTCTCCACCTTGGCGGGATTCGCCGCACGGTCCTGGAAGCCGTGGCCGCCCAGGTCACCGCAGAGGGCGCTGATCTCCAAACCCAGCGAAGCAATATATGCCTTCAATTCCTTCCGGGCGGCAGCGTCCAGATTGTCCGGGTCCATCTCTCCGGAGACGGCGTAGATTTGCACACCGTCCGCGCCAACCTCCTTGGCCTTCAGCAGCCCTTCACGGACGCCAACGCCAAAGCTGTCCACGATAACGCCGATGGGATTGCCGATGCGCACTTTGGTTTCCCCCATGGGATGACCCTCCTTTGGTTCAGTCGAAGTAAATTTCCTTGCCTTCGCGGGCGGATTCGTAGACACCGCAGAGAATCTTCATGATCTCCACGCCATCTTCCACCGGGCTCAGGGTGGTTTTGGTGCCTTGGCAAACCTCGATGAAGTAGTTCATTTCGTCCTGGAAGCCGGACACGAAATCAAAGGACAAATTATCGATTTGCGGTGTGGAATTAAGGATGGTATCGTGCTTTTCCGTGATCAGCGTCAGCTTGGGCTCCAGCTCCACGCCGCCTTTTTCACCGAACAGCTTAACGGTCAGCTCATCCTCCTTGGCATGAAGAGTGAAGCTTACATCCACGATCAGGGAAGCGCCGTTTTCGAAGCGGATCAGGGCATTGGCCATATCCTCAACGGTATTCAACTCGGCATTGTAGTCCGCAGCCTTGTAGAAGCGCAGGTTTTGGACGTTGGCCCGGTTGCCCAGACGGTTGTAGGTGTTGCCGCTGATGGATTTCACCTTGGGCTTGCCCATCAGGTACCAGCACAGGTCGATAACATGGACACCCACATCGATGAGCGGGCCGCCGCCGGAGCGCTCCACATCGGAGAACCAGCCGCCGGGGTTGCCCAGCTTGCGGATACAGGAGGCCTTGGCGTAGTAGATGGGGCCGATTTCGCCCGCTTCCATGAAGGAGTTGACGATCCGGGTGTTGGACGCGTAGCGGCGGACGAAGCCCACCTGCAGGGTTTTGCCGGATTCCTTCACCGCTTGCTCTACAGCCAGCGCTTCCTCGACCGTTTTACACAAGGGCTTTTCGCAAAGCACGTTTTTGCCGGCCTTAAGGGCGGCGATGCTGATTTCCGCATGGCTGTTGTTCCAGGTACAGATGCTCACCGCGTCGATGTCCGGGTTGGCGAGAAGCTCATGGTAGTCGGTATAAACGTTGGGGATATTGTACTTTTCGGCCTTGGCCTTGGCCCGCTCTTCCTTCAGGTCGCAGACAGCAGTCAGGACAGCGTCAGCATTCTTGGAATAAGAGCTGAAGTGCATTTCAGAAATGGAACCGGCGCCGATAACGCCGATGCGGATTTTGCCGCTCATGTGGATCACCTCATGAATTAGTGGTTTGGATTTGGTGCTTGCAAAAAGAACTATGTCTCCGCCAAGCCGTAGCGGATGTTGGTATGTTCTGCATTGAACGGGCTTATACCGGCCGGAGTGACGGCCACTTGAGCTCTACGCCTTCCCGGACAAGCAGCTGCTGAAAGGCGGCCAGCTCCGGTGCGAAATCCCGCAGGTCCTTCGGGCTAAAGCCCTTATCCAGACAATAGCTTGCGCAATAGCCTGCCGCTTCGCCGATGTTCCACTCCACAGGGTGGAGGCGGTAGCAGCCGTTGGTGATATGGGTGACACCAATGTTCTTGGCTGCGGCCAGCACGTTGGTCACCCGGACCGGAATCAGACTGCCCAGGGGAATCTGGAAGGGCAGGGAGGAAATATCGATGTATGGCACACCGAGTGTGCTGGGATGCAGGTCGATACGGTAGCAGCCCACACCTACACTGTCGAAGAAATCCTCTGCTTTGCCGTCGGGACGGCAATCCGTAGCCACATGCTGCTCCAGCACGGTAAACAATGCCTTAATCCGCCGGGATTCCCGGATGTAGGGATACATGGCCAGGCCATCCTCGGTTCCCGTCACATCGGGGCGCAGACGCAGCCCGGGGTAGCCCTTTTTGCCGTCGGGGCGGGGGGCTTCCGTCTGCAGCCAGTACAGGAGGGACAAGCTCAGCTGCTTGGCCTCGTACAGATGCTTCTCCCGTTCCTCCTCCGGCACATCGATGATGTTCCCCAGCCAATAGTCATTCTGGGGCCAATTGATCAGCGAAATGGAACTGTTGAACAGACCCAGCCGGAAATGCCACCGGTCCAGAATCTGCCGGTAGGCGAACAGGGGAAACTTCCCTTCCGCATTGGGGAAAAGCTCGTAGTCCACCTTTTCCATGGTGGAGGGCTTCACCCCGGTCAGACTGAGCAGACGGTCCGGCCAGAAGTCGGCCTTGTAGCTGCGCCAGAAATCGTACATCTCCGGCTTCTCGATCGTATGGTTCTCATTCTCCAGATAGTCCACGGCGAAGCAGTAGGTAAAGCTCTGCATATCCAGAGGCTGCGCGTCCCCGTCAACTGCATGGGGCTCGCCGGTTTCCGTCCGGCTTTCTGCGCCGGTGACGTATTCGATCCCTGCTTTGGGAAGGAGATCGCCGCATTCGGTGGCATCGATAAAATACGCCGCCGACAAACGGGCGGTATCGCCGGTATCCAGGTGGCGGACGGTGACGCTGGTCACCTTGTCACCGTCCGTCTCCGCCGCTTCAATCCGGTAGCGGTGGAGAATCCGGATGCGCCCGCTGTGCACATAGGGGGCCAGCATTTCCTGGAGCACCGCCAAGGCTGCGCGGGGCTCGTGGCACAAACGGCTGACGATGCCGCTGCCGGGGTTCAGGCGGGGATTGGAGGCAGCGTCCGGCGTCAGAGGAAAGTGGTCCCGGTAGTACTGCCGTACGCCTTCCCGGAAAAGCCGGTAGCTGGTCGTACAGCCGAAGGATTCGATCCAAGGATGCTCATCCGGGGGTACAGCCTGGCTAGTCAGCTGACCGCCGACCCAGTCGGTCTCTTCGGTCATGATGACATGTTTGCCTGCTTTGGCGGCTGAGAGTGCTGCCGCGACGCCGCCGGTGCCGCCGCCCAGGATGGCAATGTCCGCGTAGAGGTTACGTTCCATTCAAGCTGTCTCCTTTAGCCGTAAGAAGCTGTCAGCAAATTAGCGATACTTTATTTCGTGACAGTCTCTAAACGTTATAGTCGGTCGGAAGGCGGGAGGCGTTCACCGCCGGCCGGTATTGTTGTATTTGTGAGGCGCCGGATTTCTAACGGAAGTGAGCGCCGTTATTTGGCCGTAAAGCGCCATTTTCCAGTTCTAACGGAAGTGAGCGCTCTTATTGGTGTCCAAACGGGGCAAATCCGCCTCAACCTGATGAAATAGCGGCTGTGGCTTCCGTTAGAGTCTGCCGTGGCTATGCGTCCATCGCCGGAGATAGGGGGAAGACGGAAACTGCCGTTAAAGCGGAAAGCGGAGCAAGCTTGCCCCATCATTACCGCTTATGCTGTCCGGCTCCCCGCTCCTCCCCCATCTCCTTTAAACCAGTGTATTGAAATATTCGTAGCTCTTGCGGATGCCCTCGGCTTCACTGCCCAGCCCTTCATATTCCAGCACATACGCCCCTTGATAGCCGCGTGCCTTCAGGCGGCTGACAATCGTGGCCAGATCCACATCACCCAGACCCAGGCTGACGCCCTCAAAGGACGTGCCTGCCAGCGATTTGTAGCGTCCCTCGGGAAGACGGACAAAATCCTTAAAGTGCACATGCGTCACATCGCCGATCAGCACATCCAGCGCAGTAAGCGGCTCTTCGTCCACCAGCAGGAAATTGCCGGTGTCGAAGGTGGACTTCAGATAAGGGGAGTTCACTCTGTCGAGAATGGCCTTGACCTGCACGCCGCTCCCGGCAAGCTTGCCGTGGTTCTCCAGGCAGAGGGTAATGCCTGCCTTGCCTGCAGCCTCCGCCGCCGCACTTAAGCCTTCCACAATCCAATCCAGAGCATTGTCGTAGGTGACGTGCTCTGTCAGATTACCAGAGAATACCCGAATCACATTCACATCCAAAGCTTGGGCCACCGGAATAGCGTCGAGGATTTCCTGGAGAGCGGCCTTCCGCTCCTCCGCCTTTTCCTTGGCAAAATCATTAGCCACCGCATAGCTCGAGGCACGGATGCCCTTGTTTTTCATAGCAGCCACTACAGTAGGAAGCTCGATGGCGGCATTTTTCCAGAACACATTCAACAGCTCTACCTGCTTGATGCCTTCCTTATTGCAAAAATCCACAAAGTCCAGCACGGTCCAGCCATTCTCTCTAACGGTCCGGTGGACGCTCCACATGCTCAATGAAAGTTCCATCTGATCCTCCTTGGTCATTCCATGGGAAGTTTAGTGACGTTCATATTACAAGAGATGTATAGGAGTGATACCAACTATCTTTATTGTAGGAGAAGGGGTGGGGGAAGAACAGGGTAGACCGATGACCTTTTTTGGTAACTTGATGCCGATTGTGGCAGCGCTTAGCCGGAGGAGGAGGGGGGTGGAAAGAACATGTCCGCCAGATGCCCACAGTCATGGTCCGGGCAGCCAAAAAGCCTGAATCCATCCCTATAAAAGGGGGTTCAGGCCTTAAGCCGCGGAGGAGGAACATCCTGTCCCGTACATGGCAATTTGGCTCACCGGAAGCAAGTCTGCCTACAGCTCCAGCTCCTGCAGGAACTCAGGGTCCAGCTGCTCGGATAATCGCTGGGTGATCCGGATGTTAAGTGCTGAAACCACCGTGCTGTGAATGGATTCGGGCAGATCCTTGCGGACAGCATCAAACTGATTGTGAATAATGACGTCCATTACCCGCGGAGCCTGATACTCCTCTGTGCTGCTCAGGAAACGCTCCGAAGAGCTGAAGACGGTTTCTCTGACTGCTTGGCCATTGCAATAATGGATTTCCTTGGCGACAGACTTTTGAACGATCAGGTTCCCTTTCGCTGTCAGGAAAACTTCCGTCAAGGTAGAGGGATAAATAATGCCGCAAAAATTAGGATCATTCAGATGTGTATTCTCATCATGTTTTTTCTCGAAGTGGGCGATGCGCTTGCAGTACACGCGCTTGACCTCCTCAAAGCGCCGGAGGCGGAACAGTGTTTCCTTAAAACCCATGGATTCCAGTCTGGCTTTGTTAATGTACGTGCGTAAAGCGCCAGTTAAAAAATGGGATACCGGGCGGCTGTCTCCTTGGGACAAGTCAACGGCCTTCACCAGCAGTTCCCGGTCAATCTCCAGATCGGGAAAGGGCAGACTGGAGAGATACTCCATGGAACAATCCTCCATTTATACATAGGATAGGGCTTACATTTTTATTATAAGAAATAATAGGGGATAATCCCCAGGTAAAAAATGATAATCTCATGAAACTTTGGCCCAGAGCGTGTTGCAACACCCCCTTGGAATCTCCTCTTGCATAGGGGGAGGGGGTATGTTAAGATGGGGATGTCAAACGATATACCCCCACAGGGTATATTTAAAATAAGCGGAAGCAAGACTGATGAGGTGATTCGTATGGAAACTACAGGCACAGCCCAGAGCTCCTTTCAGATTACAGGCATGACCTGCGCAGCTTGCGCAGCCCGGATTGAGAAGGGCCTGTCCCGGATGGATGGGGTGGCCCAAGCCAATGTGAACCTGGCGTTGGAGCGGGCAACCGTTTCATTTGACCCGGCCAAGGTAACAACGGAGGCGCTGGAGTCCAAGGTGGAGGCCTTGGGCTACGGCATTGCCAGACAGGCTGTGGATTTAGCCATTGGCGGTATGACCTGCGCCGCATGTGCGGCAAGAATCGAGAAGGGTCTGTCCCGGATGCCCGGCGTCACCAAAGCGAACGTGAATTTAGCCTTGGAAACGGCCCATGTGGAGTGGGGCGGCCAGGTGACGGCGGAGGATCTGATCCGCAAGGTTACCCAACTGGGGTATACCGCTTCCCGCAAGGAGGCG
>JAQSYT010000436.1 GCA_029256065.1 Paenibacillaceae bacterium
CCATTTTGTGGGCTCTACATATTCATCATGGCGATAACGGACCATGTCCAAATAGACATCTGCTATTTGATCATAGGTAAGCCCCCATGTCATATTGCGGCGGATTCGCCTGACAATTCTTTCATCAGCTTTGCAATCGACGAACAGCTTCAAATCACAGGCTTGATAAATATCCTTATCCCACAGGGTGAGCAGCCCTTCGATAATAATCACATCATATTGGTCCTCCAGTACCGCAAAAAAATCCTCCTTCAGCTTTGACAGATCAACCGTCTCCGGATGATTGTCATCCATATATACCTTTCCGGTTATGGGTGCTTCGGTTACGGGGCGGTTTTCTTTAGGCTTAAAATATTTATCCATATGAAAGGTTTGGGTCCTTAAAGTTTGAAGCTCCTTTTCCAAGGAATCCGAAAAAGTTGATTTTCCACTGGCACTGCCTCCTGCAATTCCAATCACATAAGCTTTTGTCATGGTCCATTCTCCCCTTTATTCAATTGTTTTTCCGTTTCAAGCCTGCTTTTCTACAATTATATCCCGCCAATTAAATTCCTGAATAGCCCATACCAGCAAGTTTTTGTAACACATCAGGAAAAGTACTTTCGTTTCGCAATGAATACATTTGCATGAAAAGCTTCTCCACACAACAAGTGATCCGAATCATGTCATTAGTGTCAGAGAAACCTGCCCCAAAGGAGATCAAGGCATGCGCAAAAATGAAATAACTGCTCCGATATACCTGCAAAATGAGATGACTTCATTCTTGCATAATGCGTATTTTGGTTTGAGCAGGGTATACTGCGCCGCGGGGGACGATGTGCCTTCTGTGGCAGTTCAGTACAGCAAAGAACCAGGAGCAGGCTCCTGGTTCTTCTGTTCATTCGGCACTGCTGTGTTTACACCTTATATGCCTTCATGGCCTTGCGCAGCTCCTTCAGGGTGGGGCGTTTGCCGTACATCAGTACCCCGGTGCGGTAGATCTTGGCTGACAGCCAGCCCAAGCCGAAGATGGTGCCGCAGAGGATCGCCAGCGACAGGGCCACCTCCCACCAAGCCGGGTCCGTCAGACCAATCCGCATGAACATGAGGAACGGTGAGAAGAACGGAATGAAGGAGGATACCACCACATAAGTTGCGTTAGGTGTGGTCAGCCCGAAGATGGCCAGGTAGAAGCCCGCCAGTGAGAATAGCGTCAACGGCATTACCGCCTGCCCCAGATCCTCCGTCCGGCTCACAATGGAGCCCACTGCAGCATACAACGTGGAATACAGGAAGTAGCCCAGCAGGTAGAAGACCACTGCAAAAACGATCAGGAGAGGGTCAATGTCCCCCAGATTGATATCCAGATTCTTCAGTGTGTCGATGTTATGAGGCAGCGTCAGGTTAATCAGCGCCACACCTGCGATCAGCAGGATCTGGCTCAGCCCCACGATCAGCATACCGACGATTTTGCCGAACATCTGCTTCAGGGGAGAAACGCTGGTAATCAGCACCTCCATAACTCTGGAGCTTTTCTCCGCAGTGATTTCGGTAGCGATCAGTTGGCCCGTGATCATCACACCCATGAACAGCACAATGACCAGAATGTAGACCATCCCTGTGGCCAGCTGCACCTCACGGGCGGTTTTGCCGTCCTTGCCTACAGAGCCTGCCCCTCCATCCGTGGTGGAAATCTGCACACTGTCAATCGTGACGGGGGCCATCAGCTTCTGCAAAGTGGCGGCAGGCAAATCCTTGGCTGCATCCTGGTTCTTCACATATTGCAGCCCGGATTGCAGCTTATTGGTAAAGCCGAAGTCAATGGTTGCCTTGGATTTGTAAGCCACCTTGGGAAAGCCTGAGGCCGCGTCAACCGCCCCCAGCTCCAGATAACCCTTAATTTCGCCGGAGGAAATCCGCTCCTTCATGGCCGTTTCATTGGCTGCCGCGGAGCCCTGGTCAGGATATTGGCGGACAATAACCTCCGCCTTCTCCTTCCCCTGAGCTTCATAAAACTGTCCCAGGCGTGTGGCTACATCCCCCGCTACCATTCCGATTTCCGACGGTTTATCCGATTGGAACTTGGAGATGATGTAGGGCATGTTGGAGCCGACGATCACCAGCAGGACCAGCACCGCAGAGGTGATAAGAAAGGACTTGGAACGGAATTTATTGCGGATGGTAAACCCCATCACCGTGAGAAAACCGTTATTCATGTCCATCGCCTCCTACTGTTTTGATGAAAATTTCATTCAGGGTAGGTTCCTTCACCTCAAAGCGGTGCACATCCGTCTGGCCGAGAGCCAGGGTTATAATCTCCCGGGCTGCTTCCGGGCGGTTCACCCGCAGCTCATAGCCGTTTTCGTGCCGGACTACGGCAGTCACACCGGCGATAGCATCCAGCCCTTCCACCAGGCCTGTGGTGGAGAGCAGCACCCGCTCTTTAGGGAATTGGTTCTTAATGTCCCGGATGTTTCCCTTCATAACCGTCTTGGATTTATGCAAAATGGTAATGTTCCGGCACAGCTCCTCCACATGCTCCATCCGGTGAGTGGAGAACAGGATGCTGACGCCGCTGTCCCGCAGCTCCTTCACTGTATCCTTCAACAGCTCCACATTCACCGGGTCCAGGCCGCTGAAGGCCTCATCCAGAATGATCAGCTGCGGCTCATGGATCACCGCGGCAATAAACTGGATCTTCTGCTGATTGCCCTTGGACAGCTCCTCCACCCGCTTGCCGTAATACTCCGGAACCCCAAACCGCTCCAGCCAGCGCTTAAGATTGGTATCCGCCTTTTTCTTGTCCATGCCCTTCAACTGGGCCAAATACACCAGCTGCTCGCTGACCTTAATCTTCGGGTACAGCCCCCGCTCCTCCGGCAAATAACCGAGTATCCGGGTAATCTCATTGGCATAGGGCTTTCCTTTGTAACGGATAGAACCGGCATCGGGATAGATCAATCCCAGCACCATCCGCATCGTCGTGGTTTTGCCGGCGCCATTGGCACCCAGAAGACCGTAAATTTCTCCCCGCTCCACCTGAAGGCTGATGCCGTCCACCGCTGTTTTGTCCCCATACTGCTTGCTGACGTTTGACACATCCAGGACACCCATGAGTATTATTCACCTCTCCTTATAGTCTTGTCTTTATTACGTACCACATGCCAAAAAAGTTCATCCCAATCCAAAGGACGCTCATCGGTAATGGTTAAACCAAGCTTTTCCAGTGCGGCCCGGGTCTCTTGGGGAGAACGGGAGACCACTCTTGCCGCCGCCCCCTTCTCCACGGCAGCCACACCGGGAAGGGCCTCCGCAGCCTGGGGGAGCTCATTGATCCACAGCGTGCGCCAGCTTTCCGCCAAGCTATCCTTTTCAAAAGGGCCATGCACCTTCCCGTCCTCCAGAAAGAGGAGGTAGTCCCCCAGCCTGCGGATCTCCTCCACAATATGGGTAGCCATGAGGATAGTACGGTCACCGGAAGACATAAAGGCGGACAAATCCTCCAGCATCATTTTCCAGGCAAAAGGGTCCAGCCCCGCCGATGGCTCATCCAGGATCAGAACCTGGGGGGCCTGGGCCAAAGCGATGACAAAGGCGGCCAGCTTTTTGGTGCCTTTGGATGATTTGTGCATGGACTTCCGCTCATTGAGGCTATAGCGGGCCACCAGCCGCCGGTAACAGTCCTCATCCCAAGCCGGAAAAAACAGGGAAACGATATCCCGCCACTCCCGGAGGCTCCAGCCGTCGTCGGGAATATCCAGCTCATCGGGCATATAAGCGATCCGGCACCGCTTATCCCGCAAGGCAGCGATGCCCAAGGCGGTGGAGTCCCGCACTCCGGAAGCTGTGGTATCCGGGAACCACTCCATGGTCCCCTCCTCCGGTTGGGAGATGGCATTCAACAGCCGGAACAGAGTCGTCTTTCCCGAGCCGTTGCGCCCCATCATCACATATACAAACCCCTGCTCCAGCGTCATGCTGACAGGCCCTAAACGGAACTCTCCGTAGACCTTAACCAG
>JAQSYT010000054.1 GCA_029256065.1 Paenibacillaceae bacterium
GAGCTGGAGAAGACCATTCTGGACTTCCTGGACGGAGAGTTCGATGTTTTGGTCAGCACCAGTATTATTGAGACCGGTGTGGACATCCCCAATGTGAATACCCTGATCGTCCACGACGCTGACAAAATGGGCCTGTCCCAGCTGTACCAGCTGCGGGGCCGGGTAGGGCGCTCCAACCGGATCGCCTATGCCTATTTCACCTACCAGCGTGATAAAATGCTCACCGAGGTAGCCGAAAAGCGGCTGCAGGCAATTAAGGAATTCACCGAGCTGGGCTCCGGCTTCAAAATTGCTATGCGGGACTTGTCCATCCGGGGCGCAGGCAACCTGCTGGGAGCGGAGCAGCATGGCTTCATCGCTTCCGTGGGCTTCGATCTGTATTCCCAGATGCTGGCTGAGGAAATCAAGAAGCGCAAGGTGGAGCTGGGAGAAGAGCCGGAAGAGAAGCGCGTCTTCTCGACACAAATCGAGATGCAGCTTGACGCTTATTTACCATCCGATTATATTTATGACAGCATGCAAAAAATAGAAATTTATAAGAAGGTCGCTACAGCCCTCAGCTTGGACGAGGTTGCCGATATTGAGGAGGAATTGGTTGACCGGTTCGGGGATGTTCCCGACGCCGTTAAGCATCTGCTTACTGTGGCCCGTATTCGGATATATGGCTCTGAATACCGCATTGAAACCATCCGGCAGCGTGGAGAAGACGTGGAAATTCTCTTCTCGGGCAGCTTGGCCGAGCAGGTGGACCAGAAGAAGCTGGCGGTATGCCAGCAGGCCTTCGAGAACCGGATCCGGCCTGTGCCCGGTTCCCAGAACATGATGATTATGAAGGGCAAAGGTTTGACGCCGGAGCAGTCCATCGGTATGTTGGAACGGTTTCTGGTACAATATAAGGAAGCTCTAAAACCGAAAGGGGAACTGGAGAATGTTTCAAATTCTTAAGAACGCCCGCTTGCCCAAAGCGGCTTTGATTGTTGTGCTGGGCGCGGCTTTGGCCGTCAGCGGCTGCGGCAAGAAGGAAGGCGACAAGACCGTTGTCGCTACCTATACAGGCGGAGAAATTACGCAAACGGAGCTGACCCAGTTCCACAGCATCTTTTTCTCCCAGTACGGGGATATGTCCGGCAGTCCGGAAATGCAGGAGTACCTGCTGAAGCAGCTGGCCACCCTGAAGATTATGGCCGGGAAGGCCACCGACGACTCCAAGAAGGAGGCGGAGAAGGAAGCCAAGGATCAGATCAAGCAAATGGAAGAATACTACAACTCTCAGGAGAAGGGCGCCTTCGATAAGCAGCTGGATACCTTGAAGGTAACCAAGAAGGATCTGGAGAAATACGTCACTCTGAGCACAACCGTATTGAAGGATACCAGCGGCAAGGTGACCGACGATGAAATTAAGGCCAGTTATGATGCCAAGCTGAAGGAAGATCCGCATGTGTATGATTTGGCATCGGTAGCCCATATTCTGGTTGCGCTGAAGGACCCCAGCGACACCACCGGCACCAAGGAGCTGCGGACGAAGGACGAGGCTCTGGTCCGGATTAATGAAGTGAATGCCAAGCTGGCCGGCGGCGGAGACTTCGCAGCACTGGCCAAGGAATATTCCGACGACCCCGGGTCGAAGGATAAGGACGGCAAGTATGAAAATGTGAGTCCTTCCGTATGGGACCCGGCTTTCAAGGAAGCCGCCATCACTCAGCCGGTAGGCCAAGTCGGGCAGCCCTTCGAAAGCTCCTTCGGTTACCATATTCTCCGGGTGGACAAGCGTGAGGTGCAGGCCGTGGACGTTGTGAAGGAAGATCTGCGGACCGAGATTGCCGACAAGCTGATCGGTGATTTCATTACCAATGAACTGCCTAAGCTGGAGTTCAAAATCACTCTTCCGGCGGCCAGCACAGAGGCTTCCCCGGCTGCATCTGCAGGCGCCGCGGCGTCTCCTGCAGCCAGCGCCAGCCCCGCAGCCAGCGGCAGCCCGGCGGCGAAGTAAACATAAATTAAAGTACAGCAGTATGGAGCCTAGGCTCCATACTGTTTTTTTGTGGCATCCATCCAGCTTCCAGATTCGCTTGCCTGAACGGACACAGAATCCGTTATGGGGCAGAAAATGGCTGCTTTTTCATCTGAGCGGACACAGAATCCGTTGTATCCTGGAGAAGGCCTCCGTTTAATTGGTTGAGCGGGAAAAACGTACCGTGTGTCCGCGAAATTATCAGAAGCGTGTATTTTGGCAAAATAACGGATTTTCATTCCGAATGGCCGGACCTGCATGACGAAAAGGCGTTTGTTCAGGGTTTCGGCGTTCTTTCTAAAACGGGTACAAAAACAATTTAAGATAGTACATTTTTATAATTTTTCCCGACAGGTAGAATGGGGACAAGACGAAAATGAAAGCGTTTTAAATTCTTTAAAGCAGAATCCATTAAAAAAAGAGGTGAGCTTAGGTGATCAGAAATATAAGACGTATGATTGCAGTGATGATCATGACTGCCCTTATAGTCGGCATGACGCCGGTTTATGCGGCTGCGAGTAACCTTCCCGCAGAGAACAGCGGGTTTATTGCGGAAGCGGGCGGCTATGGTGATTTCCCGTTGGCGGCTAACGGAGCTGCGGCAACCATCTGGGTTGACGATCTGGAGAATGCTCCGGTCAAACGGGTGGTAAACGACCTCAAGGAGGATATCAAGCGTGTCACCAATCTGGATGCCCATGTGAGCAATGCTGCTGCCCTTCCCGCAGGTCCTGTTGTGATCGTGGGTACATTGGATGGAAGCGCCCAAATCAAGACGTTGGTTAACACAGGTAAAATTACCGCCACAGAAGTAAGCGCTGTCAAAAATAAGTGGGAGGCCTACTTAATCAAGGTGGTGGACGAAAACACTCTGGTAATAGCAGGCTCGGATGCCCGCGGTGCTGTTTTTGGCGTATACGAGATATCGGAGCGGATGGGGGTGAGTCCTTGGTATTTCTTTGCTGACACCGCCATTAACACCAAGAGTGCAGTCTATATTCCGGCCAATACGTCAGTCACTGACATGCCTGATGTGCAGTACCGCGGGATTTTCCTCAATGATGAGGAGAAGCTGAGCCGCTGGGCAACCGAGGTGTTTAAGGATCCCGATACCATGGGGCCAAAAACCTATGCCAAAATCTTCGAGCTTATCTTGCGGCTGAAGGGCAATTACATTTGGGCTGCCATGCACGTCAATTCCATTAACAATGTGCCGGGCAATATTGATTTGGTGCAGGAATACGGCATCGTGCTGGGCTCCAGCCACCCCGATATGCTCCTGCGGACCAATGTCCACGAATGGGATAAGTGGAAAAGCGACTATGCTGCGCAGCGTGGCTTGAATGCCAATGATATCAAGTATGACTATACCGTAAGCAAGGAGGCGTTACTCCAATACTGGCGGGATAATATTGAACGCCATAAAAATACCGATGCCCAATGGACACTGGGGATGCGGGGACTGCATGATGAAGCCTTTAATGCGGAGAACCTCATGTCCGACGCTTACCAGCATCTGGGTAATAATCTGGAGGACCGGAAAGCTGGTCTCATGAACGAGATTATCCGTGATCAGCAGCTGCTGCTGAAGGAAATACTGGGTCAGAACAAATATGAGAAGTCCTTCCAAGCACTTATTCCTTACAAGGAAGTTCTGCCCATCTATAATAACCCGACCTTTGATCTGCCCGAAAATGTGACGGTGATCTGGTGCGATGATAATCACGGTATGATGCGGAGGATGCCTGACGCTGCCGAACGCGAGCGGGAGGGGGGACACGGGTTATACTATCACGTTTCCTACTGGGCCCCGGTGGACCAAAGCTATCTGTGGCTCAGCTCCATTCCCCTCGCCTTGATGGGAGAGGAGCTCAGCAAGTCCTGGGAGCATAATATCCGCAAGTCCTGGATTTTGAATATAGGGGATATCAAGCCGCAGGAAGCTGAAATGACCTTCTTCATCCGTTATGGGTGGGACGTAGAGAAGTACAAGAATCAGCCGGATCAATTTCTGAAGGACTGGACCGGCGGGCATTTCGGCAGCCAGTATAGCGGTGAGGTTGCAGATATTCTCACTACCTTCTACCAGCATACCATTGTCCGCAAGCTGGAGCATATGAAGGACGGCCTGTTCAACCAAACCCACTACGGGGATGAGAGCTCCAAGCGGATGGCTGTATATCAGGATCTGTTCAACCGCACTGCGGCGGTTTACAATGCACTGCCAGATGCGCAGAAGCTGGGCTTCTATGAACTGGTGCAATCCAAAATTAACTGGGCGTACTATGTCAACAAGGCCTACTATTATGCGGATAAAAGCAATCTGGCCTTCGATCAGGGCAGAATGGCTTCCGCCGACGCTATGCTCAAGCTTTCGCAAGAAGCGGACTTGGCGAAGAAAGTGGAAATTGAGCGTTACAGCACCATGGCAAACGGCAAATGGAAGGGATTCATTGATCCCGAGAATGCATCGCCTCCCGTCATCAACCAGCTTCCCCCCGGCACACCGGCATTGGTGCTGGGAGAACCGTCTTTAGGTGTGGTTGTGCAGGGAGAGAAGGCGCCTCAGGAAAGCTCCCGGCTTGTGTTTTCCCCTTACAACCAGGACGGTAAATTTATTGACGTCTTCAATAAGGGAGCGGGCAGTGTCAACTGGATTGCCGCTGCCGATCAGCCTTGGGTACAGCTTTCCTCCGCTACCGGAACCGTTCGCGACGAGACCCGCCTATGGGTTACGATTCCCAATATGGAAGCCCACAAAGGTGCAGCCGCGGCGATCACCATTACGGATACTACGGCCAACACGACCAAGACCATACAAATAGTAATTGAGAGTCCGGCAACCGCCTTATCCACAATCACCGGCTACGCAGAGGCTGACGGCTATGTTTCCATGGAAGCTGAGCATTACAGCCGCTTGAACACGAAGGGGGATAAGACCTGGCAAACCATTCATGATGCGGGCCGTGCTTTTGGCGGTGATGTAGTACGTGCTTATGCCCCTGATTTGGGAGCTGTGGATGAGACCGCGATTATTGCGGCCGCCCCCAGCCTGGAATATGATATCAACCTGACCTCCTCAGGCCAGTTCCCATTGGAGATCTACCGCATCCCTACACTAAACTCTAATGGAAAGGTGCGTTTTGCCGTCTCTGTAGACGACGGAGCCCCCATTGTGGTGGAATCCGCTGCAGCCGATGAGGGACAAGGCACCATCTGGGTGAGCAATTTGTTTCATATGATTGAGAAGCATGTGGTGAAGCTGCCCGCTCTGTCGGCTGGGAAGCACACCGTTAAGCTGTGGATGGTGGACAGCTTCATCATGATTGACAAGATGGTGCTGTACACTGGTCCGGAGGGCATTATTCCCACTGAGCTCGGTCCTGATGAGAGCTACCATCACGAATACAATACGGCGTTTCACCCTGGCACCGATTCTCTGCCCTGGACCTCAACAGCTGCCGAACCCAAAAACATCCCGGCCGGCTGGGGGGCGGGCGCCTTTGTTGAGACGGATGGAAAGGTAAGCCTTGAGGCCGAATACGCCATGGAAAATGTGCTGGAATCGGAAAGCCAGATTTCGGCTGATATGAAGGCGTACACCGTTTCCAAGCGGGATAAGGCTGCACAGGTAGCGGGGAAGATCCCCAATGGATGGCGCCTGACTCAATCGGATACAGGCATGGCCATGCGCCTTCCCGATCTGGGGGCACAGTGGTCGGAGAATGCCGAATTCCCGGTATACAGTCCGGAATTGACGTACAAGATCAATTTTGGCAGCACGGGCACCTATAATGTCTGGCTGCGCTGGCGGTATGTGGACAACGCTTCCGACTCTATCCGCGGCGGTCTGGACGGCAGTCTCGGAAACTTCTCGACGGATGTTTTCTTCAGCAATAATCTGGATGAGAAGTGGCACTGGAAAAACGTAGGCAAGGTTAGCGTCGCCACAGCCGGCGAGCGTTCCTTCAATTTGTGGATGCGCGAGGACGGACTGTATGTAGACCGCATCTACCTGACGAAAAGCAGTGAAACCCCAACCGACGCCCTCTGGAATCCGTCCCTCCGGACGGAAAGTACGGTGGGACAGCGGCTCCAGGCAGCTGTGAATGCGAAGCGCGCCGGGATGTCCGGATTCTCTTATCCATTAGGTGATGCTCTTGGCCGTTACCGTCAGGCGGCCTATGACTCCTTGATGAATGCTTTGAATGCAGCAGATGCCTTAGCCAAAAAAGGCACAGCTACGCAGCAGCAGGCCGATGAGGCTTTGAATGTCATTACTGCTGCCGAAACGGCTTTGGACAGCGCTCTTGTTCTTACACAGAGTGGCAAGACCTATCATGCGTACCGGGATTTTTCCGGCGATGAGGTGGGCAAGTTTCCTTACGGCTTTAATGTCGAGGGGATGACCAATGGTGCCACTGCCTCGGTGCAGGAGGAGGATGGGAACCGGTTCCTGCATCTGACCACAACCTCCACTTCCGGCAAGGCCGATCTGTTCCTGCCGTATACAGGCGAGGTAAAGGCATCCGGGAACGATCGTATCGTCATCGAATACCGCGCCAGATTCAACGGAAGCTTCCAGTATGCCAATGGGGCTATGGTGAGAAACGACAGCGGTACGGGCAATTATTCCATGGCGACTGCCTTTGAAAATGCAAGCGGCGTACATCAGATTAAAGTGCATAAGGGTACCTCCAATGCAGATAAGGTCAGCGTCAAATCATTCAATTACAATCAATGGCACACCTTTAAGATGGTGGCCAACTGGGATGCCCGGACGTATACCGTCTATATGGACAATGATCCGGTTCCGGTGGCCACTGACTTCAGCTTCCGCCATACGGGCGGCACCAAGCTGACTGGCCAGCGGTTCGGGATCGATAACATGCCCAACGGCTCCATCGACTTCGACGACTTTAAGGTTAGCATCATGGATCCTACCAAGCCGGACACACCAAGGATTAAGGTCGCTGCTGTTGGCGACAGCATTACCTTTGGCTCTGATTCGGCAGGTCCCATTAACGCTGAAGACAAGTACCCCGCCAAGCTGCAGAGCCTGTTGGGTACGAATGTTCAGGTGGAAAACTTCGGTGTAAGCGGCGCTTCCATGCTGGATAAGGGAACCGATACCGCTGGTGCCAAGAAGGGTTATGTATACCAGGGAAAATATACGGAGAGTCAGGCCTTCCAGCCCGATGTTGTCATCATTATGCTGGGAACCAATGACTCCAAAGCGCTGAACTGGGATCCGTTCAAAGCGGAGTATGTGGATAATGCGCTGAAGCTCATCAAGAGCTACCGTGATCTGGACTCCCATCCCGTTGTGTACCTGGCTACATCGCCGACGGTCGTGCCAGGGGCTAACCGGTATGGCATCCAGGCTGATGTGCTGCATAACGAAATTGTTCCGCTCCAAAAACAGATCGCCTTGATTGCCGACACTGGTTTTATTGACGTGCACGATGCAACGAAGAGTGCGACACTGGAGCAGTTCCCGGATTATGTACACGGCAATGCCGCAGGCTACACATGGATTGCCAATGCCATTCACGTAGGTATTACTGCGGAGCCGGCAGCTAAAGCCTCTCCCATCGCTCAGGTGCATCCGGTAGCAGTGAAGTCGCCCTCCGGACAAACACCCAAGCTGCCCCTTTATGCTCCGGTGGTCTATGCGGACGGGAATACCGGAATTGCAGAGGTCATTTGGAATCTGGAGGGACTCACGTTCCACTCCCCCGGTATTGTTCAGGTGCCCGGCAAGCTGAAGGGGCTTGAGGTGAATGCCACTGCTAACGTCGAAGTGATCCCCGGGTGGGGTCTTGATGAGATTGTGAATGAAATCCGCGGCAGGACGACGGAGCTTTCCATCCCCTTGGGCGAAGGTTTGGGCACCTACAGTCTATCTGCGTACAATACCCTCGTGGCTGCGCTGGTTCATGCGGAGGAAATGTCCGCAGACGGGAATCTGACGGAGGAGCAGTTTAACCAGGCCCGGAGTGCTCTTGCTGTAGCGGAAGCAGCTCTGTTAAGCTCAGTCCATTTGACACAGGGTAGCTTGACGTACAATGCTTACCGGGATTTCGAGAATGACATAACAGGTAAACTGCCCTTCGGAATTGAGGCCACCAAAATTCAAAGCGGCGGCGCAGCGCAGATTGCGGAGGAGGCGGGGAATACGTTTTTGCGGCTTACCACCGGAACCGGGAAGGGCTATGCCAATATGTTCCTTCCGTATATCGGCCAGGTATCCGCAACCGGCGACCAAAGAGTCGTTGTCGAGTATTCCGCACGCTTTAAAGCGGGACTCCAATACGCCAATGCCTTCCAGCCGAAAAACCAGGCGGGCGCCTATGCCATGACGGTTGCATTTGAAAACGTTGGGAATGATCCATGGATTAAGGTGGCTGAGGCATCTGCCAGGAAAAACGTGCAGCCCTTCAGCTACGATACCTGGCATCACTTCAAAATTGTTGCCGATATGGATGCGCAGGAATACAGCGTTTGTATGGATGGCAAAGTCATTGCGCAAGACTTCGCGTTCCGTACGTCGGGCAGTACCATTCTAACGGGACATGTCTTCGGTATTGACAACTTCGCAAACGGTCAGGTGGATTTCGATAATATTAAGGTGATGGTTACAGGAGGGGCGGGAAAATCTGAACAGGACGCCCCCGTGGGGCTTGGCAAAACCGATGAAACAGCGGTTGACGCTAATGACGGACGCATCACGGGTGTGAGTGCATCCATGGAATGGTCCTCGGACAATGGGAGCACATGGTCCAGTGTAGAGGGGGATGCCATCGCAAATCTGCCGCCCGGAATATATTGGGTCCGCTACGGGGAGACCAATACCCATAAAGCCAGTTCCCAGATGGAGCTGAACATCCTGCGCTTTAGCCTGCCAGGCAATGTCACCGGTGTAAGCCTGGACAAAACCAGCGCCCAACTGTATACGAACTATGGAAGCCCTGTTATTCAGCTTACTGCACGGGTGGAACCTGCTGGGGCCATCAACAAGGAAGTAACGTGGAATACTTCGGATTCTGTTGTCGCTTCCGTATATGGGGGGCTGGTAACGGCACTCTCTGCGGGCACAGTCAAGATCACAGTCACCACTGTTGATGGCGGTTACTCGGATATCTGCACAGTGACGGTAAGTGTATATGGTGACTCTGGAAATCCTGGTAATCCGCCCATCCATGTCAAGGGCGTAAGTTTGAATCAAGAGAGAGCCCAGCTGTATACCAACCATGGAAGCTCTACCGTCAAGCTTACTGCAAATGTCGAGCCTGCCGACGCAGCTGACAAGACCGTGACGTGGAGCACGTCAAATCCGGTTGTAGCTGCAGTGGACGCAAACGGACTTGTGACCGTTCATACTGCCGGCACTGCTGTGATTACGGTGACCACGGCAGACGGTAGTTACACAGCCTCCTGCGTTGTGACAGCGAGTGTATACGTATATACCGACGGCAATGAAAGCGACGAGGATGAACAGAATGGAGGAAGCCATTCCCCCGCCCAAAACGTACCGTCCACGGTGATTAAGAACGGGGACGGCAGTACGACTACCACTGTCACCGATCAGGCCACCGGAACGGTGACCGAAACCACTGCGTGGCCGAATGGTGACCGTAAGGTCATCACGAAGGAACGCAATGGCACGATTACAGAGGTTGTCACCAAGCAGAACGGAAGCAAGCATGAGACCGTAAGCAAGTCCGATGGAAGCAGCCGTTCTGTGGTTATGGATACGCAAGGGGTCAAGGTGGAGACCGTGACGACCTCCCTTGGTGAAGTAACGGCCAGCGTCCATTTGCCCCAAGGCGTGGCGCAAGCGCGGATCACGATTCCGGTCAAGAATGCTTCCGCCTCCACTGCAGCCTTTATTGTCAGGGAGGACGGGACCAGAGAGGTGATACGAACCTCACTTGCAACGGGTAATGGAGTGAGCTTCACAGCCAAGGGCGATATGACGGTGAAGCTGATGGACAATAAGATTGTCTTCACGGATGTGTCCGGCAGCCACTGGGCGTCAGAGGCCATTGCCTTCACAACCAGCCGCGAGCTGTTCCGTGGAACGGGTGAGGGAATCTTCGCCCCCGATGACACGCTGAGCCGCGCCATGCTCTTCACCGTGCTGGCCCGCTTGCAAGGGGTAGAGACCGAGGGCGGATCATATTGGTACAGCAAGGCGCAGGACTGGGCCATCGCCTCGGGAATCAGTGACGGTAGCGCACCGGAAGCCACCATTACCCGGGAACAGCTCATTACGATCCTGCACCGGTACGCCGGACAGCCTGCCGCCTCCGGAACCGGCGCGGTCTTTGCGGACAGCCGAGACATTTCCCCTTGGGCAATGGATGCCATGGATTGGGCCGTGAAAACAGGCATACTGAATGGCAAACCAGGGAACCTGCTGGAGCCTGCCAGTGTTGTCTCCCGGTCCGAAGTGTCTGCCATGCTTATACGCTTTATTGTTTGGAGCAGCAACTAAAAGGTTAGCTCGGCTAAAAAGTAAAAACCAAGGAGCCAGACGGTTTATTCCGCGGGGCTTCTTGGTTTTTTAGCATCCGGTTTTGTTTTCAGGTAATGTTTGGCTTACATTCAGGGGGGATTCAGGAAGCGGCTATAAACTGAGGCTATATCCCAACAAACCAGAAAGGATGTGCAAGCTTTATGCGAATGCGTTCCACATCGGTATTGCTGGCAGGATTGCTGGCCTTTTCCTCCGTCATTTTTTCCCCGGTTGCCGGGGCAGCAAGCACTTCGGAAACCTCAATCACACTATCGGATAGCGGCATTAAGGTGGATGGCCAAACGGCTTCCACAGATTCCTCCTCCTCCGTTTATACAGGGGCAGATATTGTTTATTACAAAGCCGGACAAGGCTCCACTTACGGAGAAGGAGCTGCCAAGGACGAGCATGAGGCCAGTGAGGCTGAGGCGCACACGGTAGTGACCATTACTGAACCGGGGACATACCGCGTATCCGGTACCCTGTCAGCCGGTCAGCTGGCCATTGACCTTGGTGAGGATGCCGCGGAGGATTCCAGCGCGGTAGTGAAGCTGATTCTGGATGGCATCGATATTACCTCCACTGTGGCGCCGGCCGTTATTTTTTACAATGTGTATGAGCCCTATAGCTCCAGCGAAGATACCAAAGGGGTCACTGATCTGTCTTCAGCGGGTGCACAGGTGGTAATCGCCGATGGCTCCGACAACCATGTGAGCGGCTCCTACGTGGCCAGAATCTACAAGGAAGGCACCACAAAAAAGCTCCATAAATACGATGGGGCGTTCTACTCCAAAATGTCTATGAACATTAACGGGGAATCTGCCGGAACCGGTAAGCTGACCATTATTGCCGAAAATGAAGGGCTGGATTCAGAGCTGCATTTGACGCAGAATGGCGGCAGCATCTATATTGAGTCCCAGGATGACGGTATTAATACCAATGAAGACGGCATATCTGTGACGACTATCAACGGCGGTTATTTGCATGTGAATGCCGGTTTGGGCGCAGAGGGCGACGGCATCGATTCCAATGGCTACCTGACCATTAACGGCGGGAACATTGTGACTATGTCCAATGAGCGCAGTCCGGATGGCGGGATCGATGCGGATCAGGACATTCTGCTGAACGGCGGGACGGTTGTCGCATTGGGCACCCGCAACGATGCAACAAGCGGCAGCTCCAAGCAGCCGTTTATGGAGCTGATGTTCGCCTCCACCCAAGCTGCGGGAAGCGTCATTGACATCACCGATGCAAACGGCAATAAGCTCCTTAGCCATACGGCGGAAAAAGCATTCCAGAGCTTGACCTTTACGTCCGCTGATTTGGCTCTTAATAAGGAATACAAGGTATATGTGGACGGTGTCCAGCAGCAATACAGCGGTAATTCCTTTGGTATGATGGCCGGTGGCCCTCCCGGAGCCGGCGGGCGTCCGCAAGGGAATCCTCCGGGTCAAGGCCAAGGCACATCACCCGCTGGGAACGGAAACGGAACTCCCCCTGAGCCTCCTGCCGGAGAAATGCCGGCCATGCCGGATGGCATGACGACTCCGGGTATGAACGGTAACCCGGGAGGACAGGCAGAAGCCACTGGGGAAGCTTCCACCGCATTTATCCTGACCGATACCATTCACAGCTTCTCGGCGATTACAGCCTCCACGGATGCCTCCGGCAAGCAGAAGGTAACCTTCTCCATCAATGCCGGCAAGGGTATTGCCAACGCAGCCTCAGGCGGTACTATTGCCCTGGACAGCATTGCAGCCAGCATTGGCGTTCCGAATACAGATATTCAAGTTACAGTGACTGATGTCCCATCCGAAAATTATTCCGAAACAGCTCTGCTGTCTGCTGGAATGGATGCCATCTCCGCTATCCTGCCCAAGGATGACGGCACTTACCGGTTAACCGTTGCGGTTGTCTCCGGAAATGCGGAATACACAGGCGCTACCAGCCTGCAGTTTATCATTGGCGGGCTGCCGTTCAATGATGTAAGACCAGGGGATGCAGCTTATGAAGCCATCAAAATGCTGTATGAGAAGGGTGTTATGGTAGGAACTGCAGACAATGCATTTTCTCCAAATGAAGGGTTATCCCGAGCTGCGGCAGTTACCGTGTTTGGGCGGCTGCTGGATGTGAAAACGGAAGAGACCGCCTTGTTCAGCGATGTGGAGCAAGGAAGCTGGTACAGCGGTTATGTTGGTTGGGCCGCTGAGACTGGATTGGTGGAAGGGATTGGCAATAGTCAATTTTCGCCCAACAGCATCATAACGGCAGATCAAATGAATCTGATCATGGAGCGTTATAGCGCCTTGAGCGGACAAACGTATGAAAAAGCAGCAGGCAGCTCCCAGCAGCTGACTCGCGGGGAATTTGCCAGCATTCTGGCTTCTCTGAAGTAAGCTTTTCACCAAGATATCTCCGACTAAACAACCTGGCCACGCTCATTCGTGGAACGGGTTGTTTTTTTGTCTGCATGGAGCAGATCGAAGAAAGAAGGACATCTGTACAATGTTTTGCAACATGTTGCAATTATAGTTGCAAGTAGATGCAAAAATTCACATTCTGTTCATCGAAATTTGTCAGGAAATGATGTTATATTTATGCAGACGGGTATGGTTTATCTAATTTTTTACAGCACCCCCCGAATCTACTTTAGAATCTGGAGGAAAAATGGTGTTAGGATTCAGGAAAAAAATCCGGAAAGTTATGGCAGCAGTTCTCTCAACAGCACTGCTGCTCCCAGCCTGGACAGGTATAGCCCTGGCCGCAGAATCAAAAGCTGCAGAAGCGGATTCCGGCAATTCTGCTACAGTACAAGTACATAGCTATCAGGACACAGCGGTTCATTGGAGCCGTACGGCAGTGGAAGCCTGGAGTAATTACGGGGTGATCCAAGGGTATGAGGACGGCAGCTTCAAGCCGGATCAAGCGGTAACCCGTGGAGAGTTTGCCGCTATGCTCCAGAATATTTCCCGCTACGTGGAGACAGGCAATAACGTGTTTAGCGATGTCACTTCTGCAGATTGGTTCTACGAGGCGGTAACAAAGCTGCATGCTGCCGGTATCCTGGAAGGCTCCGGCGGTAATGCCAACCCCCGGGACAGCATCACCCGCCAGGAGGCGGCCGTATTATTAGCACGGGCATTCCAACTGAAGCAGACAGATCATTCTGCCGCCTTCACCGATAAGGCAGAGCTGGCGCCATGGGCAACCGCTGCGGTTGGAGAATTAGCGAAACGCTCGGTGTTGAAGGGATTTCCTGATGGCTCGTTTAAGCCTCAGGCCACGTTGACCCGCGCGGAAGCGACGGCGTTGTTTAATCAGCTGCTAGCGCAATTGTATAGCAAACCCGGCACCTATACAGGAGACATCGCCGGCAATGTATTGGTGAATACGGCAGATGTTACGCTGAAGGGCATGACCATCTCCGGCGACCTCTATATCGCCCAAGGTGTAGGGGAAGGCGAGGTTCATCTGGACGGTGTGACCATCAACGGCACGGTGTACGTCCAAGGCGGCGGGGAGCATTCCATTCTGTTCAACAATGTGAATGTGAAGGGCGCTCTCGTGGTGAATAAGTACAATGGCAAGGTGCGTTTGGTCGCTTCGGGCAGCACCAACGTGTCGGTGACCCTGCTGGAAACCGGCGCGATGCTGGTTACCCGTGAGCTGAGCGGGGGCGGCTTTGAGTCGGTTACTATTGCGGCCGATGTTCTGGCAGGCCAGCTAATTGTGCTGGACGGAACCTTCAACAAGGTAACCAACCAATCGGCAGCCGCCAGCATTACGGCCAGCGGAACCATCAAGGAGCTGGTCGCCGAAGCAGCCACCAAGCTGAAGGGCGAGGTGAAGGTGGAGAAGGTCTCCACCAAGGATAATGCGGCTGTCACCATTAACGATAAGCCCCAGACAACCGCACCGGCCCCTGTTGGTGGAGGCAGTGTTCCCGGCAGCAGCGGTGGCAGCTCCCCAAATAGTAGAGATGAGGGTGGCAATTCCTCTGGGGGTGGAGGCGATGACGATAGTGGCAGTACAACAGTTGCAGTAACGGGAGTCAGCCTCAGCGAAAAACGGGTTACCCTCCAAGTGGGTGAAACCAAGGAACTCTCTGCTGCTGTGACACCGTCCAATGCCACCAACAAAAACGTAACCTGGAGTGTGTACGGCGGCAGCTCTGACGTCATCACAGTGAGCAGCACAGGCTTGGTGACAGCCAAAGCACCTGGTGTCAAGGAAGTGGTGGTGAAGACCCAGAACGGCGGTTTTGAAGCCAAAACGGTTGTGACAGTGGAGAAAGCTGTGGTGGTCCAGAAGGGGTTAGGCGTCAAAGCAAAGGTACTCACCTCTGCCATAAAGGATCCCAATGCTGAAATTGATGGAGTATTGATGGAAAACGGGAAGAGGGTTGAAATCACCGGCACCATCCCGTCCGTTGAGCAGCCTACTTTTTACACCGCTCTGATGACAGCCAAACAGCCTCTGATTCCAATGACAGTTGGACAGGCAGTGTACGCTGTATATGCCGTTATTCAACTGACGGATGCTGAAGGAGCGCCGATTGCCGATACGTCAGGATTTCATGTAAGTGTTAACGGTGCAGTATACAGTGCGGATTTTGGAACAGGGCTGTCGGAGGAAAATAAAGCAGGCAGCTTCCTTTATCTTATTGATGCCGGCAATCCCGAAGGTCTGACCACGACTCAATTTGCAATATGGAAAGAAGGAACCGGTTCAATTCAGTTTAAGCTCACTTATGCTCCTGAAAGTATCCCAGTGTTAAAGGCGATTGGTACAATTTCTGGAAATCCCACAGTAGGGGAAACTCTTATTGCGGGAAAACTCCAGTTCTCCGTTGATGCGCCGGCCATACCCAGATTGGGTTACCAGTGGTTGCGTTCAAAGGAGGAAAACACGGGATATGAACTCATTAGAGAAGCAAATTCGGCAACCTATGTGGTTCGGCCGGAAGATACTGGCTACTTTATCCGGGTTTTGGCGGGGGTTAAGGAGCAGAATCATACCGTGACCAGTGAGGCTCTGGGGCCGGTAACCTCAGGAGCGGTGCTCCCGGAGGATGTATATGCTGCTATTAACGCCATTTATTTAAACGGTAATGCCAGCAAGAATAGCATCAGCAAGGATTTGCTGCTTCCAGTTTCTCTGGATGAATATCCTGGAGTCCAAATTACCTGGTCAAGCAGCAATTCTGCTGTGGTGACGGAAAACGGGGTTGTTCAACAAGGAGATACGGTTCAGACGGTAACCCTGACAGCCGTTTTATCAGGTGCGGCTACAGGCACACAGAGTTATGTTCTTACTGTTTTAAATCTGAATCATATGGGACTGATTGTGAAAACCAGCCAATATGTTGACCCTTCTTTTGCAGAAGGCTATCCGCAAGCTTATATCAAGGATGGCACGCTGCGCGTGAAATTTGCCCTAAATCGGCCTGGTGAGGTTTATGCAGTTGTCCACCAGATAAAAACGGACATTGAAAGCCAACCGGATGCGGTCGTAAATGGTTATTTAGACATGGATTTTTATGGAAATTCGTACATATATAACGTAAATGACTGGCCTTATGCTAAAATTGCTTCTACGGATGTCGGTGCAGTTCAAGAATGGGACACAGGCTACCAAGCGGATTCAGGTACTTATCTCAAGGTTGAATTTGTGGTAAAAGATGGGGATTATCTATCTGCCCAAACAACAGCACTTCAGCTTGAGATGCCACAGGGGGATGGGCAGCCGCAAGCCTACCCAACAACCCCATACGGTTATGCCAATGTCAATAAGAGCAAAAACGCTATTTATCTGTACTTCTATGGAGAGCTTGACGGCGACTACCCTCCGGCTCCATCGGATTTTGTCGTAGAGGGCGGGAAAGTGGCCTCAGCAACCCTTCACTATAAAGAGGAATATAGAGATAAGAACGCGGGCTCGTATATCAAGCTGGACATCATTCCCAATCCTATTGGCTCCTTGCAATATGTCGAGTATCGGGGAAGCTCCCTTCAGGATGCGGCAAACGGTTTGCCCTTGAGTTACTTCAAGGTTTATATAGGCTGGTCCGACCAAGCCTTACGGTCATATCTGGCTTACGACCGCCAACACCTATCGGTATATGTTGACCCGGGTTGGAGATATGGTGATAACCTTAAGAAATTGGAAGAAAAACCCATGTCTCAGCGATTTACGGTTAAGGTCGGAGATCAGGAGTACCAACCAAGCCAGTACAGGAGCGATTCCTTGGTAAGCTACGCTATGATAAGCTTCGATAAGCCTTTGCCTGAAGGTGAAGCAGTCGTGACCTTTGATGGAACCGGCCTAACCGATTGGGCAGGGGACTCTTATCCGGAAACGGCGTTATCTACCACAGCAAAGGCGAACAATCTTCCGGGAGCTCCCGCGGCTTCTTATGAGGATGGGATGTTGACTCTGCAATATGCAGAGGGCTTCAGCGTGGCCAACTCATCCAATATACTTGCCGCCGGACTCATATTGGATGTGGATGGAACCGAATATGCGCTTAGAGGGCAAATCATTAAATTCACGTGGAATGAGGATTCCAGAAAGTACCGGACTGATATCAACCTGAATGACAAATGGTCTGTGAGATATAAAGAAGCAGTGGAGAAAGGCGCCAATGTAAGCATTAAATACAAAAAAATGCTGCCCCGCGACTATTATTACATGAATTTGTATGATCAGGCTGGAGTAGCCGTTCCCGATTTCGATTATGTGCCTGTAGTGAAAAAATAAAATACGGGAACCAACAAAGGAGAGGGCGTTCAGCCCCCTCCTTTGTTAATTTAGTATAGCTATCAAGCGCTAATTTGATCTAAAGATATGCACGGTATAAGAGCTGGTCTTCATTTCTCCGTTGGTTTTCAGATTGCTAATCGTAATGGCAGCAGCTTGACCGATTGGAACGGCCTGCAAGTTCAATGAAAGCAGCCCCTCAGGCAGCACCCGGATGGAATCCTTGGAAAGAAGCGCATCATGGACATAGACCTGAAGTTCTTCTTGGGTAGCCGAGATTTCCTGGTTGAATTGGATCAGCAGATTGGGAGCAGAAGAAGGGATATGGATTGGGGTGGAAGCTGTGTTGGCACCAGAATCTGCTGATTGGCTGTAAACGGCATTTGTGACGGAGTTATCCGAAGATGCATATAGGTTCGTGATGATTGCCGGAGAAGCAGGTGCCGGAATTGCCGTCTCCGTGAGCACTTCGAATTCCCTCTTCGTGATGCCATTAGCAGCTGTAATGATTACAACATCAAATTTTTCCACCTTACCGGTACGTATGGATGTACGGTCTGGTTCATACAGCTCGAAATGTGCTCCCGGATCAACAGTGGATAACACTTGCTTTAGGGCTTCCGCGGAGGTTCCTTGAGGAACCTTTTCAATCCTCCTTCTCCCATTGTTGATGGTATAGACACTTGAACGAAGCTCTGTGTTATTGCCTAGCTTACCCACATTATCCCACGGATTGGAATCGGTAAATTCATTCATCGGAGTAAAAGTAATGCCGTCACCGCTTACGGTCATTTTGAATACAACCCAATATTCTTTGCTCGTGGGGATCAGCGGCATGGAATAGGTGTGAAGAGGCTCTGTTTGTATACCTTGGTAAACCTTCACTGTGGCAACAGAGCTGAACATGCTGCGGACACCGGAATACTTATGGGTGTAAAATAAATAATGCCCGTTGGCCGGTTTCCGGATGGTAATGGTTTCTGGCCCGAAGGAGGCAGAATCATCAACGTCCAGCTCGATATCGCTGAATGCGCTGTACCGGTCAATCCGGTTTTTGTACCATGTATGAAGGTTTCCGCCAATTCCACTTCTGTCCGGCCCAATAAGGTGGGCATCCAAATCACGCGGGTGGATTCCCCAGGACAGAACAATGCGGAGCTCACTTTCCTTCAAGGTTCCAATGGCTGATGCGTTTACATTACGGCTATAGCTGCCGGACTGCGCAATGGCTTCCATATAAGTGCGGAGGAATCCCTCCCCATTCAATTCACCGGTATACACACCCGAGCTTAAGCGGATGGCATAATTGCCGTTTTTATCTGTTACTGCTTCGCCGGATGGCGCCTTATTGACCTCTGCCGCCTCTGTTTTACTACGAAAGGTGATCCGTACCCCTTCAGCAGGCAGTCCGTTGACGTTCAAGAGCCGGCCAGAGAAGCCGGACAGGATAAGACGGAGATGGCCGGCAAAGGCATCGTGCTTCGCCTTAATTCCAACCCTCAGCAATGCAATGGAATCTGCAGAAAGCTCAGGAAATGAAATCGTTCCCGTTATTGCATCGTATGTCCAGTCCGCAGCACTGAACGGCTCTTCACCAAGTGTGGCTTCAATGTGAAAATCCTCTAAGGTTAATGCTTCTGCTTTCCGCGAGAATTCCAGAGCAATCTTCCCGTTGGAAATAACGGCGGCCTTCAAGAGCGGCGCTGCCGCTAGTTTCGGTGGAGCCTCTGCAGGTGGAGCGATGCCATTTCCCAGCGTATAGTGTAAGGGCATTTTCTCAAAGGAAAGCGGGTCAGCTTGAAGATAGGCATTGGTAATGGTGCCTTGACCGCTGAACTTGGAGGACGCTGTAACATTCAGTGATGCAATGTTACCCTCTGTAAGTTGAAAATAAATCGGGGCTTGGACATCCACGGTGCCAAATGTCCCTTGCAGAGAAACATAGCTTTGGGCTGGAGCTTCCTGTGGGATGCGCACTTTATCAAATACAGAGGCAGGATCCTGTGCAATAATTTGCTTAACGGCAGCAGAGGAAATCAACGTAGCTTGCTGTACTCGGGTACCTTTTTCTGCAACAATGTCCACAGCCTCTTCAGGATTGTTTACAACAAGGGAGCTCAGCAAAGCACCGGTCAGATGAATCCCGCCTTTTCCGCTGCCCAGCACCAAGGTCTCCCCATCTACTTGCACATTCTCGAGATAAACAGCCTCACTGCCCACATGCTCGGTTATAATCAGATTTCCGCTTACCCTGACATTATGAAGCTTTACCCGGGGGGCATCTATGTACAGGTCTCCGGTTATGGAGGTGCTGCCCGTCAAAGGACCATAACTCGTATCCGCCTGGCTGAGCTTGAACAACCCGGTCACATCATGGTCGATTACGGTCAGAAAGTCAGGGGAGCCCTTTATATCGATAAAGGTATTGCCTCCATCATAATAGAGTGGGTATAACATATCAGG
>JAQSYT010000055.1 GCA_029256065.1 Paenibacillaceae bacterium
CGAAACACTTGTACAAGGTGATGGATTGCTATGCCAAACTGGGGCGCCCGCTTTCCGTCTCAGAAATTACAGTGCCGGGCTACGATGACGGGCTGCAGGCAGAGGCTTTGCGGAATCTGTACAGAATCTGGTTCAGCCATCCCAATATGGAGTCCATTGTCTATTGGAATTTGGGCGACCATTGCGCCATATCAGGCGGTAACGGCTGGGCGGAGGATCAGTATAGAAGCGGGTTGATCAGAAGTGATTTTTCGGAGAAGCCGTCCTTCGGGGTGCTGGATGAGTTAATCAATAAGGAATGGAGAACGAATCTGGACCTGGAAACGGAGCAGGACCACTTGTATTTCAAGGCATTCTACGGCAATTACCAAATCCGTGTCATCCATGAAGGCAAAGAAATTGTCCGTGATCTGCATTTGAGTAAATCAGGCTTTGACGAATTCAATTGTGTTCTACCTTCGCTTAATGAAAGCTAATAGAAGAAATCTTTGGAGAGGGGGCAGATTGCTGCCCCCTCAACCCGCAAATTGTCCAGTCTGCCCTGTCCAGTCTGCCCCTATTCCCCCCAGATGGAATTCAAATACGCATCATTGGGCATTGGCGGCATGGCCGGATTGGAGGGAGACAGGGTAAGATCTACCGTCCACGACCCGGTTGCCGGCGTCTGGGTAGCCTGGTAGTTGATCCGTGTATTGGTTATGGATGCCCAGGAGGACGAACCCAACGCACCGATGATCACCGAATCAATAGCTGCAAAATTGCTTCCGCTTCCGTTGAAGGCTGCTGTACCGCCTTCCGTGGCTCCTCCTGAGAGAAAGGGATAGCGGCTTCTGGCTACGCTTCCCGCCGCAATATAGCTGTGATCCAGAGTTAGCCCGCTCAGGCTTCCTACCTGAATGGCACAGTTGTTGCTGGCGAAGATGGCCGCGTCGCGGAAGGTCATATTGGAGTAAGCCGCCGAACCGGCAAATTGCAGCGAATCTGTGTGGGGCTTGGGAGTGCTGGCTGCATTATAGAAGTGGGGTGCAATATAGATACCGTCGAAGCGCCACCCGTCAATCGGACCTGAGGCTACGGAATAGAAATCGGACGCATCCCCGTCGATGACCATGGAGTCCGGCATTACCACCTCACTGAACTCTACGGACGAGGTGGTTTGGCCTGCAATGCCATATCCGGCCAGCCAGCGGGTGACCTTGGTCCAGGCCAGAGCCGAGCGGTCGCAGCCCTCCAGCTTGATCTGGTCGGCGATAAGTCCGGCGAAGGCCACACCCCGCACGTTTTTAATCCGGGCGCCCCCGGAAATCATGACCGTGCCGTAGCCGTCCCGGGGAGCTACCGTGATCCGCTTTGTCCACGAGGAGGAGCCCAGATTCTCCAGCACCGGTGTATTGCCGGACCCTGCGCCGTTGCCGGTCAGAGTGCCGGGGGCCACCCGGATGAGCACCCCGGCGGCAGCCTGCTCCGGCGTTACCGCTGCAATGGCATTGCGGATGGCCGTCCAGGAGCTGGCTGCATCCACAATATGGGGGATCGAGCTGTCGTACATGAAGGGAGTGGGGATGAGAGACGGCCAATGGGTCCCGTTGGGACCGAAGGAAGCCGTACGTCCGGGTGCGGAGCCGTTTCCTCCCGGGGCTGTTCCAGACGCATACACCGCCAATTCATAGATCGAGTAGCCGTAAGCGGTAGCGGGGGTTTCCCCCAGGACCCGCACATACCTGGCTGCAATTGCTGCAAAGGTGATCTCGTCCGTTCCTCCATCTCCGCTTGAGGCGGTGAATACATCCGTCCAATTGGAGGCGTCCCCCGACACCTGAACCCGGTATGCCGACGCATAGGAGGTTCCCCATTGGATAGCCACGGCGCCGACGGATTGCCCCAAGCCCAAATCCACATAAATCCACTCGCTGCCGGAATAGATGGAGCTCCAACGGGTAGCACTGTCCCCATCCACCGCATAGCGGGCAGCCAAAGCGCTGTTCTTAACCGAGCTGGCCACAGCGGTTTTGCCCTGGGCCAGGTTGGCCGATGCGCGGACGGGAGGGGTCCAGCCCGGGATGAGGCAGCCAAGCGTCATCAGGATTGCCAGCACAGCCGCAATCATTTTCATTCTTCTGTTCATCATTCATTCTCCTTTGCGGATTTGTTAGAGACTGCGGGGAAATAACATACCGTTATTTCCCCGCAGCTCCTAATATGAAAAAAGTCTCCATTTTAATGAATGCTTACATATATCCGGTACAGCAGAACGGCAGCCTCTGCACGGGTCAGACTGCCCAGCGGGTTCAGCCTGCCGCCGTCGCCTTGGATCAATCCGATATTCACCAGCAGAGCGGTACTGTCTCGGGCATAATCGGCAACCGTGCCTCCATCCGCGAAGGCAGTTAGCACACCGGAGGGTGCCTCCGCCAAGACCGCAGGCGAATCCAGGGCAAGAGCCCGTGCAGCCAGGACCATCATGTCCTGCCGGGTAATGGCCGCCTCCGGCTCAAACCGTCCGCCTCCACCGCCCTGCACGATGCCGAGCTTCTCCGCCAGCGCCAGCTCAACATAGTGCCGGTCCTGCCCACTGACATCGGCAAAGCTGCTTTCCGCCAAACCCGTCAACCCCAGCGTCTTCACCAGCAGGGCCACAAAGTCGGCTCTGGTAACGGCCATAGACGGGGCAAAGGTGTCCGCAGCGGTTCCGTCAATAACTCCCTTGGCAGCCAACACCTCCACTGCCGTCCGGGACCATTCCGCATTCCCGATATCCCCGAAGGCCTTCTTCACAAAGACAATGCCGTATAAGCCAAACTCCGACGATGCATATGTGACCGCACCTAGAGAAGGATCATACCTCCCGTTGGATACCGTCCGGGTACTGCCGTCCTCCTGAATGGCCCAGATGACCAGCCGTTCATGTCCGGCCAGTTCTGCTGCTGCCGGGCGGTAGGGAATGGATACAACCAGCTTCGCTCCTTGGCTGCCTGCCAGCGGGCTGCCGTTCACCTTCCCTCCCACTTGGATCAATGGACGGCCATCCAGCGCTGCCCGTACATCAGCCGCAAGCTTGGAGGGGTCCCCCAAGCCGACGGACAATTCAATGTCCGCCTTCTGCCCAGCCGTCCCCGCCAGCTCCCTGAGCAGCGGAGCGCTTAAGACTACTGAGCCGCCAGGGGTATCAAGAATCAGCCCGAAGCCGCTTGGCCATTCCTTCAACGGGAAGTCCGGCAAGCGCAGCACATAGGTGGCCACACCATCCAATGCCGGCATGGACAGCTTCACCCGGCTGTCTCCGCTCTTCAGCAGCCCGGCCAAGTCGGCGGACGCAAGCTTGGCTGTTGCCGTTCCGTTCCCGCGGTTCACCTCCATGTCCAATGCCAACCGCGCCGCACCCGCTTCCACTGCTGCCTTGGCAGGCGCTGCAAGGGTTAGTCCTGACGATGAGCTTCCCCCGGTGCTGCCGGGAACCGTTGGCGCCTCCGTGTCCCGCACGGGAATGAGGGCCGGCTGGCTGATGACGTTCTCCCACAAATCCTTCAGCCAATAGTAGCCCATGTTGGCATCGGCGTTGTAGGCATCCCGGTAGCCGAGGGAATTGCCCTTGGCGTGGCCAAAATATCCGTTGGCCGCTTTATAGATCAGATCCGTGCTGCCCACCGCATACCGCAATTGGATCAGCTCCACATCCGCCTGGGCCGCCGACTGGGGAACACCGTAATAATAGGCGGCCAGCAGACTGAGGATGCTGTTGTTCCACCCCTTGGAGGCATAGTCCAGGTCGCTGCGCACACCGTTGGCATCCACCGTATCAAACTCATGGGCCATACCCTGCATCCCGGTATTGGGCAGCCCCTCCGGGTTGTTCACATAGGCCCGGAGCGTATTCCCGCTGTACACCTGCGCTTTCACCGTTTTTCCATACATAATCAAGGCCCGTTCCTTGATCCATTGGAACGGTTCATCCAATCCGTGGCCCTTGTAGGTAAATTCATTCTTTACCGCTGCCTCCAGAGCGGACTTCCCCGTCTGGCTGAAGGTCCAGGCAATGCTGGACAGCCCCGCCGCCTGTAGACGCCCCATGAAGCGGTCGTAATCGAAGCTAAGCAGGAATGCGTTGGCCGCCTCTGCTCCGCCCAGATAGCGGACGGTGGACAGAGCACTGGCGATGGCGCCTTCTACGTAATTGGGATTCCAGCCCTTGTTGAAATTGCCAAGCTGGTCGATGCCCGTGGCAAAATTATTGTCATCATCATGGCCCCACTGCGCTGCCACCAGATGCGCCTGCATGATCAGCGTAATCTTGTCCTTCTCCCCGGCTGTCAGCTCATCCCAAACAGCAGGAAGGGCGGAGGCCAGATCAAAGGCCTGGATGGCCAATGCCGTAGCCGAGGTATCCAGTGATCCGGAAGCGCCTGGCTCCCGCTTGCTTCCCGGCACCAGCATGTTCCGGAAATGCGCCAGAATCCGCTCCTTGATCATCGTGCCGTCGCTGCCTGTATAATACGGATCGTACATCGCCGCAGACGTCAGGTACATCAGAGCCGCACCGCTGCGAAGGCTGTGGGAGGTCCATTCCAGGCTAAGCTGGTATTGGAGCAGCGGCTCCCGGAGAGCACTGTCAATGAGACTGTGGCGGAAGGGGAAGGGATACGGGTTCTGCTCCAGCGTGGCAACAGCCACCGTTCCACTCTTCTCCGAACTTTTATTGGACACATCCGTCGCCGTCACATAATAGCTGTAACCGGTATGGGGCGTCAGCTCCTCATCGACAAAAGCGGTCAGATTGGTGGTTCCCAGCAGCTGTCCGTCCCGGTATACCGAATAAAGCTTGATGCCGGCATCATCGGAGGACGCCTGCCAGGAGAGCCGGATGGCAGTGGCGGATTGGGCAACCCCTGCAAGCTGCCCCGGAGGAGTAGGCGGCAGCAGATCGATGAGCTCCGTGCCGTACACCTTCATTCCTGACAGGGTAACCCGGTCGTTCATGCTGCCGAAGCCGACCCGGCCGTTGGTGTAAAGCTGTTCCTCCGTTTCCCCGATAAAATCCCCATCCAGGTACACCCGGATCACCGCTCCCATCCGGTCAACCCGGAGCTCCTGGACGGTTCCCGGCTTCAGCAGCCCCAGCTGGAAATCCTTCAATTGAACCAGCGCATTGTTCACCACCCGGAAGATGCCGTGTGTGGCGTCGTCATTGCTTTTGTTCAGGGAAACAAAGCAATAATTCTCCTCGTCGATGTAGTTGAATACCACCGCCAGGTCGTCCCAGTCGCTCCGGGGCGTCACGGCCACCTTGCCGGTCCAGGCAAAATCCCCAATGAACGGTGTCCGGTAAACAACGAGATTCCGCAGAGGCTGGGACCCTGCGCCGGCATAAGAGGTAAGCGCCAGGCTGCCGTTGACGGTTTCCCAAACGCCCTTACCGTCCGCATTCACCGCAACCGTCCAGTCCGTTACAGCAAATTCCCCGCCCTCAATAGCGGTCACCTGGGGCAGTTCCGTCGGGCGCAGCTCGGTAAAAATCTCCAGCTCCGGTCCGGCAGTCCAATTCCCCTCCGCGTCTCCGGCCTCGATCCGGAAATTGTAGCTGGTAGAAGGCGTCAGCCCAGTGAGGCTTACCTCCAGGGTTTGACCATCCACAGCGGTCATCAGGGCGCCGTTGGCAAACAGCCGGTAGCCGGTAATCTCCGCGTTGTCCCATGCAGGGGACCAGCGGAGAAGCGTCTTCGTTTTGGAGGTGCCCGCAGCTGTCAGCGTGCTTCCCTCCGGCCAGGAGGGCGGGTTGGCGGCAGAGGGCCGGCGGATTTCCACAAAGAAAACCGCCGTTTTATCCTCCACCGTTACGGTGATGGGCTGCCGCTCCACTGGCACACTGCTGTCAAAGCCACTGACCGTATAGTCGGTCAGCGCAGCCTCCAGGCCGTCCCCGTAGCGGCCGGTTACCCTCAATCCCGCCAAATCCAGCTCCTCTCCCGGATAATAGACGGACTTGGCCGGGGGAGCGGCAACCTCAATGGATACCAAAGCGGTTTGGAGCAGCTTGATTACCAGCCGCGGTTCCTTTCCGGCACCGGCAGCCGATTGGTCCTTGGATGCAAAGTTGATTTGCTGCCCTTGCACCTGCCCCAGAAAGGCAAAGGACAGAGCCTCCTCCTGCCAATGGGATTTTACATATTCGGTCACATCAAACTCATAAAATTTGCTCTCCGGTCTTACCGTGGCCACCGTCAGAGGGTCGGCAGCATGGGCAGGCGCATTATTCCAGGTAATGCCCTGCTCCTGCCAGGCGGTGCTATCGACCGGATATGCCCCAACCTCTCCCGCGGTACCCGTATTATCCGTCCGGTAAAGCAGAAGAGCCGCGCCGAGTACCGACTGGGGGTCCCGGATGTTTAGGGCTGACAACGGGTATGTCGTATAAATCTTTCTGGTTGTGTTGCTGTAATTGTCCTTTTTTAGAACCAGCAGATCACTTAAGCCGTAATTGGTATCCGCACGGGAGTTCAGCGTATAGGAATCGGCCGACGGCTTCAGCTCCACTTGTTTGTACACGCTTTCATAAACGCTTGCGGCTACACTCGCACCTCCTTCTCCTGTGCTCTGCCCCGTATCATAGGCATACGCCAGTGAGCTGTACGCAGGCGAAAGCAGAGCCAGGATGATCACCCGGACCAGCCAAATGCGCAGCGGCTGCCTCATCTTCATCTTCATTTCCCCCCATGTCACCGTTTGCTTGAGCCCATCCATACCCGAGCTGCCCGTTATGCACAGCCCGGATATGTGCTGGAGGGCATTAGCCCTTCTTGTAACGGGCATACGCCTCATTTTTGATCTTCAGCACCTCTTCAATGCCCAGTGCCTTCAGCTGTTTGACAAAATCCTCGTACTTGGCATCCACGGACTCCGCTCCCAAAAGCCACTTCTGGCCGGTCTCCACCCGGTAGGTCTCGATCTGCCCTTCCAGCTCCTTCAGCCGTTCCTGCTCCTTCACGGTATAGTTCATATTGGGCACACGGGCCTTTTTATTAATGTATTTCTCATTGTACTCATTCACCGAGGCCAGTACGCCCTCAGGGGTAAATTGCTTCTCATGCTCGAAGTCCTGATGGAAGCCGATCTCCTGCTGGGCTCCCGTTTTTTGCAGATTCAAAAGTACATTTCCCGTATCCAGCAATGCTTTCTTGAAGATTGGCTTGCCATTCACCATGTCGTAGGTTTCGCCTTCAATCCCGTAGTTGGCCAACCGCCGCCCGGTATCGCTGAACCAAAAGTCCAAATATTTGACGGTTTCCACCTGATGCTTGTTGGTGCTGGCAATCCCCCACCCGGAGGGGCTGACGTCGGCCCTGAAGTCATACCAGTCCTTATCTCCGGTTACGCTGGCAACAGGTGCTATGGGAACCAGATTTACGCCGGGTACCTTGTCCTTGGCCTTGGCGTTGTAGCCGTAGGTGCTGGCAAACCAGTCGTGGGTGGAGCCTCCCAAATTATCCGAGAGCATAACCAGCCGGGTATCTCCCTTGCGGGTGAAGATTTCCTTATCGATAAGTCCTTCTGCGTACCATTTGGCCAGATTGGACATGCCGGTTTTGTAAGTGGGATTGATCGGATCATAGACAATCGTGTCCGTCTTCTGGTCGATCTTGTAGGCGGTTCCCGCATCCCACAGATTCAGGAGCGAATAGACACCGAAGGACTGGCGGTTGAAGTAGGGAATTTCATCCTTCTTGCCATTGCCGTTGGGATCATTATCCCGGAATGCCTTCAACACATTGTAATACTCGTCTGCTGTGGCAGGTTTCTTCAACCCCAGCTTATCCAGCCAATCCTGGCGGATAAACCAGCCGGTGGAGGCCAAGCCGTCCGGAACAAAGGAGATATAATACATATTGCCGTCTGCGGAGGTCAGGTACTTGCGCACATCCGGGCGGTCTTCAAAAAATTTCTTGATATTCGGCGCATGTTTGTCAATGAGCCCGTTCAGGGCAACCAGTCCGCCCTCCCCGCCCAGCTTGTTGGCATCCTCCTTCTTGCCGAAATGAATGATGTCGGACAGATTCCCGGAGGCCAGCATCAGATTGTAGGCCTCAGCGCTGTTAGTCAATGTCTTGGAGGCTGTGCCCTTCAAGGAGACATTGGTCAGCTCTGCGGCTTTTTTGAAGACAGGCCAATCGTCGCTGAATACCTTGTCCCCGCCGCCCCCATTGCCGTAATGCATATGGAAGGTCAGGGTAATCGGCTTATCGCTGGGCATAGTGGATTGCGCACCCGCCGTGGCTGCCGCTGATGGCTGTGTGGATGGAGAAGCCTCTGTTTGTTCCTTATCTGACGAGCAACCGGTGATTATACTGGCCGTAAGTGCAGCCGCCGCTGCTGCGGCCGTCCATGTTTTGTGGTTCATTGGGTTGCAACCTCCCTTTGTGGTGTACTGCTTCTTTTTAGTGACCTGGAAATAGTATACATCACCCCCTTTTCATCCATAAAAGAGTATTCATCCATCCGACAGACTACCCCTTGACAGAACCCACCATGGCCCCCGCGGCAAAATACTTCTGAATAAACGGGTACACCATAATAACCGGAATAACGGCCACCACAATCGTCGCATAGATGACTGTCTCCTTGGAGAACAACACCGTAACATCGGAGGAGGCCATCATTTCCTCGGTGGGATTCATGGACACAATCAGCCTGCGCAGCAGCACCTGAAGCGGAATTTTGCTCTCATCCTGCACCAGCACCATGGCCCAGAAGTAGGAATTCCAGGTGCCTACGCCGTAGAAAAGGGCAAGCGTAGCCAGAGCAGGCTTGGATACCGGCAGATAGATCCGGGTCAAAATCTGGAAATCGGAAGCACCGTCCACCTTGGCCGCCTCCTCCATTTCCTCCGGCACTGACTGGAAATTCGTGCGCAGCAATATCACCAGGAAGGTGGATACGGCAAAGGGAATCAGCAGGGCCAGCCTGCTGTTCAGAAGCCCCAGCTGCTTGACGGTGAGATAGAAGGGAATCATCCCGGCGCTGAACAGCATGGTGAAGGCAATAAAAAAGCTGATTGGCGTCCGCCCCATAAACCTTCTTTTGGACAGGGGATAAGCGCCCATAATGGTAACTGTCATTTGCAGGCATGTAGCGGCGACGGTATAAAACACCGTATTGCCATACGCCCGCCAGATGCCGTCCTCCAGCAGTACCTGCCGGAAGGCCTGCAGAGTCAGCTCCTTGGGGAACAGCACCACGTCACCGGACAGAACGGCGTCCGAGGAGCTGAAGGAGGCAGAGAGCACGTACAAAAACGGATACAGCGTAACTGCCGCCAAAAGGGCCAAAAAGAGGTAATTGAATACGGTGAAAATTTTCTCTCCCGTTGTCAGATATTTCATTGTTTATCCCCCCCGGCTACCATAAACCGCTCTCGGTATATTTTTTACTCAGCTTGTTGGCGCAGACCACAAGGATAAGGCCTACCACCGAATTGAACAGGCCCACCGCTGTGCCCAAATCATAGCGCCCATCCTGCAAGCCGGTCCGGTATACATAGGTACTGATCACGTCAGACACCTCATAGGTGGAGGGCTGGTACAGCAGAATGATGGCCTCGTAGCCTACGTCCAGGAGACTGCCGATTTTGAGAATAAGCATAATCATGATTGTAGGAATAATCCCCGGCAGGGTCACGTGAAGAACACGCTTCCATTTATTAGCCCCGTCAATAATAGCCGCCTCATGCAGCTCCGGATTAATGGCGGACAGCGCGGCAATATAGATAATGGAGCCAAAGCCTACCTCCCGCCATATATTCATCGAGACGAAGATGGTCCGGAAATATTCCGGAATCACCAGAAAATACAGCTTTTCAAATCCGAGCTTGGCCAAAAGCAGATTAATAATCCCATTGGTCGGAGACAAAAAGTTGGTGACAAAGCCTGCAACAATCACAATGGAGATAAAGTGGGGCAAATAAGTCAGTGTTTGCACCGTACGCTTAAACGCCATATGCTTCACTTCATTCAGCAGCAAGGCCAGAATAATCGGTGCGGGAAAGGAGAACATCAGGCTGTACAGACTAATGAGCACAGTATTCTTCAGGGTTCTCAAAAAATATGGCCCCTGGAAAAAGGCGGCAAAGTTATCGAATCCCACCCATGGGCTGCCTGACAGCCCCAGGTATATGCTGTATTTCTTGAACGCCATTTGCAGCCCCAGCATGGGATAATACTGAAATACCAGGTACCAGGCCACAAAGGGAATCATGATCAGATAAAGAAAGCGGTCTCTTTTTACATTGCGCAAAATCTGCCGCCAAACGCCTGTCCCCGTTTCCGCCCTTGGCTGACGCAAGGCTGTTTTGATATTCATGGGCCTCTACCACTCCTTCTTTACGCTCTTGCTTCTTGAATTGCGCCGAGCTCATGACGCATCAACCGCGATTGCCTTTACGGATTTCTTCCACGGCTGAAGTGTAGCATCGGCTGATATTCCCCGTAAATCGTTATTATTTTGGTGCATCACGATTATTTTGATAACCGGAGGATCACGATTATTTTGATGTCTCCGAGATTTATGGAAGCGCTTGCAAATAACTGTTTACAAAGCCTCTCTTACGATGCTGCCCTTTGCGGCAAACCAAAAAAACCGCGGCACCGGCACCCGCGGACTTGCTTTTTTTGCTCACTGATCATTGCGTTTGGCATACTGGCCGGGAGGAACGCCCTCGTACTTCTTGAATATGCGGATAAAGGTATTGACGTTATTGCAGCCCACCATTCCGGCTACTTCATTGATGCTGTATCCTTCATCAGCCTTGAGCAGCTCCTTGGCCTTCCTTACCCGGTACTGGTTCAAATATTCCTTGAAATTCTCGCCGCTATATTTTTTGAACAGCAAGCTGATGTAGCCCAGGGACAGGTTTAACTGCTCGGCTATGCCCGACAGGGAAATATCCTCGTTGAAATGCTCATGAATATGGGCAAGCAGCTGCTCGGCCACTGTATGATCCTGCTTCTCGCTGCGGCTGGCCATACCGGCCATAACAGCGCCGAACACTTCATGTATCCGCTCCCGTACCCGTTTGCCGCTGCCTACCTGCTTCAGCTCGTCATAGAGGGAGTCCTGGGCAAAAAGCTCCCGGTAGCTCTTGTTCATCTGACTCAAAATCCGCTGCACCGTCACATCCACGGCAAAGACAAAGCGGGCCAGCCTTTCCCCGCCGTTGTGCCGTTCCTCCATATTCTCATCCAGAATACGGTTCAGGACGGCATGCACCTGCGCTGCCTTTCCCTGGAGGACCAGGTTAATCAGCTCCCGCTCCAGCTCGAGAGGATAATAATATATCTCCGTTTTTTGCGGAACAACATCATTGACCGTAATCACCGTATTCTTATCCAAGGCAAACCGGTGCTCCAGAAGCCGAACCGCATCCCGGTAGGAATCCGCGCTATTGGCCAAGGCGACTACCGGCCGCCCGATGGCTGCCACCACACGGATTTCCATATCCGCTTCAATTCCGGAGAGAATATGGGTGAAGACCCGCTTCATCCGTTCCAGCTGATGTTCGTTGACAATCAGCGCATGCCGCTTATGCTCCAGCTCCACCAGCTCATAGTGGAATTCCTTCCTGACCTCCTCCAGAATAATCCGGAATATCCCCGACTTGATCTCCGCCACCGTCTCCACCGGGAATTGCTCCTCCAGCTCCCGGGCATCCACCAGCTCCATCACCACAACAGTGATATCATGGCGGACATGCTCCAGCTCATATTTTTCCGCATGGGCCCGAACCTCTGCCTCACCGGTAATGCCGTATAGCGTATTCCGCAGGAAATGATCCCGCAGGGACAGCCTGTTGTTCCGGATGGTTTCCTTCAGAGAGTCATTCATTCTGGAGATATTCACTGCAGTTTCCGTTATAAAAGACATGTCATCGGTGCTCTGCGGCGCTTCATTGGCGGAGCCCTTCCGCCCTTGGTCCAGCCCCCTGAAAACCGTCAGCACATTCTGAATGGGCTTATAAATATTGCGTGAAGCCAAAAACGCCACCCCGGCGCCGAACACAAGCAGCAGTCCGAACACAAGCAAGGAATGGAACAGCAAGCCGGACAGCTGCGGCTGCCACGCGTAGCCCGGAACCAGAAACAGATAGCGGACGTGGGGCAGAACAGTTGAGCCCACGACATGCACCTGATGATCGCCAAGGCGCTCCACAAACGGTGCCCTCCGGTCCTTCACTGCAGCCAGTACCTCCTCCGGAATCCCGCTGCCGGCAGTGGTTTCCTTCACATCCGCCAATTGTTCGCCGGACATGATGCCGATGCTGTCCACCTGGCTCTTCAGCTTGGGCAGGTCAGGATAGAAGCCTGACTCAAAAAAGGATATGACAAACAACAGATCATTTCTGCCGCTAAGCTCTTTTTTGACAAAGGAGATAGCATCATACCCGTAATTTTCGGTTTCGGACAGCCTTTGACGGACCAGCAGGACATTGGAATATTTCGGGTCCTGGGTGTAAGCGCCGATCTCCTCGATGCTCCGGCTTGACAGCGCCATCTCCTGATAATACTTTTCCTTGTCAATGGTGCCAAAGGTGGTGATGACCAGACTGTCGTCAGGCTTCATCACATCAATCCGGTAGCCGTAGCCTTCGAAGGCCTCGCGGTTTTTCTTCAGCTGCTCCAGGACCAGCGTGATATTGGCATAGTTGCGTGCCGCGTCATTGCTGTAATTCTGGAAATACTCTGTCCGCTTCAACTGGTAGACCAGGTTAAAGGCCACTTGCAGCCGGATATCCATCTGCTCCCGCATCTGCTCGACGGACCTCTTGGCATTGGCATCCCATTCCCGGTTCAGCGATTCCGCATTCTTGAAGATAAAGAATCCCACGGCGATGCTGGCGTAGAGGCAAATGATCAGAATGCAAACGATATAGACCTTGATGAAAAATGTCTTTTTCTGCACGTCCGCCGTTCTGAACATACGACCGCTCCCCTCCGGCTGAATGCCAGTTGTAAGTAAACGCTGTCATGCGTGATATCCTCTTCATCCTAAGACAACTTGCCGCAGCTGTAAAGGGCCGCAGTGGAATTACTGGCAGGCTTGCGGGCTATAGATTAGCCCTTTTTTTAATTGAAAGCGCTCGCAAAAATAATCGATATTTTTCTTTTTAATGATTGGGCGACACACTTCCGCCACCCCGGCTCCATAACGGAAATCACAGCCAAAAGGAGCCTGCAGGGTCCGTAAAAGACCCGCAGGCTCCATGATCATAAACCGCATTAGAACTGCTCCTTAGACCAGCTCCCGCTGCACAACCTCGACGATCTGGTTTACGTAGGCTTCCACCTGGTTCTTCTCCGGCCCCTCCGCCATCACGCGGATCAGGGATTCGGTGCCAGAAGGACGGACCAGCACACGGCCGTTGTCACCCAGCTCACGCTCCACTGTGGAAATGGCTTCATCAATAGCAATATTGCCCTTGTACTTGCTCTTGTCAGCTACCCGCACATTCACCAGCACCTGCGGGAATTTGCGCATGGCTCTCTTCAGCTCCGACAGCTTCTTGCCGGATTTCACCAGCGTATCCACCAGCTGCAGTGCAGTCAGAATGCCGTCCCCGGTAGTGTTGTAATCCAGGAAAATCACATGCCCGGACTGCTCGCCGCCCAGATTGTATCCGCCGCGGCGCATTTCCTCCATGACGTAACGGTCGCCTACCGCAGTTTGCACCGCATTCAGCCCCAGATCCTTCATTCCCTTGAAAAAGCCGATATTGGCCATCACCGTGGTCACCACCGTGCTGTGATTCAAGCGTCCATCCTTATTCATGGCATCGCCGCAGATGGTGAGAATATAATCCCCGTCCACCTCTTGGCCTTGGTCATCAATAGCAATAAGGCGGTCAGCATCGCCGTCAAAGGACAATCCCAAATCCGCTCCGTGCCGGAGAACCTCCGCAACCAACGCCTCCGGATGGGTGGACCCGCAGCCATCGTTGATGTTCAGGCCGTTAGGGGTGGCTCCCGTGGCAATAACCTCCGCGCCCAGCTCCCGGAAAACCCGGGGTGCCAGCTCATACGCCGAGCCGTTGGCGCAGTCCAGAACAACCTTAAGGCCGGCGAAGGAGGACGTTACCGTTTCCTTCAGGAACTCCAGGTAAGCCAGCTTGGCCTCCGGCTCCTCTGTGACCGTACCCAAGTCAGCGCCGATAGGACGGGGCAGCTCATCCTTTTCCGCATCCATCAGGGCTTCAATTTCCAGCTCCGTATCGTCCAGCAGCTTGTAGCCGTCGCCGCCGAAGAACTTGATGCCGTTATCCTCAACCGGGTTGTGGGAGGCGGAAATCATCACACCCGCGTCCGCTCCCAGCTTCCGGGTCATATATGCAACGCAGGGGGTGGAGACCACACCCAGCCGGATGACATTGGCGCCAATGGACAGCAAGCCTGCCGTCAGAGCAGCCTCCAGCATCAGCCCGGACACCCGTGTGTCCAATCCGATCACAATTTTGGGATGCCGGGTTTGTCTGGTTAACACATAACCGCCGCACCGGCCGATTTTATAGGCCAGCTCCGGTGTTAATTCCTGATTGGCAATGCCGCGTACTCCATCGGTGCCGAAATATTTCCCCATTTGAATTCTTCTCTCCTTTATGTGTCTGCAGCTTGCAGGAAAGCCCATTTTCATTACGTTATGCTGCCAGGCAGCGGCTGGTGACCGCTCCGCCCGCTTGGCGGAGGCTCCAGCTTCTGTCTCTAAGAAACTGCGGCGAAATAAAGTACCGCTAATTTCCCCGCAGCTCCTATGGCGATGCCGAAGCAGCGGGCGAAGGCGAGCCCGCGCTTGCCGAAGGTGTTACTGCCGGCGAAGGATGCACTGACGCTGATACTGGCACATCCGTAGGCGGTGCGGTCTGAACAGGTGTTGGAGACGGAGTGGGCGTTGGGACCGGAGAGGTTTCCGGCCTTGCCTTAGCCGTTACCTCCACCACCGCCTTGTTGCCGTCCAGCCGCTTCACGAATTGCGGCAGGCTGACAGTGATGGGCAGCTCGTAGCTGCCGGCGCTCAGATTGCTTACATTGGCCTGTGCCGTCACATCCTGCACCCGCAGGCGGTCGATGATAGACGGTGCCCCTTCCACCGTGATGCCCACAAGGCCGCTGGCAGGCGCTGTCAGCCTGACGTCCACATTGGCACCGGGAGTGTTCAGGGTAAGCGGGATGCCCTCCAGCGTCTTCGTTACGGAGGGAACCACCGTCACCTTTACCTCCAGCTTCGCGGGCTCCACCTTCAGCTGCTTGTTCTTGACGGGAATCTCCAGGGAGAACACTTTGTCTTCACGGAGGCCATTCAGGTCGATTTCCACACCGTCATAAAACTCCATTTTGTCCAAAACATCCTGTGTCCCGTAAACATTCACCTGCTCTACGCTCTGTGCAATCGCGGATACCGCGAAGCCTGAAGCGGGCTGGCCAATCCACTTGATCTGCAGGGGCAAGGCCTTCATCGGCAGGGTGATCGGCACATCCACCTCCAGCACAGGCGGGCTGATGGTTCCCTTGACCTCGTTGCCGGCTTTATCATAAGCGGTGAGCTTGACTTTTTTCACCACGTCCTGGTTCGCTCCGTCAATGCTGATGGTTGCTCTGGCAGATTCGGCGCTTTCGATCTTGCTGGCCGGTCCGGAGATATATACCCGGCTGGGGTTCATCACAGGGGTTCCTGCTCTGAAACCCGCCGCAGGCTGCCCGCTGAGATCAATTTGCACGGGAATTTCCTTCATCTTCTTTTCTTCCATAACCACTTTGACCTTGTTCGGCACAATCTCCAGGGTAACCCCCTTCAACAGCTCGGATTCCGTGGTTACGGGAAGCTCATACGTACCCGCCGACAGCTTGCTCAAGTCCGTCACCAGCTTGAAATTACCGGGGTTCATCTGCTTAATGTTGGAGGCGTCCCCCTTCATAGTGACCGTTACCTCGGCAGGCTCAATGGACACAATGCTGTACTGCGTCTCATCATATAGAGCCTGTACCATCACATTGGTGACCGTGTTCTTGGAATCGGTAGCCGACACGGTGGTATTGGACTGCACATCCAGATGAACCACCACCCACAGCAGAACGCCGATACAAAGAGCCACAATCCGGACCACATTGGTATTGCTCAGCCACTTATCCAATAGAGCCACCGCCTTTCCGCTTCCAGAAGGGGCCTTTTTCCCCCGGTTGGCTCTTGGGAGGCCGGAGCTCCGCATACAGCTTGGAGATCAGCGACTCCTCGCCGATATCCCGCACAATCTGCCCGTTCAGCGCAAGAGAAATCTGTCCCGTCTCCTCAGAAACAATTACCGATATGCCGTCGGACACCTCGCTTAAGCCGATGCCCGCCCGGTGCCGGGTGCCCAGCTCCTTGCTGATAAACGGATTCTCGGACAGGGGCAGGTAGCAGCCCGCCGCCATTATCTGGTTCTGGCGGATAATGACCGCTCCGTCATGCAGCGGGGTATTGGGAATAAAGATATTGATCAGCAGCTCGGAGCTAATGTCGGATCTCAGGGGAATGCCGGACTCGATATAATCGGTCAGGCCTGTCTCCCGTTCGAAGACGATCAAAGCACCGATTTTGCGTTTGGATAAGTGGTTCACTGTTTTGACGATTTCACCGATCCTTTGGTTCACTGCATGCTCCTCATCAGAGGCGGTGCGGGAGAACAGCTTGCCTCTGCCCAGCTGCTCCAGCGCCCGCCTGAGCTCAGGCTGGAAGATGATAATCAGAGCCATCACCCCGTAGGTGAACATCTGGTTCATCAGCCATTGCAGCGTATTCAGGTTAAACAGAAAACTCAAGGCCCACGCCAGCAACACCACAAAAATCCCCTGCAGCAGCTGGATGGCGCGGGTGCCGCGGAGGACCAGAATCAATTTATAGATCACATAACTGACTATGAGTACGTCGATAATTTCCTTGACTGATCCCCTAAAGGTGAGATCGCTGAATATCTCCATATATTTGGCATCCCCCGAGATCCATATCTCTTTTTGCGATAGGCATACAGCCTCATTTCATCATATCAAATTTTCAAACAAAAAACCTCCCCTTCATAAAAATCTAAGGGAAGGTTAATTAATTTTTTTCAAGCTTTCACGGGGTCGCCCAAGAGAAAACCTCGTTTACCTTGTACCAGATCCATTCCAGTGTCTCATCCACCAAATTGATATGACCGGAAATATGAGCGGTGGAGGCCAGATTGTAGCTTCCGTCGATCACCGTTACATTTCCCTCTACATTGCCGTCCACCTGAACTTTTCCCCGCTTTACAGTCAAATCTCCCTGGACAGTATGTCCTTGGGGAATGATGACGGTATCTCCTTGAATCACAACCTGATCCAGGCTGGCGCCCTTGACCACCATGTCCCTATCCTGATCCCACAGCGACAGGAAGCTTGTTGCCATCACCAGCAAAAAAACCGAAGCCACCGACAAGGCCGGATGTGTGCGGAGCCACTTGAGCCAGCCCTCGCGCCGCTTCTTATGAACTGGGATATTGCCCATTATCCGGGCTGTCAGCTCGGAGGGAACCGGTGTTTTGGGCAACAAACGGATACATGCCTCCGTTTGCTCCATCTGCTTGAACAGCTTGTTGCAGGCCGGACATGCAAGAAGATGCTTCTTCAACTCCACCGCATCTGCCCCTTCAAGATCTCCGTCCAGGTACTCATGTATCAGAGGAAGGGCATCGGAACATTGCATCGTTAAGCCTCCCCTTTCCATAACTCGTCTGGTTGACAATGTATCATACGTATTGGCGATTGGGTTGGTTTCATTTTAAATGCCGCCTCCGAATTCAGGCTCAAGCTTTTTTCGCAAAAATTCGCGGCCCCGGTGAACCCGGGTTTTCACCGTAGTGACAGGCATGCCCAGCACATCCCCGATTTCCTGGAGGGACATGTCGTGCAGATAGCGCAGAATCACCACAGATTTATATTTTTCAGGAAGGGTTTCAATGGCGCCGCGGATCTGTTCCTGTGTCTCGGAGAGCACAATTTCCTCCTCGGGAGTGTCCTGGTCACTCTTCAATAAGGAGTACCAGTCCGTCCCGTCTCCCTCCGGCATCTCCGCGTCCAGAGAATAAATCGGCTTGCGCTTACGCAGACGGTCAATGCAGAGGTTGGTGGCAATCCGGTAGATCCAGGTAGAAAACTTCTGGTTTTCATCATAGCGGTCCAGATTCATGTAAACCCGCAGAAACGTATCCTGCGTCACGTCCTCCGCTTCCATGGAGTTGCTCAGCATCCGGTAGCCAAGATGGTAGATTTTGTCCTTATACATCTCCACCAGCTCTTCAAAAGCCTGTCTGTCCCCATTGCGCGCCAGCCTCACCAGCCGCGCCTCTACGTAGTTCACAAAAACTCCTCCACCCGGCTTTACCCGAAATCCCATGCCTCCCTATGACAAGGATTTCGCGCCGCCTTCTGTATGTTTGAGCTCGGACAGGGCAATCCCTGCCAGTATGAGCCCCATGCCGAGCCATTGTATGCCGGTGATGCTTTCGCCCAGGAGCAGAAATGCCCCTACCAATGCTACCGGCAGCTCCAAGGCCCCCGCCATCGCCGCAAGCGATGCTCCCGTGCGGGGAATACCGATCAAAAAAGCCACCGTGGGAATCACCTGTCCCAATAGCCCCAGCACCAGTCCCCACAGTACCAGGGAACCGGTTTGCGGAGCGCCGCCAATCAGGAAGACCGGCGGGTAGAACAGGTAAATAACCACAAGTCCCGCGGTCAGCATCCAGGCAGATTTCAAAAAAGGATGCTGGTCCGATTCCACCCGTCCCGCCAGAAACAGGAACAGGCTGTAGGTAAAGCCCGATGCCAAGCCGCACACCACTCCCATTGCGCTGAACCGGGACAAATCCGCGGACAGCAGGTTGACGGAAAGGATCGTGCCGGCCATAACGACGGCAATTGCGCCGGTCTGATAACGGGTTGGCCACTTCCGTTCAGCAATACATTCCATTACGATGGTAATCCAAGTAAACTGAAATAGCAATACAATTGCCAAAGATGCGTCCAATTCCGACAAGGTTCGATTGTAAAAAATGGTGGTGAGGGACAAGCCGCTCATGCCGATAAGCGCCTGCTTGATCCATGGCCCTGTAAACGGGCTGCGGCGGGCTCCAGGCGTTGCCAATACCAATAGCCACATAATAATGGCTCCCATGGTGACTTGGGCTGAGGTGACGTTGCCTTCACTGAAGCCCTCCTGGAAAGCCAGCTTAATAACCGGCGAAAGCATGCCATAGCTGGACGCCCCGATGAGGATGCAGAGAATCGCCACCCATTTATATGAAAGCATTGTTTTCATCCTGTGATATGCTCCTTCACATGATATCTGACGGGTGACGGCTAATGGATAACAAGTGACGGGTAAGGTGGCCAGTAACGGAACTGAGCGGCCCTTATCCGCTTCAAATCCGACCTCGCGGATTTTAACGGAACGGAGACGCCCTTAAATGATGATTACGCACCTGCAAGGGGGCAAAAGAGGCCCTAACAGCCGCTCAGTTCCGTTAAACTGGAATTTGCGCCGGTTTCCGCCTCTAAGGGCTTCACAGTTCCGTTACCAGATTACCCGGTGTCCGAAGCTCCGGGTGTATCCTTCCCCAAGCAAAAAAACCGGGGCCCTTAGGTTTATGCTCCATAAGGTCCCCGAATTTCCA
>JAQSYT010000056.1 GCA_029256065.1 Paenibacillaceae bacterium
GATTACCGACCTGAAGGTTACGTTGCTCCGAGGAGCCGCCCACAAGGAGCATACCCATGGCGGAGATTTCCGCGAGGCGGTCTTCCGGGCGCTGCGGCAGGGACTGGAGAAAGCAGATAACCTGCTTCTGGAGCCGTATTACAATTTCAAAATCAAAGTAGGAATGGACGAGATGGGTAAGGTGCTGTCCGATGTCCAGCGGGCATCGGGTACATTTGAACCGCCGCAGACGTCGGGGGCGCATGTAACCATTACCGGGAGGGTCCCGGTCTCGACCTTCATGAATTACAGCACCGAGTTCGCCTCCTTCACCCATGGGCGGGGCAGCATCCGCTGTGTGTTCGGCGGGTATGACCGGTGCCACAATGCGGAGGAAGTAATGGAACGGATCGGCTACCGGAGGGATGCGGATCCGCAGTATACCTCCTCCTCCATTTTCTGCGCCAAGGGGGCGGGGTATTCGGTGCCGTGGGACGAGGCGGAGGCCAAGATGCACTTGCTCCGGTGAGGGGCTAGCCGTTAGCGGCACCGGCTGCTTCTTTATCATGGAAGATCCGGTATCCGATTAGCCCCACCAACAGGGCCAGTAGAGTCAGACCTGCTGCAAACAGATACAGGTTCACGATGCCGAACCGTTCGGCCAGTCCGGCCATTACCAGCAGGGAAATGCAGAACACCAGATGCAGCAGAGTGGCTTGGGCGGAAAGCACCTTGGGCAGCGCCAGTTTGGTTACACTGCGCTGAATCAAGGTGCGGCGGTTAATAATCGAGAGCTCCGCGAACGGACCCATCAGCAGCACCAGAATAAGCGCAATGAACGGCTGAGTATTAAGTGCGTAAAAGGCGGTCAGAATGCCATACCCGGCCATACCGGCCAGCATGGCCGCCAGGTAGCGGCTGCCGATGGTCCTGCTTAGCGCCAGAACCAGCAGCCCCCCGCCCACCGTACCGGCGAAATATGCTGCATTAATAAAGCCCCACCATTCCTCCCCCTGCCCCAGGGCAACCTGTACAAAGGCAAGTGTAAACGCCCCTACCCACACCGATCCGCCCAGCATGTCAACCACATCCATGAAGGTGAGCAGCCGCAGGCGGGGCAGCTGCCAGATCAGCTTCCATCCTTCAGTCAGGGTATGCCATCTGGAAGAGGCTGCGGCTTCATTCTTGTCATGCCTTGTTCCTGGCCGCTGGCCTTGGGCGTGCTGTGTATGATCCGGATCTGCAGGCTCCTTGACTCCCAGTGTAAGGACCGCCGCCAACCCGTAAACGAAGGCGGTCAGCACCAGCGTGGAATTGGCGCCGATCACAGCGACGATAACGCCACTCAGCCCCCAACCTGCAAACTGGACCACCTGATCACTCACGCTGATCAGACCGTTAGCTTTAAGCAAACCCTGTTCCTGCGCTATAAGCCGCGGAACAAGAGCGTTCCGGGCCGGAACGGTCCACCCGTCAAGGAAGGACATCATAAACACAAGTGCAAACACGACAATCAGGGAGGCTGTGTCCCCATTCAGCTTTAAGTAGACCGCAAGACAAACGAACAGCAGAAACTGGCCCGCCTGCGACATCAGCAGCAGAGTAGGCAGCTTGAAGCGGTTAATCAGCAGTGGAGCGATGAGGCCGCTCAGCATTTGGGCGCCGCTGCGCATCAGCGGCATTAGTGCAGCCGATACCAAGGAGCCGGTCCGGTCCAGCACCAGTACAGTAAGCGCCATAATGTACAGCACATCCGCAGCGTTGGCGGCTGTTTGGGTGGTCCACAGAAAATAGAAGGGCCGGGTTAAAAGCGGTGATCCCATAAAGCCTTATCTCCGTTTCATGGTGTGTGAGGGAATATTGAAAGCAGCAACAAGAATAAGAATACGGGATGCCGGATAGATTTACAATTGGAACGGCAAGGGTTTGCCGAAGGGAATTTGATGTAGTATACTTTATACCAAGATACGTAAAGGAGGTGAAGCTAGGATGAAACGGGAGATTGTGAATGAACAATGGAGCCGGCTGCCCCTGGCGATGGCTGGCGTCGTTCATGGTTTCGGTGTAGACGGGAGAAGTCTGCCTATTTTTAACCATACGATTTCACAAACTGCGAAATGGCTCCTACCTTAACCTGATCGGATCAAACAGACAGGACGTAGGGAATTTCCCTGCGTCTTTTTTTATTGGGCGAAGAACGGGTGGGGCCTCACATAAGGAGGAACCCTGGTGTTAACGGTAAATTGTCAAAATGTGAAAAAATATAATGCTGCACAGCTTGTATTGGAAAACGTAACCTTCGAGCTGCTCCATGGAGAGAAGGCAGGGCTCGTCGGCCGCAACGGTTGCGGTAAAACAACGCTGCTGCGGATGGTGGCGAAGCTGGATAACCCGGATGAAGGCATGCTTGCCGTCCGGAAGAACGCGCGAATCGGATATCTTCAGCAAATTCCCGGTGCAGAGGCCGGCCTGACAGTCCGGGAGGTACTGGAAACAGGCTTCCGGAAGCTGCTTGAATGCCGGGGAAGGATGACCGTCCTGGAGTCAGCCATGTCTTCGCCGGATACGTCCCCGAAGCAGCTTGAGAGTCATCTGGCGGAATATGCAAAGCTGCAGGAGCGTTTTGAGCGGGAAGGCGGTTACGCGCTGGAAGCCCGGATCGACCAGGTTGCCGAAGGCTTGCACATTCCCCGGGAGTGGTTTGGCCGGGCATACACTTCATTGTCAGGCGGAGAAAAAACGAAGGTTGGCCTTGCCTCACAGCTTCTGCGGGAACCGGAGCTGCTCCTGCTTGACGAACCAACCAATCATCTGGATATGAGCGCCGTGGAATGGCTGGAGGAATTCCTGCGGAAGTATGCGGGAGCTTGCCTGATTGTGTCTCATGACCGCTATTTTCTCGACCGGGTCGTCACCAAGATTGTGGAGCTGGAGGACGGAGAGTCCACGGTGTTCCATACCGGTTACACCGGCTATGCCAAGGAGAAGGAAGAGCTGCTTATCCGGCAGTTCGCCGATTACCAGGAGCAGCAGAAGAAGATCAAAAAAATGCGGGAGACCATCAAGCAGCTGCTGGAATGGGGGAGAATCGGCGATAACGGCAAGTTCTTCCGCAGGGCAGCCAATATGCAGAGAGCACTGGACCGGATGGAAAAGCTTAAGCGTCCCGCAATCGACCGCAAGGAAGCGGAGTTCGGCTTGCAGCTTGTAGAACGGTCGGGAAAACAGGTTGTGGTGATGGATGGAGTACGAAAGCAATTCGGGCAGCGGACCATTCTGGGCGCCGTATCCAGGGAGCTCCTCTACGGGGAGAAGGTCATGCTGATCGGGGATAATGGCTCCGGCAAGTCCACTCTCCTGAAGCTCATCCTGGGGGAGGTGCCTCCCGACAGCGGCTCCGTCCGTTTGGGCTCCCGTGTTGAGGTGGGTTACCTGGCCCAGCAGCAGGCGCCCCTTCATCCGGAGCAGTCCGTACTGGACTTCTACCGGAAGGAAGCGGGAATGGAGGAGGGCGAAGCCCGGAACCGGCTGGCGGCTTATCTGTTCTACGGTGCGGAGGTGTTCAAGTCGGTCGGCCAGCTATCCGGCGGTGAATGGACCCGTCTGAGACTGGCGCTGCTGGTTCATCAGAAGCCCAACCTGCTTATCCTGGACGAACCGACCAACCATATGGACATTGCCTCAAGGGAAGCGCTGGAGGAGGCCTTAGAGGATTATCCCGGCACTATTCTCGCGGTTACCCACGACCGGTATCTGATTAACCGGCTTGCCGAAAAAATATGGGAATTGGACCGGGGAAGCCTTGGGGTTTACCTGGGCGGCTTTGATGAATATAAGGCGGAGAGTGTGAGAAGAAAAGCGCGGGATGCCGCAACCGAAGGGGAATTGCCCCGGGTCCGCGCCGAACCGAAGCCTAAGCCTATCACCGGGGATAAAGGAAAGAAGGGCAACCGTGCCGACAGCGGCAAACTGGAAGCCGAGATGAAGGAGCTCGAGGAGAAGCTTGGAGCGCTGGATGCCTTGCTGTATAAGCAGGATCATACGAATACTGCCGCTCAAGTAGAGCAATACTGGGAAGAAAGAGAAGCTCTCCAGGAACGCTTGAACCGGCTGATCGAGGTATGGATAGAAGCCGAGGAAGCATAGGATAACAAGATGAAGCCCAAAAAAACCGAATTCAACCCATTCCGGGCGGCTTCGGTTTTTTGGCGCATATTCATGCATAACGAGGCCTTAGAGCAAGAAGCGATCCCTTGCCGGATTCAAGCGCTGCCGCGGCAGGTCTACTTATTGCTTTATCAACGACCTTAAGCCCGCTATTTCCCCTCTATAAAAATCAACGGTTTTGCCCTCTGTGATGCTCCAGTCCGCCGCTAATAGAGCAATGATTTCTTCCAGCTTTTCCGCAGCCTTTTTATATTGTCCCTGAATGCTGTAGATATGAGCGGTTGCCTCCAGCGAGTCTGTAAATTTCGGGTGCGGCTGCAGCTCATACCCATTGGCGTAATATGCAATAGCTTCATCATACCGGCATAGTTTGGCCATACAATCCCCTCTGGAGGACCAGGCCCGCCATTCCCGGGGATACTGCTCTGTCATTTGTTCCCAGATAAAGAGTGCTTGGGGAAGATTGCCTTCCTCCTTGGATATCAATCCCCCGTATAGCGGATACAGATAGCCCGGATGAATATCGTTTAATTGCTCTAATACTTCCTTTGCCTCAGCGCACCTGCCATCGGCCAGCAAGTAATTCATAAGCCATTTATAGCCTTGCCAGTAATCGGGATGACTGGCCATAAATTCTTTGTAATACCCGATGAGCTTGTGATGGTTAGAGAAGTTCCAATCAAACAGGGGACCATTCTCCGCATCCCGCAGAGCGTTATGACTTCTTTTATCATGCGGAGCCGACAGCAGCGCATCCTTGGCGTAACGGGCGGCCGTATCTCGATGCTCCTTTGCACGGTGGAGATGCAATTCCGCCAATAAGGTGAGGCATTGGGCTCTTTTGCCGTCATCCTGCAGTTTATCCTTCAGAAACTGCTCCGCATAGGCGAAATCATCCCTGGAGATAACATGCTCCATCTGGATCATATTGCCAATCCGCTCCAGGTGGGTATCATCCGTTAAAGCGAACAGCTCATCAATGGTCACGCCTAAAAGAACGGATAACCTCGGTAGCAGCTGTATATCCGGCATAGTCACGTTGTTTTCCCACTTGGATACCGCCTGGGATGACATATTCAGCTTTGCCGCAAGCTCCTCCTGAGTCAATTCCTTCTGAATGCGCAGTGCTTTAATTTTTTTGCCGATCTCTATATTCAATTGATGCAGCCTCCTGGTTTTCAATTCGACTAGTCAACTGAATTATATCGCGCCTCCTGAAATTCCCTCAATGACCGCACCGTTAAGCCGATGAGCCTCCCTGTTACATCGAAACAGCAGCAGTCCAGCACCTGCATCATATATAATCGAAACGGAAAACGGACTAATTGGAAGGCAAAAGGGCAGCGGCTTTTTCCAGAATGGATGCAATCCTCTTTTCGCTGCTGATGATCCTGGTTTTTTGGTTTATGATCTGGCCTGACAAGGTTGCCAATGTAGTAACTGAGCGCAGGGTTTCTGTCGCATCCTTGCTCTTAATGGCAGCAGTAAGGCTTTTGCTCTCAGCGGCAATTTGTTTGCCGGTCTCCGCAGAGGCTTTTTTCTCTGAGCTGATTTTAGCCTGCTCCAATGAAACATCCTTGAGGACAGTGCGGGCCGAATTTGTTGCTTTGACCGTGGATTCCTTGACTTTGGCATAGGCTTCATCCTTCAGACGGATATCTCCTCTGGCAAGTAAGGCGGAGGTCTTGACTACACTGAGCTGTGTCTCCAATGCCCCTATTAGCGTTTTATTCTTCAGCTTCCGGGCGGCTGTGAGCTGCTTGTTCAGCGAGGTTTGCAGTGCAAATAAAGGAGAGTACCGCTCCCGGGCCTCTGCTGCTGCGCTCTTCAATGCTGCAAGCTTCTCCGCATTCAGCTGCTTTATGCGGGTATTGATGGCAAGGCGTTTGTCTTCATTAGCACGGTGCAGATTCTCAATTTCCTGGTTCAGCTGCCCATCTTGTATCTCCAACTCCTGGATGCTGCTGCTTTGTTCGGTCAACTTCTTCTGGAGTGGTGCGTTTGACTGGGCGGCCAGCTTTTCTATTGAGGCTTTGGCAGTTGTGCTCAGTTTTGCAGATGAAGCGGCAGAGGCTTGCAAAGGCAGGGACAAGACCAGTGTGATGGCCATTAAAAGGGTGACCAGACGTTTTTTGTTCAAGGGACATCTTCCTTTCGGGAATGGGTTATGAAGCAACACAATGCCGCAAACGCAAAAAAGCACACGTAAGAAAGACCTAATGGCCTTATCTTACGGGTGCTTCCACGTAAGCGATCATATGTTCGATTAAGGATAAGTATAGCATGTTTCTGCATGTTGTCAATCTATCCATAACAAGAAACGGGGAGGGTTTTCCTGTTCATGAAGAGAATAACCTTATCACTGGAGGATGACCCCATTTTAAAGGACGGCTAGAGGAGACAACCAATGAAAGCTCCAAGAAGAATTCATATCATCGGTTCAACCGGCAGCGGCAAAACATATTTGGCAAGGCAATTATCAGATCAGTATCATATCCCGTTCCACGAGCTGGATAATGCCATGTGGAGCAGATCAGCGGAGCGTCCGGGCAAGAATCCGCCGGAGGTGCGGGATATGCTGCTGGCCAGCATGATTAATCAGGAGACATGGATTGTAGAAGGGGTCTACCATCTCTGGACTGCACAGAGCTTTCATAAGGCGGACAAGATTATCTTTCTTTCCCCGAGTGTATACCTGAGAGACTTCAGAATCATAACCAGATTCCTCAAGCAGAGAACAGGTCTGGAGAAATCCAGCTACAAACAGACCCTCCGTGGATTAATCAAAATGCTGAAATGGAACCACAAGTTTGAACGGGTACATAAGAAAGAGATTATGGATTGCCTGGAGCCGTACAAGGATAAACTCATTGTCCTGAAGAGCAATAAAGAACCATTTCACTGGTAGCTGGATGCAAGGCATGCTGTTATGATAATAGAAAAACATGGGAAAAGGAGAGTTCCGGTGGCTGCCCTTTTTAAGACGGTAGAAGATGAGCAGGAATATCTGCTGCGATACAGCCAGAGCCTTGCGTTGTTCGAAGCTGGCTTTACGTCACTTCATATCCAGACATCCTTTGGGGAAACCCATGTGCTCTGCTTCGGGGACACGAATAAACCGCCGCTGCTGCTGCTTCATGGAATGACCATGAGCAGTACCATGTGGTATCCGAATATCAAGCATTGGCTTCAGGAGCGCTGTGTGTATGCGGTAGATGTGCTGGGAGACTTCGGGAAAAGCAAGCCTTCAATGGTGGTAAAAAGCAGGCAGGATGCCCGGCGGTGGATGCTTGAGGTTGTGGATGCGCTGCAGCTGGACAAGGTGGACCTGGCCGGCCACTCCATGGGCGGTTTTTTGGCCCAGAATTTCGCACTTGCCCATCCGGAACGGTTGTCCAGGCTGATACTGTATGCCCCTGCGGGAACTTTTCACAAAATCAGCCTAAAGTTCTTCGCAAAGATTTATCCCGCCTTACTATTTCATACGGAAAAATGGATCGATAACGCTTTTGCGTGGTTTTCAGGAAAAGGAGAGCCCTTACACCCTGTATTCCGCGCTCAGGTTATTGCCGGCTACCGTGGCGCCAAGCCGCTGCTGCAGGTGATGCCCTCCGTTTTTTCCAAGGAGGAATTCCACAGCTTCCGTTGCGACGATGCTCCTTGTTGGGGATAAGGAGGTTATTTATCCCGCCGGGAAAGTGTTGGAGAACGCAAGGAGCCTGATTCCCGGCTTAGAGGCCCACTTGATCCCCGGAGCAAGCCATTCTCTGACTATGGAGCATGCGGACATCGTGAATAGACTTACATTTCAATTTCTGAATAAGAAAGTGTAGAAGTACATCAGCGTATAGAAGAAGGCTGCCCGAGGGAGGGCGGCTATTTTTCTTTTGTTGACCCTCTTGAAATTGCCGCGGCGTCAAGTGCTAGAATAAATCTAGAGCTCAGGAAGGAGACCCGGTAATGAACAGATCTGTAGCAATTAATAAGCTGTCGGAGCAGATGGGGCTGACGAGCCGCACCTTAAGGCACTGGGAATCAGAAGGGTTGTTCAAGAGTGAAAGAGATGCATCCTCCGGCTGGAGAATGTATGACGAGCATGCCCTCCTTTGTATCCGGATTACGGCTATGTTAAGAAAAATGGATATTCCTTTGAAGGATATTCAGACAGTGCTTGTCAACAAATCCGTATCCCACTTAAGCATGGCTGTGAAAAAGAAGATTTCCGATCTGCACATGAAAAGGGTGGAATTAGCCCGTTTTCAGGAGCAGCTGGAGCAGGTGCTGGGTTATCTTCAGAGCCAGGAGACGGATTGTTTTTCCAAGGTGGATGCAATTCTAACTGAGACGGAGGATATATTTATGCGTAATGCAAATGGAACCAGTTCGGTCAAAATCGTAACGCTGCCTGCCATGAGGGTGGCCTATCATACCGCAGTAAGCAGCTCTCCGGAAGAGGAGGCAATGGCGCCGGTGCTGGAGTGGACGAAGTCCGCGAATTTATTGGGGACTGCCCGTTTTCTCGGCGGCAATGTGAAGCCGTTCCCCAACGAATCCGGAAGTCCTTACGGCTATGGGATGTGTGTGACCATCCCCGATGGAGTCGTTGTTCCGGAGCATCTGAAGGAAATGGTTCTGCCTGGCGGCCTCTTCGCCATGTTGGAGAGCAGTGACGATATCACAGGCTCGTGGAAAATGCTGATGAAGGCGTTGAAGGAGGATGGGATCTATAAATCTGACCGGTCCCGGCTGTGTCTGGAGGAGCATATCCGCAACGAAAAGCCGGATGGAAGCGGCAACCCGTTTCACCTGGTCTTGCTGGAGCCGGTGCAGGCGGTTTAAATCAATCGAGAGGCTGCTTCATGTGGGCCTGAGAGACGCCATATATGAGAAGTGTTAGCCTAGCTGGATAGAGAATTCTCTATGTAGTGGAAATAAGCCGGCCACTTGTGGCCGGCCTTCTTGCATGTTTATGGAGTACATGCCTTAGACAATGTTCAGGCCTCCGCTTGCCAGTAGCACCTGTAGCACCTGTTGTGCCTGTGGAGCCATTGGTATCAATGGCATCCATCAAAATGACTTCATCTACTAATATCTGGCCGGCTGCCGGAGCAGGCGCAGTACTAAACGATAACTGGGCTTGAGCAGCTGTTAATGGAGCGGGAGTAGTGACCCCTTCGAAAACCTGCCAATTTGAATCTGTAAAGAAGCCTTGCGGAACAATCAATGTAAGACCATTGCCAATATACTGGTTAGCCGCATTCAGGAAATTCACGGTCACAACTACTGCCGCACTAACACCTGGGGTATTTCTGGCGAAGGAAACGGATAAGAATAATCCGGTTTCCTAGTTGAATAGCCAAACCTTCCACCCCATTTTTCTTGAATATTCATCCAAATCTGTCCCAAAGTAAGAGTTGCTGGAAGTATTCCGGATAAACGGTTTGAACACAAAACTCCGCATTAATCCATATGCCTATGCTTAATTTGTAGGGAATGTCACATTAATGTGAAACCATACGTCATACTAGTGTAAACAAAACTTTTAGCCAAAAAGGAAGAGTTATGATGGATGAACAGGCGCGGATGGCGGAGCAATTCGAGGCATCGCGGAAGCATCTTCTGGCTGTGGCGTACCGGATGCTCGGGTCTCTAAGCGAAGCGGAGGATGCAGTGCAGGAAGCATGGCTGCGGTACAGCCGTACGGACCGGAGTGCTGTCCATAATGTGGAAGGGTGGCTGACAACCGTGGTGTCCCGGGTCTGCCTGGATATGCTGCGGGCCCGGCGGTCCCGGCACGAGGAGCCAATGGACGGGCATCTGCCGTTTGCCTATGAAGAGCGGCCGGGAGAAAACCCGGAGCAGGAGGCGCTGCTAGCGGATTCCGTTGGAGCTGCGCTGCAGATTGTGCTGGGCAAGCTGGGCCCTTCCGAGCGGGTAGCCTTTGTGCTGCATGATGTTTTTGCCCTGCCCTTCACCGATGTTGCCGCCGCGCTGGGCAAGTCGGAGGCCGCCGTCCGGCAAATCGCCAGCCGCGCAAGACGCCGCATCAGGGGTGGGGAGGCTGGAGACGGACCTTACTTGGTCCAGCAGCGTGAGCTGGTGGAGGCGTTTCTTGAAGCAGCCCGGGACGCGGACTTCCGTCGGCTCTTAGCGTTGCTGGCCCCGGATGTGATTCTCCGGGATGACCGGAGTGATGGCGGGGCGGGAATTACCCAGGGTGCGGAGAAATTGGCCAAGCAGGTGGCCGGACGGATTCAAGCCTCCCATATTGTCCTGGTGAACGGAGCAATCGGCGTGGTTGTGGCTCCGCATGGCAAGCTGCAGTATGTGCTGCAGTACACTATCCGTGATGGAAGAATCGCAGAAGTGGAACTGATTTCCGACCCTATCCGCATCCGTACATTGGACCTGGCGTTAGCGGATAGGTGATGACATGACTCAACCGAATTGAAGGAGGACATCGGTCATGAATTCATTTGTGATTCAAGAGAAAGAGGCATTTCGCTTTATTGGCTACAAGATCCGGCTGAGTCCGGCCGCCCAAGTTCATGCCCCCGGCTATTCCCCGGTCAAAACGGAGTTTTTCAAGGACATCCTGCAAAGCGGTAAGCTGGCGGCGATCAGGCCGATTTCCGAAAGTCCTTATGGATATGGGGTGATAACCGCAGACGAAACCGGTACCTGCTATTATGCCGGGGTTGTTTCCTCCCAGCCTTTTCCTGAGGGGACGGAGGAGGTGCGGTTCCCCGACGGACAGTATCTGGTGCTTAGCGGAAAAGGCGGGCTTTCCCGCCTGGCCTTCGACAGGCTGGAGGATCAGGTGTTTACCGAAATTCTTATCGGGGATTTTCAGTACCGGTATACCGGAGGGCCGGTTGCAGAGGTATTGATCAACGGCAATCCCATGGATGCCGAGGTTGAGGTATGGATTCCGGTGGAGGAGAAATAACAAAAAAGGCGGAAGACCTCCTTGAATACTCAAGGCGGGCTCTTCCGTCTTTTTTTACACTTATGCTTCGGTGACATAATAACGTCCTTTGGGAATAACCATCGGGGAACCGGAAACCGGGTCCGGGATAACGGTGCAGTCCAGCCCGAAGATATCCTTCACCAGGGAGCTGGTCACCACCTGGGAAGGTACACCCTCTGCCATCAGCTTGCCCTGGGATAGTGCGAAGATGTAGTTGGCGTACCGCGCGGACAGGTTGATATCATGAAGCACCATGACGAATATGCGTTTCCGGCGAATTGGAGTGTATAGAGAACCAATTTATTGGTATGTTACACTACAGGTAACCGCATCAATTAAAAAGGGTATAAGCCCTGAAAGGTGAGGATAAAATGCCCCAATCCCTCATTCCCTGTATCGTGATGAACGGACGCGCAAGAGAGGCCGTTGCTTTTTATGAGAAGGCGCTGGAAGCCCAGGTAATGCACGTCCGTACCTATGGAGAAATGCCGGTGCCATGTCCGGATGCGCTAAAGGATTGTGTCTGCGACTCTCTTCTGAGAGTCGGCGAAAGTGTGTTTATGCTGTTCGATGCCCCGCATCCTCCTGTTCCGGGCAGCAGTGCAGATCCTGATAGCGGGCTGAGCGCCAAGGCCGCAGTAGCCCTCAGCATCACCATCCGGGATGCGGAGAAAACCAGGCGGATATTCGGAGCTCTGCAGCAAGGCGGGACCGTCATCGCACCGTTGGAAGAAGTGCCCTTTAGTCCGGCATTCGGTACAGTGACCGATCAGTTTGGCGTCACCTTCATTCTCATGGCCCAACCGGCCAACGGATGACCCGGAGTTAAAAAATACGGAAGAAGCCACAATTCATAGAAGCCGCGGCAGCCTGCAGCTTGCAGAAGCCGGGGCTTTTTTTGCGTCTGCCGGCTCTGTATTGTATTAGTAACTTATATAAATATGTGATATAATTCTTGCATGGAACCTAACACAACCCCCAATGAGCTGGATGTCACTGAGTTTGCTTTGGTTTTTGAGGAATTGACCCGGATTATCATCCGGCTGCCTTCGATTGAGAAGCTAAGCTTTACCACCCTTTCCGTTCTGCACACCCTGTCCCGGAAAAGCCCTATGCGTCTGACGGAGCTGACAGCTAATGAACAGGTCACACAGTCCGGCATAACGCAATTGGTCACCCGGCTGGAGCGGGACGGACTGGTAGAGCGCAGGCCCGACCCCACGGACGGCCGGGTGGTGCTGGTGCATATTACGGCCAAGGGCGCGGATATTATTCATTCCCGCCGGCTGGACCGGATTGCACAGCTTTCAACATTTATGGAGGGACTTACCCCGGAGGAGAAAGAGACGGTTGCTGCGGCCCTTCCCGCCTTAAGAAGGCTGGGGGAGTTGGGCAACGGGATGCGGACGTAACTGGCTTAAGAGAGGAGACCTACTACTATGACAGATGCCTTTGGCGGGCTGCAGTCCAGCCCGGTTCATCTCCCCAATGAAGTGCTTGCTGATCTGCAGCAGCGCCTGCACTCCAACCGGTGGCCTATGGATGCCGGCAATGAGGACGGGTTCTACGGGGTAAACCGCCATTATCTGGAGGGACTTGTCCGGTACTGGATAGAGGAGTTCGATTGGCGCAAGGCAGAGCAAGCCATCAACCGTTATGAGCATTATCATGTCCAGGTGGATGGGGTTCCGGTCCATTTGATGCGCAAGCCGGGTGTCGGCCCTCATCCGGTGCCGTTGATTCTGTCCCATGGCTGGCCGTGGACCTTCTGGCATTGGTCCAAGGTGATTGACCCGTTGGCCGATCCCGGCGCATTCGGAGGCGATCCGGCGGATGCCTTCGATGTCATCGTGCCGTCTCTGCCCGGATTCGGATTTTCGGTGCCTTTGCCCCATAACCCGGATATGAATTTTTGGAAAATCGCCGAGCTGTGGCATACACTGATGACAGATACACTGGGTTATCCCAAATACGCGGCGGCGGGCTGCGATGTGGGGGCTCTGGTCACCGGTCAGTTAGGGCATAAATATGCACCGGAGCTTTACGGCATCCATATCGGATCAGCGCTAAAGCTTAGCTTTTTTAACGGGGAACGCGGCTGGGATTTTGCCGGGGGGCGGCCTGTTCCAGACCATATCCCGGAGGATATCCGGAGGCAGATTCTGGAGCTGGACCGCAAATTCGCCTCCCATCTGGCCGTGCATGTGCTTGATCCGGGGACACTGGCCTACGGACTGAGCGACTCTCCGGTGGGCATGCTGGCCTGGATTCTGGAGCGGTGGATGAAATGGAGCGACAATAAAGGCGATATAGAGTCTGTCTTTACGAAGGATGATCTGCTGACCCATGCCACCATCTTTTGGGCTAACAACGCCATTGAAACCTCCATGCGGGTGTACGCCAACAACAACCGCTACCCATGGACACCCTCCCATGACCGCTGGCCGGTTATTGAGGCGCCTACAGGCATCACCTTTGTCGGCTACGAAAATCCGCCGGGCATTTCCACGGAGCAACGGGTGCGGCATTTCCTCGATACGGACCGCGCCGCCTGGTATAACCATGTGAACATTACCGCCCATGAGGAGGGAGGGCATTTCATCCCCTGGGAGGTCCCAGACAAATGGGTGGAGGATCTGCGCCGCACGTTCAGGGGCCGGAGATAAACGGTAGAGTCATCCTGTGGAGGATGGCTTTTTTTGTGTCATGAACCGCATGGATTTGACAAAAATTACGTTTAAGGGTTATCTGGAGGATATAAAGGAGATCATGGGAGAAAGCTGCTTCGTTGGGCTAAGCGCCCCCGTCTGTCTGCGGAAGGCGCCGGCCACTTGTGAAGGGGGCGTCAGGTGCTTGGGTCCAGGGCCAATGATTTTCGGTCAATGGCTTGCGGCTGCTGCTCCAGCCAGCCGTATTTCACCATGATGTTGTAGCAGATTCCGCCTGCCTGCAAGGCATGGTTGGATACATGCTTGTAGTTGAGGACGATATCGGAGCGAAGGCTGGCCCCGATGGCTGCACCGTAATAAGATAGAGCCGTATTGACCAGAAAAGCAGCATGGAACATCATCAGCTTATCCGAAAACGGGCTGACCCGGGAATCTGTAATTGCATCATCCCACCGCTGTGGAGCCACCAGGTCATCCTGCTGGAGCAGTTGGTCGAAGCTGTCGGCATCCTGTCCAGCCAGCTTCACGTTCTTCAACATAAAGTCACGCACATCCTCATTGGATGCCACCTGGCTGAAGGCCAGACTGAGGGTACGGGCCAGCCCCGTTTTTTTGGCGTTAAAGATGAGGTGGCTGATTTCCGAGGAATCCAGTGACCGTTTTTCCCCGATCAAATTGGACAGAATCCCTGTGTTCTGGATGAATTCCACTCCACGGGGGGAGGGAACGGAGGGAAGACCCGAGAATTTGGGCTGTGTCCGGGCCAGGACCGTGATTTTTTGGAATAATTTTTTGGCGGTAACGATGCATTCCAGGAAGTGGTCCTGGAGGTCCTCCCGCTCACAGCATGAAAGGGCCAGGCTGTATGCGGTCAGCCCGTGTATCGTCATGACATAGGTGTAAAAAAGCAGGAACGGATCCGAAAAGAGTCGGGGGGCCTGAAGATTAACATCACTTTCCGTAAAGCCCATGGGGAGCTGAAAGTGCGCATCATTCAGGAATCCGGAGATTTGGGATACATGGCGTTCTGACGATTCCAGGGCAAATTGCAGGACTTGTTTAATTTTTTTGTCCTCCACAATGGTGAGGTAATACTTATACATACAGATGGCCATGGTGTCCCCGGTATGCTGAAGCCACAGTGCGGATATTTCGGCGGCCGATACAAGCTTCTTTTCCGTGTTTTCTAAAAACAGATGAATCCCTCCCATAGGACATGCTGTTGCTCAATACCTATTTTGTGGAAATTGGTATGAAATATGTACGCATAAAAACAGTTTGTACTTGCGGAAGTGTTGAAGTGTGAGGAGGATGGAAAATGGCAGGAACATGGTTTTTTGGTGGGCGCAGCCCTTATCCGGGACAAGGGGATCAATCGGTGTCTGTTTATTGTGAGGAAGGCAGAATCCGGGCAGTGGGCACGGACCGGGAGCTTGAGCTGCTGCTGGGCGGGAAGAATGCGGAGCGTGTAAACCTGGACGGCGGTTATGTGCTGCCCGGTTTGACGGATTGCCATATGCATCTGTCCATGCAGGGAATGAAGCTGGCGGCGCTGGATTTCAGCGGGGCTGCCTCCAAGGAGGAAATGCTTCGCCTTCTGAAGCAGCGGGCAGAGGTAACGCCGCCGGGAGAGTGGATTCTCGGTCTCAACTGGAACGAGAATGCCTTCCAGCCGGCGGTGGCGCCAACACGGGATGAGCTGGACGCTGTAACCACCCGGCATCCGGTGCTGTTGACCCGCGTATGCTATCATTCCATGCTGGCCAATACGGAGGCCTTCCGCCGCGCCGGTGTAAGCGAGGACGCTTCGGACCCGGCATCCGGCTCCTTCGGGCGGGATGAGGCGGGTGTACTGAACGGCCGCATCTATGAGGATGCGGGAGCGGTCTTTCAGGCTGCGGTGCCGGAGCCGGCTTACGAGGAGAAAAAAGCCTGCATCCGCCGGGCGGTGCAATATGCGCTGTCCCTGGGGCTTACGGCGGTTCATACGGATGACCTCCGGTTTCTGGGAGAGGTGGACACTCTTCTGCGGATTCACCGTGAGCTGCGGGAGGAAGGGATTCTCCTGCGCACCCACCAGCTGGTGAATTTTTCGCATCTGGCAGAGGCCAGGGCTCTGGGCCTGCGGGCAGGCAGCGGCAGCGAGTGGCTGCGTATTGGTGCCGCCAAGGTATTCGCAGACGGTGTGCTGGGCGGGCGGACGGCTTGGCTGAGTGAGCCTTATGCCGATGCGCCGGGCCAGTCCGGCTATCCGATTCATACGCCGGATGCCTTCGCCGCCATTGTCCGGGAGGCGAGGGGGGCGGGGTTTCCTGTAGCGGTTCATGCCATCGGCGACGCTGCGGTGGATTTGGTGCTGGCGGAGCTGGAGCGCCAGCCGCTCCCGGAGGCGGCCGGGCTGCCTGACCGGCTCATCCATGTGCCGGTGCTGCGCGGTGACCAGCTCGCCCGGATGGGCCGGCTCCGGCTTGCCGCCGATATCCAGCCGCCGTTCGTCACCGGTGACTACCCGTGGGTGCTGGAGCGGCTGGGGCAGCGCCCCGTCCACCGCTATGCGTGGCGGACGCTGCTTGCCGCCGGCATTCCTTGCGGCGGCAGCAGCGACGCGCCTATCGAGCCGCTGTCGCCGCTCTATGGGCTGTACACCGCCGTGGCCCGCCGCAAGCCCGGCGAAACCCACCCCGGCTACGAGCCCGGGGAGAAGCTGACTCTGGCGGAGGCCATCCGCCTGTACACCTACGGCAGCGCCCAGACGGCGGGCGAGGAGCAGGAGCGCGGACAGCTGGCCCCGGGGTATGGGGCGGACTTCACTGTAGTGGACCGGCCGTTCGCGGAAGACCCGGAGGAGTGGCTCGGTATGCAGGTTCGCAGAACCGTCATCAATGGGCAGACTGCGTTTGCTATTTGAAAGACGGCGCAATGAAGAAGACAGGTAAACATTTGGACTACAGAGATAACGGCAGCAATCAGCCGGGAGGAGCTTTCACACATGACAGAAAAACGGATTGTTCTCAAGAACGGAATAGGGCTGCATGTCCTGGATTCCGAAGGAGAGGGGATGCCGGTCATTTTGTTTCTCCACTTTAGTGGAGGTACGCTAAGTATGTGGGATGGGATATTGCCCCAGTTTACGGAAGGGTACCGGGTTATTGCGCCGGATATGCGGGGACACGGAAAATCGGATAAGCCGGAGACCGGGTATCATGTTGAGGACATGGCCAACGATATGGTTCTTTTGCTTCGGGAGCTTGGTATTGACCGGTGCCATGTAGTGGGCAGTTCTATGGGGGCGGAGATTGGGCTTTGCCTGGCGGCGGCCCATCCGGAAAAGGTGTCTTCTTTAGTTTGTGAGGGTGCGCTGTACAATGAGTTCGGACAGCTGGGGGTATTTCCGGGGGATGCCCAGGAGATTGACCGGGAAAAAGAAGCGCAGCGCGCCCTCCATCCGCTGCGCAAACCGCCTGAGGCAGCGTCACGGGAGGCATATCTGGCGGAGGCCAAGGCGCCGTTTGTGGAGTTGGGCATTTGGAATAGCCATGTCCAAGCGTTTTTGGAGAGCACCGTGGCAGAAAAAGACGATGGGACGTTCACCAGCCATTATCGGAATCATGTCCGTTCCGAGTACATTCAGAAGTATTGGGATCTTGCATTTGAGAGCTACTACGCTGCAATTCAATGTCCTGTTCTATTTCTCCCCAGTGAAGAGGAATGGTCCAACGCAAGAATCCGGCATAGCTTGAGCGTGTTTAGTTCTCTGGCACCCCGTTCCGAAATCAAACTCATTCCAAGCTCTATTCATGCGTATGTTTGGATGCAGCTGCCGGAGGAAGCCGGACAAGCCGTCAAAGCTTTTATAGAGTCGAAAATATAGGATGAGAGCGATTTGTTTGGTCTCCTTATCGGGAGGGAAGGCCGGGCGGGATGTCGGATAGCCAAAAGAACGCCTCCGCAGAGACGTCCTTCAGATGGGGGACTGTCTTTATCTGTCACGCCATTTCCGGCAGAACGCCAGCCAATGCTCCACCATCCCGGGGTTGGATGCAAAGTGGAGATGCGTATAGCCCGCTGCGGTATTTTTATACAAAAAGCCCTCAGGCGCGGTCCCTTTTCTGCCCGTTACGGTGTATGCATGGGGATATGAGTCTCCGCCGTCCTCCCCGGCAACATAGACCGAATAATGAAATTCATGCCCGCGGGCGGTTTGTCCTTCCGGCAGAAGCGGGTTGCCCGCTGTTCCAACGGCCTCCCGGTAGCCCATGGCAGCCAGCTTGGTCTGCATGACGGTTTTCCCGGGAAATACTCCGGCCATCTCATGAACACTGCCGTCCGATTGCACTAGAGACCGGCATAAATACATAAACCCGCCGCATTCCGCAATCACCGGCAAACCTTCTTCCACGGCGGAGCGGATCGACAGAGCCGTGGCCCGGTTTTGTGCCAGGGTACCGGCGTACTCCTCAGGAAATCCTCCGCCAAAATACAACCCGTCCGTCTGCTCCGGCAAGGTCTCTCCCGCTAATGGGGAGAAGAACATCAGCTCCGCACCGTAATGCTCCAATAGCTCCAGATTTTCCGGATAATAAAAATGGAAGGCCGCATCACGGGCTACAGCGATCCGCAGGCTGTCCGGTTTTGGAGCGGAGACGCAGGCTGGTTCAGCAAACAAGCTGCTCTCCGTTTCCACCTCAGGTGACTCCGCCAGCTTCCACACGACCTCCAGGTCCACGCCGGCTTCCACATGTGCCGCCAAGGCTTGAAATAAGGGGGCCAGCTCACCACGCTCCAGGGAGGGAATCAGGCCCAAGTGCCGTTCCGGTATGGAAATCCCGTTATCCCGCAGCAAGCAGCCGACTACAGGAATGCCGCACTCCTGCTCCACTGCCTGCTTAATTAATAGACCATGACTTTTGCTGCCCGCGCGATTGGCTATGACCCCCGCAATGCGCACTCCCTTGCCGGCCATGCCCTGGAAGCCCTTCACCACTGCGGCGGCGCTGCGTCCCATGCCGGAGACATCCACCACCAGCAGCACAGGCGCCCCAAGCAATGCGCTGACCTCCGCCGTGGACCCTTCGTCGGACCCGGCGTTTTTGCCGTCGAACATCCCCATAACGCCCTCGATAATGGAAATATCCGCCCCGCGGCTGCCACGTGCATAGATTTCCCGCAGGACATCCGGGGTCAGCATCCAGCTGTCCAGATTTCGGGAGCTGCGTCCGGTAATGGCGGTATGGTAGCTGGGATCGATGTAATCCGGCCCGCACTTGAAGCCTTGTACGGTTAGCCCCTGCTTGCGGAAGGCCCCCATTAGCCCCAGAGAAACGGTGGATTTTCCCGAGCTGCTGCCTGTGCCTGCGATTATGATTCTTCGATTCATGTTAAGCTCCTCACCGGTTCGTCCTTGCGATAAACGTATATTCACCAAAGCCCCTCAATTTCCTGCAAGACCATGTTTAAATTCATGAATCTAGCGAATTCCTCATGGCTATTCTGTTAGGTCTTCCATATAATGAGAATGGGATTATATATTCGAAATTTGTGAAGGGCGGAAATGTCTCTATGGGAAAGAAAGGTATTGCTTGTGTAATTAGCTGTGCAATGCTGCTTAGCTTTTATGCACCTTTTGCGGTCAAAGCCTCTGCTGAAGCAACGATAGTGCTGAAGCTGAATGATGCCCAGGCGGCAGTAGGGGAAAAAGCCCATTTGCTGCAAAGTCCGCCTGTTCTGGTCAATAATGTCACTATGGTGCCGCTCCGGTTCATTGGAGATGCAATGGGGGCAACTAC
>JAQSYT010000057.1 GCA_029256065.1 Paenibacillaceae bacterium
AGGTTGGCCCACCGGGAAGCGCGGAAGGGCTCAAGATAGCCGACGCCAAAGGGAGTCAGACTGATCAGATGCAGCAAAATGGCCGCAGCACAGAAAATAATCCCGAACATACCCATGGTTGCCGCCATCAGCATAATGGGAAACCGGAGCATCCGGATGGTAATGGAGGTGCTGTAGCTGGGAATGACGAAGGAGCCGATGGCCGTAAAGGATACGATAATGGTCAGAATTGGACCGACAAACCCCGCCTGCACTGCAGATTGGCCGATTACCAGCGCACCCACAATGCCGATGGTTTGCCCCATGGAGCCGGGCAAACGAAGACTGGCTTCCCGCAGCAGCTCAATGCTGAGCTCCATCAGAAGCGCTTCAAAAAAAGCAGGGAACGGCACCCCTGTCCGGTTCGCTGCACTGGAAATCATCAGCGGCGTGGGCAGCATCTCCTGGTGATAGGTGATCAGCGCAATATAGAGGGACGGCAGGAACAAGGCGATAAACAAAGCCAGTCCCCGGAACCACCGGATGAAGGTAGCCGCCATAAATTTCGTGTAATAATCCTCGGACGCATACAGAAAGGATGCAAAGGTGGCGGGCATAGCCAGAGCATAGGGAGACCCGTCTAAGATGACCACAACCTTGCCTTCCAGAATAGCCGCCGCCGTCCTGTCTACACGCTCCGAATTGGAAATTTGCGGAAACGGCGACAACGGATTATCCTCCAGATACTCCTCCATTTGCCCGCTGTCCAGAACCCCGTCCACTACAATGGCCTGCAGGCGCCGCCGTACTTCCTTGACAAGTGCCGGATTGGCTACGTCCTGTAAATACACAACAGCGGTATCCGTCAGGCTGCGGGTGCCGATCTGGAGAGCCTCCACCGCCAGCCGCGGGTCCTTGACGCGCCTTCTGATCAAAGCCGTATTGGTACGCAGCACTTCATTGAACGCCTCCTGCGGCCCCCGGATGGATACCTCAGAGATGGGCTCCTTGACGATCCGGTGCTCCCATCCCTCGGTAGATATGGTCAGCCCTTCCGATTCCCCTTCCAAAAAAATGAGAGTGCTGCTATAGAGCAGGGATTGCATCAGCTTGGCCCGCTCATTCTCCCTGCGGATGTTGGTAGCGGTGATCAGCTGCTCAAGTCTGGCGATTCCTTCCCCCACATCCGGCAGCGGATACTGCGCCATGGGCTGGGTAATAAATTCATGAATCAGCTGCTTGTTGGCCAACCCGTCCAGATACAGGACTGCTGTACGCCACTGTTTGCCGCTGCTGTCACGGACATAGGATTCCTTCACCACCAGATCGCTGCATAATGCCAGGCTCTCCTGGAAGAAAGCCAGCGTTTCCTCCAGCTTGGCTGTAATCCTTCCCTTGGGGTAGGTCTCCAATTCCTCCACCCGGTTGGGATTTTGGCTGGGCTGGCGGGGCTTACCCCAAATTCTCATGACGGTCCACCCCCGGTTAACCGGTAGATCAGCATCATACCGCTATCCATCCAATTGGCAATCATAGGGAACTTATCCCATTTTTGCAGGATGCATAAGGTAACACCCAGGGCCGACAGAAGAGCATATGCCAGCTTCTCTTTGGGGTCAGCCGGCGTTTTGCCGTCTTCCAGATTTTTGCGGGGAAAGAACACAGCCAGCCAGGCAGCCAGAAGCAGAACTGCACCAATTTTCATATGATGTCCACCTTTTTGTTTTGCGGCTAGTTTTTTCCAAGAAGGTGCGTTGTATACCCGGTTGCCAAAAAGAGCCGTCCTCCCAGGCGGGAGAACGGCTCTTGCAGATAAGCAAATCCGGCTTCCTATTTCACAATGGCGCCGACAGGCAGATCCTCAGCCACAGTGGCCAGCGTCAGCTGATCTCCGTGGGAGGCAGCCAGAATCATTCCCTGTGACAGCTCGCCACGCAGCTTCACCGGCTTCAGATTGGTGACGCAGATGACCTTGCGGCCCACCATTTGCTCCGGTGTATAGGTTTGAGCGATGCCCGAAACAACCTGGCGCTGTTCCGTACCCAGGTCCAGTTGAAGCTTCAGAAGCTTGTTGGCTCCCTTCACCGGCTCAGCTGCCAGCACCTGTGCCACCTTCAGCTCCACCTTGAAGAAATCATCGATGGTAATCTCAGGAAGAGCTTCGGATTCCGGCTGCTCAGACTTGACGGATGCCGGAGGTGCGGCTTGGGCCTCCGCAGGCTGGACGGGCTTGCCGCCTGTCATGGCTTGGGTAATATAGGCGATTTCCGCTTCCGCATCCAAACGCGGGAACAGCGGGTCGCCTTTTTGCAGGCGGGTTCCCGGCTCCAGCTGTCCGAATTGGGCGGCGCTTTCCCAGGTGGTCAGGGAACCGGCTTCAATGCCCAGCTGCGCCCAGATTTTGGCGGGCACAGAGGTCAGGAACGGCTGCAGCAGCACGGAAGCGATGCGCAGGCTTTCCGCCAAGTGATACATAACGGAGGCCAGCTCACCCTTCTTCGCCTCATCCTTCGCCAATGCCCAAGGCGCGGTTTCGTCGATATACTTGTTGGTGCGGCTCACCAGGCTGCCGATAGCAGTCAGAGCCACGGAGAATTCCATCTTCTCCAGAGCCTCCTCAGCCTTGGTTATGGCCGCGGCGGCAGCTTCCTTCAGAGCGTTATCGAAGGGGGTCTTCCCTTCCTGGGGGGAAGGCAGCACACCGCCGAAGTATTTCTCCATCATGGCTACAGTGCGGTTCAGCAGGTTGCCCAAGTCATTGGCCAGGTCGGAGTTGACCCGCTCCACGAAGCTTTCCGGTGTAAAGGTGCCGTCTGAACCAAAGGGAACCTCACGCAGCAGGTAGTAGCGCAGAGCATCCAGGCCGTAGCGGTCGATGAGGGTAACCGGGTCCACCACATTGCCCTTGGATTTGGACATCTTGCCGTCCTTCATCAGCAGCCAGCCATGGCCGAATACCTTCTTGGGCAAGGGCAGGTCCAGCGCCATCAGCATAATGGGCCAGTAGATGGTGTGGAAACGGACAATTTCCTTGCCTACCAGATGGACATCCGCAGGCCAGAAATTCTTGTAGAGGGTATCGTCCTGGGAGCCGTAGCCCAAAGCGGTGATATAGTTGGACAATGCATCCACCCACACATAGATCACATGCTTGGGGTCGCCCTTCACCTTGATGCCCCAATCGAAGGTGGTCCGCGATACAGCCAGATCCTCCAGGCCCGGTTTGATGAAATTGTTGATCATCTCGTTCTTGCGGGATTCCGGCTGGATGAATTCCGGATTGTCCTCGTAATATTTCAGCAGCCGGTCAGCATACTTGCTCATCCGGAAGAAGTAGGACTCCTCCTTCACCAGCTGGACAGGGTGGCCGCTTTCCGGGCTTTTGGCCGAGATAATGGTTCCCTTGTCATCCTTAACCACATCCGCCAATTGGGTTTCGGTGTAGAAGGTTTCGTCGGGAATGCTGTACCAGCCCTCATACTCGCCAAGATAAATATCCCCCTGCTTAAACAGACGGTCGAAGATGTCGGCAACAGAGGACTTGTGGCGTTCCTCCGTGGTGCGGATAAAATCGTCATAGGAGATGTCCAGCTTCCGCCAGAGATCCTTGATGCCTACAACGATGCCGTCCACAAATTCCTGGGGTGTTTTGCCTGCCGCCTTGGCCTTCTCTTCAATCTTCTGGCCGTGTTCGTCCGTGCCGGTAAGGAAACGGGTCTCATAGCCCCGCAGACGCTTGTAGCGCACCATAGCATCCCCTGCAACGGTTGTATAGGCGTGTCCGATATGCAGCTTGTCACTGGGATAATAAATCGGGGTTGTCAGATAAAATGTTTTCTTTTCCACACAAAATGCCTCCTTTTTGAAGTTGCCTCGCAACAAAAAAAAGCCCTGTCCGCCATTGGGACGAGAGCTTCCTCACGTGGTACCACCCAGATTCCCCCAAACCTTACGGCCCGGGGCTCAAGTCAGTCAGCCGCTTTCGCATGTGTTCCAAACACAGCGGCTGCAGCCTGCTGTTCCGCTAACGCCGGAAACCGCGCCGCCCCCTTACTGCGCGTTTGCCGCGCATGCTCGAAGGCAGTATCTCCAGGACCATCTTCAGGAAACTCCCCTGCGCCGGCTCTCACCTGTCCCGGCTCTCTTGTAGCAGCGTCTGTCTCCCTACTTATCCCTTCACAGAACATATATGGGTTATCAATTATGTTCCTTCAGGATAGCGAAAAAGAGCTGCCCTGTCAAGATTTCCACTGTCCCTTGGGGGGAACCCGGTCGATTCCTCCCGGATGGAAAGGATGGCATCTGCAGATGCGCGCCGCGGCCAGCAGTGTCCCCTTCGCTGCCCCATGGATTTCAATAGCCTCCAGAGCATACTCCGAGCAGGTGGGATAAAACCGGCAGGTGGGCGGCTTCAGGGGCGACAGGAATTTCCGGTAGAATTTTACTGGAGCTTGGGCGGCTTTTTTCAGCATGAGTTGATCCTCACATCCGTAGCTAGGGCGTGTTTGCAAACTCCGTGCGGAGCAGATTTTGCCGAATTTTCGTTCCAGACAAGGCACTTTTGCGAAGGCGTACCGGGGGTACGTCAAGCGAAAGTAACGCAGCAAGGGGCGAAAAGGCGGTGAAAGATGCCCTCAAGCGGGTTTGCAAACACGACCTAGCATGTACTCCCTACATCATGAACCTTTTCCCGCAGGCAGTCAAATGACTATTAACAGGGAGGCGGAGCTTGTACCCTTATCAGGCTTGTCAGCTTTTGGTCCGGATTCCATTTTGTCAGGGGCATCGGCGGCTACGCGGACTGGGGAGACGTTATTTTGCAAAAATACGCGTTTCTGATGATTTCGCGGACACACGTTCCGCTAATTCCACGTCACCCCGCCCAAACCGTCTCTTTTCCGGCAAATAACGGCTTTGGTGTCCGTACAGCAGCAAAAATACGATTTTAACGCCAAATAACGGCTTCTCTGTCCGTTTACTCCGCGCTTTCCCGACGAAAAAAAAGACCGCCGGAGCGGGGCTTCCGGCAAAAGCCGGCGCTGCCCCCTCAGGCGGTTGAGAAGAGGATAACTATGGAAAATGGTGAGACGCGATGGTTGGGTAAAGCATCTTGCAGGCGCCGCCGCAGATTGTTCCGCGGCTCGTTCCGGTCCGGCGGTCCGGTGCCGGAATTGCGGGCCTGTCTGCCAAAACAGCCTATTCCGTTGCGGAGGGCTGCTGCTTGCAGACGGTTCATTCGGGACGGCTTCATTCATGAATGATATTGAGTCAGTAGTGAGCGGTTGTTTCCACCGTTTGACTGATAATGATTCTCAATATCGTTCGTTGATATTAAGATACCCTGTTTTGGTCCATCTGTCAATACTGCACCGCAAAAAAGTTTTGCGAGTATGAGTTGCCTTGGTGTTGACCAAACTGGAATCCATCCGGGGGCGCAAGCTGCAACCCAAAATTCTCGCGACAGAACCTACCACGAGGAGGAGCCAGTGCATCATGAGATCATGCGTTCATAAGGCTGCCGGACACGCTATGCTGCGAAAAAGGATGATCAGCCAATTGGGAGACGAGCCGCGCAGAATTTCCACCTACCGGATGTTCCGGAGTCCGGAGTTCCGTGAGCTGTGCGATTTTTACATGGAGGGCATCGGCATCCGCCGCTTCGAGCAGTTTGTGGAATTTGCGCTGCGGCTGGAAAAGACCTTTTGACAGACGGCACAAGTACGCGCCTGCATCCATGCGCAAAAGCCTGCCCGGCAACCGGACAGGCTTTTGTTTTGGTATGAGGCGGCGCAGGCTACTCGTTAGCCGCCTGGTGCACGCCCGGCTTGCGTCCGGTCAGAGACAGAAACGAACGCAGCATGGCTATCCGCCACACCAGAATCATGCCGAAGGCCAGAATAAAGAAAACCCCTGCGGACTGGACTACAGTGATGTACCGTTCCACCCAGTCATGAAGGAGCACCCTGACCAGCAGCATGCCGATAATAATCCACAGAAACGCCTTGGAGCGCTTCATATAGACGGTTTCATCCCGGATCTCCAGCTGGGTGGTCCTGATCAGCGGGACGGAGAATAAAACCGCTCCTACCAGGAAGGCGATGCCCGCCCATGCCCAGGGAATCCGCGTGTCCGGCACGATAAACATCATAAACCCGGTAGCCATGCCCATAGGCGGTATCATAATTTTGCGCAGAGTTGTCGGACGGTTGGATGCCCGCAGCCGCAGAAAAATGACCATGGTGCCGGCCAGCACCGATACGAGGAGCGAGGTAATTTGCGCATTTCCCATAAACAGATCTCCCTTGATAACCAAGATGGATACCGATAGTTCTGTTATACCATATGGGCAGGCTATTGTTAAATTCCCCCTTCCTCAGTTCCCCTTGTAGGTGCTGTATCCCCCCGGCGAAACCAAAAGCGGTACATGATAATGGGCCTCAGGCTCCTTGATGGTGAACCGGACCGGGATCACGTCAAGAAAGCCGATGTCCCGCCCGGCGAAATAATCTCCCGCATGAAACCGCAGCTCATAGGTTCCTGTGTGCAAGTATCCCGTCAAAAGCGCCTCTCCGCAGCGTCCGTCCTCATTGAGCCGGATATCCTTCAACTGCCGGATGCCGTCTGCGGCAGCACCCATCCCGTCCCCCTCCAGCTCCCACAGCTCCACGCGCATTCCGGAGGCCGGCCGCCCGGAGGCTGTGTCCAGCACATGGGTGGACAAACGCCCGTTGGCCTGCACCAGGCCGTCCAGCCGGAGGCCGGCGATTTTGCCCACCTCTTTTAAGGCTTGCTTCAGCTCCGCTTCCCGGGAATGGGCTACCCGCTTGCGCATAAACGCCATGATGGCCTCTTTTGTCCTTCCCTTTACAGCGATGATAAATGGAAAGCCATGCTTCTCCCGGTACAGCCGGTTCATGGCATCCAAATAACGGAACTCCCGCTTGGTCAATTGATCCAGCCCCGCCCCCGCCTGCTCCCGCGTGGACTCCTCTGTCATGGCAAGTCTGGCCCCCAGGTCCGGATGAGCCCGCAGAAGAGCCAGTTGGAGCTCCTCATCCGCCTGCTCCACAATCTCCAGCATGGACTCAAACATGCTGTGAATAGCTGGAAACGGGCGCTTCTTCCATGCCGATTCCGCGACCCAGGGGGATTTTTCAAAAATAACCCCCACTGCAGCTACAAAGGCCGGCCGGTCCATTTCGTTCAGCTCCTGCAGGGTATATATGCCGGATATATGTGACATTGTAAAACACCTCCGTTGGAAAGCCTCTTAAGCTAAAGCCTGCCCAGCAAACTGGACAATGCCCGGTCCGCTCCCTTCAGCACCTCCGTCTTGTCTATGGTCAGAACTGTCTTCCCCTGCATCACAATTTCTCCATCGATGATCACCGTGTCCACATCGCCGCGGGTCGCTGCATACACCACCCGGGAATACCAGTCCGCGTCATAAGAAGGATACACATGGAAATCCTCCAGATCCAAAAGCTGCAGGTCCGCCAGCTTGCCCGGCTCCACACTGCCGATTTCCTTCTCCAGACCCAGCACCTCTGCTCCGCCCATCGTGGCCAGCCGCAGCACTGTCCTGGCATTCATTACAGTCGGTCCGTGTTTGACCTTCTGCATAAAAGCGGCCAGCCGCATCTCCTGGAACATATCCAGATTATTGTTGCAGGGAGCCCCGTCCGCACCCAACCCCACAGGGATGCCCGCTTCCAGAAGCGCCGGGATCTCCGCCACACCGGAGGCCAGCTTCATATTGGAGCCGGGGCAATGGGTAACCTTAACGCCCCTCTCCCGGATAATCCGCTTCTCTTCTTCATTTAGCCAGATACTGTGGGCTAGAATCAGATTGGGACGGGCCAGACCGATATGATCCAGATAGACTACATTGCGTTTGCCCCGTTCCGCTTCCACAATGGCAATCTCAGTCTGGTTCTCCGAGGCATGGGTATGCACCTTTACTTTATACTGCTCCGCCAGATCGCGGACACCAATAAGCAGCTCCTCCGTGCAGGAAACCACAAACCGCGGGCAGAAGGCATAGTGAATTCTCCCGTTGGCTGCGCCATGCCATTTCTCCAGGAGCTCCACACTCTGCCGGAGAGAATCCTCCGTTTTCTCCTGCAGGGGCAGCGGCACCTCCGTGCCGTGATCCATCATGACCTTGCCGGACAACGCCCGCATACCGCTCCGGCGGATAGCCTCAAAAGCCGAGTCTGTATGATGCACCGTTTCCATGTCCAGTATGGTGGTGGTTCCGCTCCTGATCAATTCACCTAAGCCCAGCATGGCGGAATAATAGACGGAATCGGCATCATGTGCCGCCTCCAACGGCCAAATCCGCTTGCGCAGCCAGTCGATCAGCTCCAGGTCATCGGCACGCCCCCGGAACAGCGTCTGGCACAGATGGATATGGGTCTGTACAAAACCCGGCAGCAGTACCTTGCCTGCTGCGTCAATAACCTTATCCGCAGTTTCTGCGATGACGGATTCCACCTTGACGATGCGGTTGTTTTCGATGAGCACATCCCCCTGGAGAATTTCCTCCCGCGGGTTCATAGTCATAATAACGGCATTCCGGATTAACAATGTCCCCATACATTCATCCCCTTTGGTGTCTGCCCGTTTGTTGTCTCTACAGCATTCCGAAGGATGCCTTCATCCATGTTAGAATTACTATCATTTTATGTCCTCTTAATGGATTTTGCAACGGAACTACATTATTTATGTCAGCTTTCCGAACAAAACTCCTATTCCTCCGATTTTTATGAGGATTGTTTTTTAAGGGTGCCCAAACCCGGTTAACGCAGAAAAAACCGCAGCCCGTGGTTTGACAGGCAGCGGTTGTACAGGTTCTTCCAAGCTTGCTTATGAGCTGAATTCTGCGTTGGCGGTACTGCCGGGAATTGGCTGGCCCAACTGGGCAGGATGAATCACCGGCGTACCTTCCGGCTCCACTAATCGGGCAGATTCAAGGAAAGACCGCATCAGGTCGCAGGATTGGGCAAATTTTTGCTGCTCCTCCGCGATCAGATTCAGCTCCACCACCTCATGGACCCCATTGGCGGAAATAATGGCCGGCACCCCTACGCATACCCGGTGCTGCCCGTATTCCCCCTCCAGAATAGCGGATACGGCCATGATTCGGTGGTCGTCGTTCAGCACAGATCTGGTAATGAAGGCAAGAGCATTGCCAATGCCGTAATGGGTTGAGCCCTTGCGCTTGAAAATCTCCCAGCCGGCCAGCCGGGTCCGGTTGGCGATATCATCCAGGTCAAGCAGGCCGAAGCGGCTTTGGTTCTGCTCGATCACCTGCCGGATAGGCTTGCCGCCGATGGTGACATGGGACCAAGCCACGAATTGGGATTCCCCATGCTCGCCCAGGACAAAACCCTGGACACTCCGCGGCTCCACCGGGAAAATTTCCGACAGAATGGTTTTCAGCCGGGAGGAATCAATAGAGGTTCCTGTCCCCAACACATGCTGGCGGGGCAGTCCCGAAAGCCTCCATACCGCATAGGTCACAATATCCACCGGATTGGTAGCCACCACAAAAACCCCGTTAAATCCGCTTTCCATGATAGGAGGAATGATGCCCTTCACCATTTCCAAAGAGGAATCCAGGGCATCCAGACGGCTGCCGGGATTTTTCGGGTTGCTTCCCACTGCGAGAATAATCACGTCCATATCGCCGCATTGGTCGTAGCTGCCTGCATATATTTTGGTACGGGAGTTGGTAAAATCCATACAATGCGACAGGTCCAGAGCTTGTGCCAGCGCGTTCTCCGGGCTACGGTTAATCAGCATCAGCTCCTCGCAGACTGCCTGATTAATCATGGCGTAGGCGCAGCTTGATCCCACCAGCCCCGTGCCCACAATGGCAACCTTGCGTGTTTTTCTGCCCATGGCGCCCTTCCTCTCTCATCATGCCGTTGTCTTGTTCTGCTACAGTATATTCGCCGTAAAACTGATGTTACCTATTATAACATGAAAAACCCGTTTCCTCTATGTTAAAAATAACGGAGGTCAATAAATGACTATCCTCTGCAAAAAAAAAAAAATACGGACCTCCCGCCAAGGGAAGCCCGCAATACGGTATTGCCGCTATGCCGCCGCTTACTGCGGCGTTTTCAGGATCAGCTCGAAATCATCAAAATAAACCTCGCCTGCCGCAGCCCGCTTGTACATAAAGACCGTGACTGTGGTATTCGTGCTGCCTGTAGTAAAGGTAACCTCCCCTTGGGTATACTCTGCCGCATTCACATAAATCTGGCGCTGGTAGCTGCCGTAATTACGGACGCCGAACTCCCCGTTGGTCCCCTTCACCCAGGCTTTAAGGGTGTAGGTGGTGTTGGGCTCAAGTCCGCTGATATATTGCTCTATCCCCCCATAAGCAGTGGTCAGCCTGGCAGCGTAGGTGCCTGAACGGGCATTGGAGCCCACAATGGCGGACTGGGTGAAATGTGTCGGCCAACCGGTGAAATCCCCTGTCTCAAATCCGGGGTTGGCCAGCAGATTGGATACAGCCACCACGTTAACCGTGCAGGCTGCGGTCTTGGCGCCGTCCACCGTTGTTGCGGTAACCACTGCCGTTCCTGGCCCCACAGCGGTCACCACGCCGTAAACATTGACCGTTACGGAAGCCGTGTTCCCGGAGCTCCACACCACGGTCTTGTTAGCAGCATTGGACGGTGCCACCGAAGCCGTCAGGGTGTAGCTTTGCCCCTCTTGGAGCAGCAGGCTGCTTTTATTCAGCGAAACACCGGTAACCGCTACAGGAGTCGGTGAAGGCGTCGGCGATGCTGTTGGTGTTGGTGTGGCTGTCGGTGTTGCCGTCGGTGTCGCCGTTGGTGTTGGTGTGGCTGTCGGTGTTGCCGTCGGTGTCGCCGTTGGTGTGGCTGTTGGTGTTGGCGTCGGTGTCGCCGTTGGGCCGGACGGCGGCGTGAGGCCCTCCGTCACTATCCGGAAATAATCAAAATCCGCCGTCAGTCCCGTTCCCGCACAGACAATCAGACCGATCTTCAGGTTGGTCAGATCCGCCGTTTGGGTGGTCCATAGCTGGGTATAGGCTGAACCATCGGCCGAATAATACCCGCTGTACGTATTCCCGTATTTCAGAATCCGCATATAGGAGACCGCCGATTCAATCGTATCGGCCACCTCCACATGCTCCCGGACGGCATTAATCTGTTTAGTGAACTGGAACTGGTTGCCGCTGCCGTAAAGCCGGGTCATCCGGAAATAGGTGCTGTCATCCGTATAAGCGATCAGCCCTCCCTGCGCCCAGCGGGCAGAGGGTTTGCCGCTCATTTTGGTCTCCATCATCCAGTTGCCCTCGGGAGCTCCGGTTAAGAGAATATTCCGTGCCGTGGCGCCCCCATCCACGATGTCTCCCGCTTCGCTGACAATGCGCAAGCTGCCCGGATTGGCGGACAAGGACCAGTTGGCGCTGTTTTCCCTGACCCACTTCCACTGGGTGTGAAGTGCCGCATCCGTAAATTCATCGCTGCTCCCCACTGTATACACAGGCCCGGAAGGTCCCCCGGGAGCGGCACTGAACTGAATCAGCTCCAGATCATCAAACCAGACCTCCCCGCTGCCCCCTGCTTTGTACAAATAGATGATGGCGCTGCTGGCATCGCTGCCTGTCGTGAAGGTAATTTCCTTTTTGGTGTAAGCGGAGGAGCTGACATGGACATCCTTGGCGGTGCCCCCATAGTTCTTTACCCCCACCACCGCATCCCCGCCTCCGGTGCTCTTCCCGTACGCGAACAGCTTGTAAATGGTGTTGGGGTACAGCCCGCTGACCGTCTGCTCCGCTCCCGCATAGGAGCCGGTGAGCTTGACGGCATAACTGCCTGCATAGGCATTGGAGGCTTCTACCGTAGCCCCATTGTAATGGGTTGGCCAGTTAGTGAAATCCCCCGTTTCGAAGCCGGGATTCTTCAGCAGATTTTCCTCGACAGGCGGCTGGGGTAAAGGCGGCAGATTAGCGGGATCAAGCCCCGGCCCCTGGTATGCGCCGATATTGGGAGCCGCTCCTGCGGCTACGGGGTTTCCGAAGAAATCCCGTCCGCCGTTACCCGCAATAACCTTCCCTGCACCGATAGCCGGTGAGGTATTCAACAGCTGATAGCCGGTAAGTGTCTGTTTGCCGATGCCTCCCGAACCAGGGGAAGCCAGCTGCGGCTCCGCGGTAAGCTTATGGGTATCCGCCGGTTCGCTTGCAGGATGATTGCCATAGAAGAGATTGTTGTCGAACACGTTGTTGGTGCTCCCGGCAAAGTTATAACCCCCGGAGCCCAGATTGTAAATCAGGTTATTATAGAAATACGTATTCTTGGCATAGCCACCCCAATTCAGGACATCCACCACCTTTGCGGTAGAGGATTTGGGCAGGTACACGGTGTTGTTGTATATGGTGGTAGTATCCGGCGTTCCGCTGAAATTGAACACAGCTCCCCCGTCATTTTGGCTGATATTATACCGGATCGTGGTGTTGGTATTGGCGTTGGTCGCCACGGTGCCGTCATTCACCACAAGAAAGGCGCCGCCTGCATTATTGTGGCTGTAATTGTACTGAATGATCGTGCCGTCGCTTCTGTAATCCGCATCATAAGCCATGGCATCCCCGCCGGGTGCAGTATTATAGACCTCGTTGAATTGAATGACGGAGTTTTTGTTGGAAAAGACCCACAACGGAACATGGTAGCCGCTGGACCGGAGATGGGTGTCGTACACCACATTATTCTCAATAACGCCGTTTGTGGTATCCAGAATAAACGCACCGTCCGCACCAATGTCATAGATCACATTATCCGCCACCCGGAAGCCGGAGGAATAGGCTTTTTGGGCGCCGTAGATATAGATACCCACACTGTCCACGGTGTAAATTGTACTGTTTTTGACCGTAACATCGGCCACATGATAGTCCCAGCTGGTGCCCCATACGATAATCCCGCCATTATGGGCGTAATCCGTGGACACATCCCCTTTGACATTGTGAATCTCCAGATTTTCGAATACAAAATGCCGGTACACCCTGGGATTCGTCCAGGTGCCGCTGCTTCCGTCCACATGAATGCCACGGCGGACGCCCTTGGCGGAGGCATCGTTGGTGATCTCCAGATTGCGGACCTCCCACTGCTCCTGGTTGTAAAAGTATACAGCTGCAGAAGCTCCCGCCCCTGCGATCAGCGGCTTGCGCCCATTCCCGTACATGTCGATGGTGATGGGCTGCCCCTCCACACCTGACCCCTGTGGCGACAGAGTTCCGGTCCATACCCCGTCCGCCTTGAACAGGATGGCATCCCCCGGCTGAAATATCGTGGCATTCACCTTCGCCAGCGTTCTCCATGCCGCGCCTGCTGACGTACCCGCATTGCCGTCATTTCCGCCTGCCGCATCCACATAATAGACCGATCCCGCTGCCTGCACCTGAACCGCGCTTATTCCCGGCAAAGCACCTGACAAAAGCAAAATAAAAGCCAGCACCACCCGCAACCATCCAACCTTCTTACGCATCATTCCTTCATTTCCCTCCCCGGCTTAAAAATGTATCAGGAACGCGGTTCTGCTTCCAAAACAGACAGTAACCGCTTTCAAGATCATCCTCAGGTAAGCATCCAACTTAAACCCCTACTTTATTGTGAGGCGGTTATAGCTATCCGAAAAAACGGTAACCTCTGCCTCTGACGCAAGCCGCTCCACATACCGCTGGTACAAGGCACCCAAAGACTCCTGCTGTTCTGCCGCTTCCCCATCGTTTCCGCTGCCAGGGTCCGGGCCATCCCGTTTTAGCACCTTCACCAGCACCAGCTGGCCCTGCAATGCCTCATCAAACACCGGACTGGCCTGTCCCTCCTTTAGGCCGCCAGTCAATACGGTATATAAGACCGGTTGGGATTTAAAGTAGATGCCCGCCGTTTCCCCGGTCAACTCCTCCTCTGTTACCTGAATCCCCGCTGCTGCATAGGAATCAGGCGTGCTCCTCCATTCTCCTGAAGGCAGCATCTCCTGGGCAGCCTTTTCCAGTCGTTGCTTCAAGCTGCTTAATGATTCTGCAGCTCCGGGACTCACAGGACCTTCCCGGACCGATGCGCTGTCATCTCCGGTATTCCGGTAAGCAGCGGCCAGTTTTTGAAAACGGACCCGATCTGCTTCAGGTGGGGCGGGATTGCGCTCCAGCGCCTTCAGACGCAATAACCTCTCCTCCGTCACACCCAAATCGTCTGCGGTCAACCTCTCTTTCAGCTCATTGCGCAGCTTGCTCATATAATAAGGGATGAATACCGATTCATCCATGTTGACAGGCCCATACACAGGCAGCCTGGCCTTCACCGCTTCTGCCCTCCGCTTATTTTCCTTCTCCAGCTCCTCCAACAGATTCTCATAGGAAGCACCGGACAGGAGCCCGAAGCTGCTTGCCAGCTCCAGCTCCACCTTCCGCTTGACCAGCTCCTCCAACGCCTGTGCTTTCGCAACCGTCTCCGGGTTCTCTGCGGCATAGCTTGTAGTCCAGAAGGATTCCGTAAACCTCGCTCCATATGTCCGGTGGAAATAGTCGATAACGGAAGCCCGCTGGCGGTCCAGCTCCCTTTTGAATTCCATGCCCGAGACATTCATGCCATTCACCTGTGCAATCCGGATTGACTCCTGTTCCGTCCCAATAAAAGCATAGACTGCGCCTGCCCCCGCCAAAGTCAGAATAAGTGCCGCAGCCAATATCCTTATTTTCCTATGCTTCATTGCTGTCCCCTCCATTTCCATCTTATTACAGCGCTTTCATTCGGGTAAGTGATAATCTTTTAAGATTCGCTGGCAAAATATTAAGATTGACCCGGCTGCAATCACGCTGCAGGAGAGAGCTAGGACCAGCTACCGTATGGGCAGCATCGGTTCCCCTTGGTATGTCCCCCTCCAACACCAAAAACCCGTCATCCGGGGATGGCGGGCCTTTGGTTAGCTGATTCGGTCAGCTAGTGATCCTTCACAGCTCCGTTAATGGGCAACGCCAAGTCATCCACACCTGGATGATCGGCCGGGCTGACGGAATGCCGTTGGAACCTGACTGCATCCGCCCGGGTATAAATCATATCCGCTGCCGGAGTTGGCGGATCGATGGTGCTGGGAGTTACTCTTGTCATCCGGACATATTCACTGCCGTCTCCGGCAAAATCGTAGGTGCCGAGCTCCAGCCAGCCCGACGGACCGGAGGATTGGTCGATGTACATAATCTCAGTGCCTGCTTTATGCTTCACTTCCACTTTAATATTCCTATCCTGCCCCGAGGTGTGAACGATGTTGTAGAGCGAGACCGTATAATTCCCCTCCGGAAATTGGCCCTTCCACATGGCCGACGACCCTTGTGCCGTAGAATAGCGGGATTTGACGCCTGTTTTGTAACCGGATAAATTGCTTTGGCTCCACGAGCCCTCTGTGACATACAGCCCGGCCGTATTCGTGCTGTCCACGATGACAGTCAGATCCCTTATAGGTATGGATAAATGAGGGGTTTCCATGATGATTCCGTCAACGGTTACAACGGCCCATACCTGGATTTGATCTGTTACCCCGTCAATATGCTGGAGCGTCAATACCCCACTGCCGTCTACTGTGGCCAAATCAGGCCTGTCCACATAATACGCCACCTGCGCTTGGCTTACATCACCGGGAAGCCCGTTGTCCATGTAGCCTGTCAGACTCAGCTGTGCGGTATTGGTCATTTCCAGTAAAGCCTTGTCCGAGCTCAGGACAACCGACTCCCATTGCGGATGCACACTTTCGCTCACCCACATCACTGCGTCTGCAATGACCCGCGAGTTATTGGCCAGATTCGTTAGCTCCACGTACCCGCTGCTTCCCGCTGCAAAAGGGAATGCGCCCAGATATGCCCAATCTCCGCTGGAGGTTTTCTCATCCACTGTAACCGTCTGCGATCCTCCGTTGTAATAAACAGTAAACGAAGCGTTGGTAGACCAGTTTTCACTTGCCGCAGCCATTTGGGGAAGCTTGTGATAGACGCTATAGGTTACGCTTTCAGGCAGCTCCGGCCGCCAGCGAATTTTGCTTGTTGCCGCACCCGTCACAGGCTTCACATAAACATAGCTGTCATAGTAGTATCCGTTGCCCGATGTATCGCGTATCCAGACGCCCTCCGTTTCCGCCTCTGTATTATCCACCACAATGGCTGCTCCCGGCTGCCAATCCGGCTGGACCGGAGGGACCGCTACCCGCTCAGGAAGATACAGAGTCCGCGTTCTTGTTTGTTTTCCCTCTGACTCTACATAATAAGTGAAGGTCTTGGACAAGTCGTTCACCCGTATCGACCATTCCATCGGGTAGATCAAATCGGAAGCTGCCGTATACGTATTCCCGCCATCCAGCGAATAATGGAGAATGGAGGCCTGCTCTGTTTTGGCCTGGATATAGGCGTTATAGGAGGTTTCGTCAGGTTTGACGATCAGCATCCCTTTGACAGCATCGATGGGACTATGCGTATCGAAAAAATAGCTTGCGCCGGATGCATCGGCCGCAGCCGCGTTTGTTTGGTGCAGCGGAACCTGAATCGCAAGACCGCCCACAATCACTGCCGTTAGCCCCCGGCTGGTGACGGTGACGTCAATTTTTCCATTCCTCATCACCGTCTGTTCAGGTGTGCCATTGTCCCGGATGACGGTCACCGGATATTCCAGAGCCGGATTGAAGCCGATTATTTGCTGATTCAAGGTGATCGAGGCCGTCTGCGTGTCAGTTGACTCGTTGCTGAGCCCGATGTAGAACTGATCGCCGCTCTCTGCTGTAATCCAGTTCAGCTGCGGATTGCTGGTTTGGATAATCCCCTTGGGCATCCATAGCCATACACCGGAATTTCCGTAAAAGGTACCCGGCTTATGTCCGTAAAGGTGGTATTTGAACCACAGGAAATTGGTTTCGAATACGGCCGGAAAGGAGATGCTTCCGTTGGATTTCAGCGCTTGCTCGCTGATCAGGTAATCCATCGTCTGGCCCAGCTGACCGGGCATATGGTGATAATAGACGGAGGTTGGCTCGCTGGGACCCTCCAGAGGAAACTCCGGCTCCAGCTGGCTCACGGAGAAGCCCTTGTAATAATAACCCGGATAATTGGAATACCGTCCAATCACTGCATTATGGGCAATATCTTGCAGCAGCGTGTCGCCGGTGTATTGCGCCAGCCGGAGCATAAACGGCGCCTCCTGGGCATTCATCCGGTAATAGGCATCCGTGCTGCCCGCTTCAAAAGTCATGCCGGTAGGCGAGATGAGCCAGTTCTCCGCCTGCACACCCCCGGTTTCATATTCCGGGAAATTGTCCCGGGGATACTCATATTTGCCGCTCACCGGCCAATGGAAGGATTCCTTATATGGGGCATTCGGCTGCGGGATGGTCGTTATGCCTTCCGGGACAGGGCGGGCGACGAACATAGTGGCGTACCGTTTGGCCTCCTTGTACGCGGCGTCCAGGTATTTCGTTTCCTTGGTTTCCTCGTACAGCTCCAGGATTTCCATCCACAGCTTGCCGTAATGATAAATAAACTCATTTTGGGAGATGTTCACGGAGGCGGGAGTGTCAATATTTAGAGCGATATACGAATCTGCTGCTGTTTTTGCCTGCTGCAAATACTGGGTGCCACCTGTCAGTCTATACATCATAAGCGGTTGAATGACAGGACCTCGGCTGCTCTCATCCGGGTTTCGGAAGCGGTATTCCTCCTGCCCCAGCTCCTGAATTCCTGCTGTGCCCTCCATCAGCTGGGACAAAGCCGAGACCGTTGTCACATCGAAGGGCAAAGAAGCCATTTTCCATAAGGAAGGCACACTGTACACCGGCTTCTTCGTCGGCGACCAGCCCTGCCCGTTTCGCGAAACTCCGAATTCGATGGCAGGCAGGGCCCTTGTATCGTAGAGCTCATCATCCCCGGTCAAGTAGTAGGCGCCTAACAGGACACCATTCGAAGAAGTGCGAACCGTATCCTCATTCTCGATATCAATGAAGCCCTTGGCTCTGCTCCACCAGCCGCTGGGGGAAGGCACATAATTCACCGAGTCATCCCCCTGCGGCTCCATCTTCAGGAGATCGATCATATTGAACATGGCATCCGTAAGCGATCCGCCTGCTGCATTCTCGCGGTATGCGGTATAGCTGTATTCGCTGCGAAGCACATTCTCGTAAGCATCATACAGGCTGCCCTTCTGAGCAGCCAGGCCCAGATGGAACCGGTACGTATTCTCCGCAGTCATGCGCGAGTATGCTCCCAGCTGTGGCGCATAGAGGATCGGTTGAATATCCCCCTCGTTGTTGACAAGGCTCATCCCGAGACGCTGACCGTTGGTTCTGCCATGGGGCTCGAACTCCAATGGAAGCTCATCGGCCGGTACGAATACCCCGTATGTGAAAGCAGAGCCATCCCCGCCTTTCTTCTCCACCAGACTCATGGGGGCGGTCAGCTCCCATAAACCTGTGGATTCTACAGTACCGATCATCTTGGCATGGGATTTGAACCCGCTTAGCACTTCATTCACAGCTGCTGGCGTCTCCGCTGTGAAGGACTGATAGCCGATCACGTAGCTGCCGTCCCGGCGCGGGGTGAAGGCGTAGGACACATCCGGTTTATCCTGCGTCATCGACCAGGTTGCCTGAAAATCGTAGTCATCCCCATGGGAGGAATCCGTCAATACTGCCGTTTGCCCGTCGGGGAATTGGATGCTGTCCAACGTAACCCAGCTTTTGTTCATGGTTTCATAATAATGGGTCTGCTGGCCCGCATCTCCATCCAGAATAACCCATTGCTCCTCCAGACGCTCCGGTACCGTATTGGCCGGTATCCAGCCTCCTGTTGCCGCATCCTTGTAGAACAAGTCACGGACTATGGCTTTTCCGCCATCCCATGACGCCTCATAGAAGGTTGCCTTGTAGCCGTTATTTTCAATGCTGCCTTTATCCGTGTAGGTCAAATTCGGCAGTGTCCGGCTGCGCAGCGGCGGAAGCGGCGGGGCCTTCTGCTTGATATAACCCTCGAATTTAAGAGCATCCACCCGCGTCAGAATGTTGCTGGTGGTAGGCTGGACTCGGGTCAGCCGGACGAATTCGCTGCCTGCTCCGCTGAAGTCATACTCTCCCAAATCGATCCAGCCCGTCCCCCCTGCCGCGGGCCTCAAATCTATATATTGGACCTCCGTAGATCCGTTATGAACCACTTCAACCTTTACGTTGCCGTCCGCCTTCTCCGCCCAATCCAGCTTGTATAAGGAGATTCTGGCCGTGCCGGCCTCCAGCCTGGGATTCCAGGTGATGACATCATTGATGCTGTCTGTATACCGGGTGCTGGAATTGTTATACCCCTTTACACCGGTGCTTGTCTTCCAGCCGCTTGAAGCAGAAAAGCCCTCCGCTCCGTCATCCATGATGATGGTATTGTAAGGAGTGGCCTGCTGTTGGATATGTCCTTCGAATTTAACGGCATCAACGCGCGTCAGAATGGTGCTGGTCGTAGCCTGGACCCGGGTCACCCGGACAAACTCGGCGTCTACACCATTGAAGTAGAAGTCACCCA
>JAQSYT010000437.1 GCA_029256065.1 Paenibacillaceae bacterium
TCGCTGCTGTAATTCACCAGATTCAGCTTATAGGGGATACCCTTCCCTGTCTCAGCCATGTCCGCCACTTCCAGCCAGAAGCTCCATGGATCTCCCGGCGGCACCCTGTGGAGAGCGGCAAACTGCTTGCCGTCCTTCACTCTGCCGATGCCGCTGGTCCATTCCACCCAGCCCTTTCTTCCACCGCCGTCATTGTCGTTAACCAGCATGGTGAAATGGATGGGCCCGTCGCCGGGTTTGGCTGCAAAAACCGCCTCCCACGGAATTCTGGCCTCATACATGGTATCATTGCCGCTCCTGACCGCCTTGGCGGTTACCGTTTCCCTGCCCAATGCGGCGTTGCTATCCTTCCAGCGCCATATCCCCGTCTCACCGTCCAATAGGTTCAGACCATATTCCGCACCGTATATCCCATTTTCGCTAAAGGCAAACTGAACACTGTCCCCGATCCACATATCGGCGTTGGCAACAGCCTGATGCACATCGTCCCGGACCTTGGCGGAGACATAGAAATAGTCTTCGTCATAGGCAAATTTGGCTTCTGCAGAAAGATCCTCTGCGCCTGCCCAGCCCGTCACCTGGTTCTGGGTGGTGCCTGCATTCGGCAGCGAAATCCCGCTATATGGCCCCCATTCCTCCAGATTGCCGTCAACGGTGAAGGATTCCGCAGGGAAAAGGGGCAGATGCGTGCCGCTCCCCAGCTTTTCCTTGAATTCATTCCAATATTCCAGTGTTTCTCCCGCCACCCCCGTCCCCAGTGAATAGAGGAGCTCGGAGACCGGGCTGGACTCGTAGCCCTCCATTAAGCCGTAAGCCTTCACCGTGAGGGCGGATGTGACCGGGATGGGCACAGTATACAATTGCCTGGTCCCCGAGGAGGCAGGGTCGCTGCCGTCAGTGGTATACCAGATAGCGGCTCCTTCGGTTGCCGTGGCTAAGCTGACGCTTGAGCCCGGCAATACTCCGCCGGGTTCCGGCGTGCCCGTAATCGGCTGTACCTGCTTCAAGATAACCGCGTTCAATTGATCCACCACATAGCCCACAGAGGTCCGGCTATCCCAGCCTGTGGCAGCTGATCCTGTTTTGGCATAAAGAGAAATCTCGAAAATCCGGCTGCGGACTGCAGAATTGGCGAATTCCAGCTTTACGCCGTTCCACCGGTTGGCAAGCAGCTTGGGCAGCTGCGCCTCCGACACGGCACCCGTGGCATCCTTGACCCTCAGGAATAACGGCTCAGTGCTTGAAGTCGTTTGCGAAAGTGGGTAGACATCCATGGTCACTGTAGAAGCCCGGCTTAAATTCCGCTCCTGCTCAAGATTCAGCACATAGGCTATCTGATCCGCTTGGCTGGAGGTCTTGGTGAAGGTGAGCCGGGCGGCTTGCTCCCCTTCGGTATGCAGGCCATATACCGATTCGGCCACCACGGTTCCGCCGCTGCCTGTGGATGTCCACTGGGACAAATCCTCAAAGCCGCTTAGTGGAATGGTTTCCCCGATGCTGTCAAAGCCTCCATTGCGCAGCAAATTGAGGTCTGTGCCCGTTTCCTTCATAGTCAAATCATCCAGCCAAATAACGTCCGACTGATCCTCCATGAGGATGCGGAAGGTCAGCGTGGTCTCGCCGGCTTTGGTGGTATAGCTGGAGGTAACCTTTTTCCAGTCAAAGGTGCCTGCTCCTACGCTGGTGCGCGGCTCCCAGTTGGCTCCGAAGCTGACACCCATCAGACTGCTGCCCTTTACCCATAGGCCAAGATCATATTTTGTGTTGGGCTTAACAGTAACTGTCTGGGAGATATTCATGTACACATTGGAGGCCTTGGCCGTCCGGTAGGCAATTCTAAGCGATTGACTTCCCTGATGGAAGGTACCTGAATCCAGGCCATATTCCACATTGGGCAAACCGGAAAAGCTCATATACCATAAGGGAATGATTCTGCCGCTATCCGTCGAAGCATATGCCGTGCCGGACTTCCATCCGGCAAACTGCAAGCCCGACAGCAGTAAAACGGCAGACAATAACCACAAACAAGCTTTTTTGATCATGCGTTCGCCTCCTTATATTTCTTGACAGTTGCATTGTCATATAACGCTTGTTACTAACGGCGCTTATTGTATCCGCTTACATTTTTAATTGAAATATAGAGTGCCTGCATGCACACGCTCCCGCCGGTTACGCTGCACGAATCAGACACCCTGCATCTGCACAGGCACTCCTCCAGACCGTCTCCCCAGCAGAGGCGTGGTCCCAAGCTTGCCCAGCTCCGCTAGCACCGTTTATGACGCGGCCCCCCGGCTCACAGCCCCGGGGAGCTGCAGCCGCACCCGGCCGCATCCGCTGCTACCCCTTCACAGCCGAGCTTGCAAATCCTTGAATAATATACTTCTGGCCGACGAAGAAAACGATGAGGAGCGGCACAACGGCTGCCGTGGCGGCCGCCATCATCATGTTGTAATCGACACCCGCCTCCAGCATGAAATTCTGCATGCCCAAGGGTACAGTGTAGAGCTTTTTGTCCAGCAAGAAAATCAGCGCATTCTCATAATCATTCCAGGTCCAGGTAAAATCGATAATGGCGAAGGTGGCCAAGGCGGGTTTGGAGAGAGGCAGGAACAGCTGGAAGAAAATCCGGAAATGCCCCGCCCCATCAATAAACGCCGCCTCGGAGATTTCATGGGGAATGCTCATAAAGAACTGCCGGATCATAAAGACGCCGAACACGGTAAACAGCCCGGGCAGAATCAGCGCCCAATGGGTGTTGTAAATGTGCATCTTCTCAAACATGATGAATTTAGGCACAAACAGCACTTGCTGGGGAATCATCATCAGGCACAGGTACAAGAGAAAGATGGTATTGCGCCCCTTGAATTCAATGCGGCTGAAGCCATACGCGGCCAGTGCGGCCAGGAGCGGCGCCCCCACCATCAGAATCAGGGAGATCTTCAGTGAATTCAGATAAAACTGGGCGAATCCGTCGCCCGTTGTCCACACCTTGATGTGATTGGCCAGGACCGGATCAAGGGGAATCCACTGGATCGGGTAGGTGAAAACATCCTTGGCTTTCTTAAACGAGGTGCTGATCATCCAGATCATGGGCGACAGCAGCAGCAGGCTGGCCAGGGCCATGACGATGGTGTTTGCGCCCTTCAGCGCCCGCGCTTTGATCACTCTTGCGCTTGCAAGCTTCATAAGGTATCCCTCCCCTTTCTCAGTAGTGGACCCACTTTTTCTGGCCGACCCATTGAATTAGCGTAACGCACAGGATAAGCAGGAACATGGTCCAGGACACGGCGGACGCATAGCCCATTTCATAGAAATTAAACGCTTTCTTGTAGGCAAAAATGGAGAAGACCGTGGTGCTGTTGGCAGGCCCGCCCTGGGTAATGGCGTAGATCATGCCGAAGCCCTTGATGGAGCCGATAAAGCCGGTAATCATCAGAAAAAAAGTGGTGGGGCTGACCAAGGGCAGAATGATCATCCGCAGAAGCTGCCAGAAGGTGGCGCCGTCCATCTTGGCGGCTTCCAGCTGCTCCGAGGAGATTTCCTGCAGGGCCGCCAGATAAATGATCATGTTGTACCCGATGCCCCCGGCGGTCATCATGATCAGCACCGCAATCATGGCCGTATCCGGGGACGCGAACCATTGGGGCGGATTGGCAATGCCGATGGAGCGCAGGAAGGCATTGATTGGCCCGTTGGCAGGCTGGAACAGCACCATCCAGACGAAGGCGATGGCGATGCCGCTGGTGAAATACGGCGCAAAGAAGAATGCCCGCAGCGTCTTCTGAAGGTAAACCCGGTTATTCAGCATAACCGCAATCAAAAAGCCCAGCATGATGGAAACCGGCACCGGAATCAGCACCAGCAATGTATTTTTGACAGATACGGCAAACAGATCGTCTCTCACCATCATCCTGAAATTGTCCAATCCGATAAAATGCGGGGTTTG
>JAQSYT010000058.1 GCA_029256065.1 Paenibacillaceae bacterium
AGAAGGGGCAGGCAAAACCTCCCTGATTCCGGAGATTGAGGCGATTTTGAAGGAGCTGGGGAGGGAAGTTCTGATTACCCGGGAGCCGGGAGGCATCCGGATCGCGGAAGAAATCCGCTCGATTATCCTCAACAAGGAGCATACGTCCATGGACGGCAGAACAGAAGCGCTGTTGTATGCTGCCGCCCGCAGACAGCATCTGGTTGAGAAGGTGCTGCCGGCTATTGCACGGGGTGCAACTGTGCTGAGTGACAGATACGTGGACAGCAGTCTGGTGTATCAGGGACATGCCCGGGGATTGGGTATTGATGAAATTTATGCGGTCAATGAATTTGCCACAGGCGGTGTGATGCCGGATCTGACCTTGTGGCTGGACATCGATCCGGAGGTCGGGCTTTCCCGTATCCATCAGGATAAGGATCGGGAGATAAACCGACTGGATCTCGAGGGCCGATCCTTTCATAATAAGGTAAGGGAAGGTTATGCAATTCTTCACAGCCGTTATCCGGAACGAATTGTCCGCATTGATGCGGGGCAGCCCTTTGACCTGGTGTTGCAATCTGTAAGTCAGGCGCTGAAACTTTGCTTCCAAGCAGGAAAACGCCGCTTTCATGTCAAATAAAGTATAGATAAGGAGATTTTTATTGAAAATGCGGGTAATGCATGCTCATAGGAGGCTCCTTTCTTACAATGCTGTGGTTCAGGCAAGCTTTTGGGGACTGTTTTATATAGGCGGCTGTCACGGATGCCGTCCCAGGCACATATGGTGAGGTAACAAACACCCCGGCTGCTTAGACAGCGGCATGCGGGGCTACCCTATCTTTTTGAAGGAGGAGTTGCTTATGAAGCTAGTCATCGCTGTGGTTCAGGATAAAGACAGCAACCGTCTGTCCAATGCTCTGGTCAAGGACGGCTTCCGCGCTACCAAGCTGGCGTCCACCGGCGGTTTTCTGAAGGCCGGGAATACCACTTTTATTATCGGTATTGAGGATGAGCGGGTGCCCGAGGTGTTGAATGTAATCCGCAATAACTGCAAAACCCGGGAACAGCTGGTTACGCCGGTTTCCCCCATGGGCGGTACCTCCGACTCTTATATTCCATTCCCGGTAGAGGTTCAGGTGGGCGGCGCAGCAGTGTTCGTTATGCCGGTTGAGCGCTTCGAGCACTACTGAGGAGCTGCTTAGCAGTCTCCCGAATCCAACTTGTACAAGGAAGGCTGGACATATTCTCATGAAAATTAATCCTGGCTGGCGTCCGTCCGGCAGTGAGATGCGCAGGGCGGACAATTCCAACTTCCATCCTGTTGAGCAAAAAAGCTTCTCTGATAGTCTGCGCCAGCATGATGAACAAGCCGGCCAGGAGCAATTGAACCGGATGATCGACCAGATTCAGCGGCAGGGCGACCGCCTGTCCCGCTCCATGACTGTCCGGGAGCTGCGGCAGTATAAGGTTCTGATCAAGCAGTTTCTGGAAGAGACGGCCCGCCGCGGCGTCGGATTGAAGGATACCCGGGGCTGGGACCGCAGAGGCCGCACCAAACGCTATAAGCTTCTGGAGGAAATCGATGGACATCTGCTTGCCATGGCGGACGAGCTGTTGGATTCAGAGCAGGGGAAGATCGACATCCTGCAGCGGGTGGGCGAAATCAAGGGGCTGCTGATTAATTTGAGTTTTTAGCGAGAGGTAATCCCTGAAACCGGCCTTGCCGGCTTCGAGGCTTCCGCAACTTGATCCGGGTTTTCTCCGGAATTTCATCCGTCCGTCTTCAGTGCCACGCATAGCGGCGGCAGGGGTGGGTTTCCTTGGACCCAGGTTAGGAGGGAGGAACAATATGTCGTTTGATTCTATACCGGGACAGTTCCGGGCCAAACGGATGCTTATCAACAGCCTCCGTGCCGGGAAGCTGTCCCATGCTTACATCTTCACAGGTCCGGCAGGCTCCGGCAAGAAGGAGATGGCCGTAACCCTGGCCCAGGCAGTATTCTGCACTGCCAAGGACGGTGATGCTTGCGGGGAGTGTGTGGAATGCCGCAAGGTGGCCCACGGCAATCATCCCAATCTGATTCTGGTGGAGCCCGAAGGGGCCAGCGTGAAAATTGACCAAATTCGTGAGCTGCAGCGGGAGCTGGGGTACCGGCTGTCCGGCGGCAGCAAAAAAATCTATATTATTGAGCAATCAGACCGGATGACCGTGCAGGCGGCAAACAGTCTTCTGAAATTTCTGGAGGAGCCGGGAGCCGATATTATGGCCATTCTGATCACTGAAAATGGACATGCGCTCCTGCCTACTATCCAATCCCGGGCCCAATGGGTTCCCTTCGTCCCCTTGGCGGCTCCGGAGATTGTGGAGATTCTCCACCAGCGGGAGGGTTTTCCCCTGGAGCTGGTTCTGCCTGCCGCCCATGTGGCGGGAGGAGTCGAGGCAGCCCGAGAATTTATCCAATCAAAGGAGTTTGCAGAAGCGCGAAATGTAATGATACAATTGGCTAAGGAGGCGCTTTTCCGCTTCCCCCATGTGCTCATCACAGCACAGCAGGCCGTGTTCAAGTCCGATATGGCGGATCGACTTCCCCTTATTTTGGACCTGTGGCTGCTTTTGCTGAAAGATATGCTTCACCTTCAGAACGGCCGCCGGGATGATGTGGTATTTTCTGATCAGACCGAATGGACCTATAAGGAGGCGGTACGGCTGCCCCTGCGGTATTGGGTACATGCCATGGAGCTGGTGATTGAGCTTCAGAAGAAGCTGCGCACCACCGCCAATGCCCAACTGGCCTTGGAGCAGACGATTATCGGTATGCAGGACCGGCCGGCAAGCTGATTTGCGCAGGGACTATTGTTTTACAGAGGAGGGAGAAACCCTTGTATTGCGTTGTGGGCGTCCGCTTCAAGAAGGCGGGGAAGGTCTTTTACTTTGACCCCATTGACCTGCCTGTTCAAAAAGACAGCAGTGTAATTGTGGATACGGCACGGGGATTGGAATACGGCAAGGTCGTCATCGGTAAGCGTGATGTGCCCGAAAGCGATGTGGTGCTGCCCTTGAAGAAGGTCATCCGGATCGCGGACGATAATGATGCCAGGGTGGTGGACAACAATAAAGCTGCCGCCAAGGAAGCCTTCGGCATCTGTCAGGAGAAGATCAAGGACCACGGGCTTAAGATGAAGCTGGTGGACGTTGAATATACATTTGACCGGAACAAGGTCATCTTTTATTTTACGGCGGAGGGCCGGGTGGACTTTCGGGAGCTGGTAAAGGATCTGGCCAGCATCTTCCGCACCCGTATTGAGCTCCGGCAGATCGGGGTACGGGATGAGGCCAAGCTGCTGGGCGGAATCGGCCCCTGCGGACGCATTCTGTGCTGCTCCTCCTTCCTGGGGGACTTCGATCCTGTTTCCATCAAGATGGCGAAGGACCAGAACCTGAGCTTGAATCCCACCAAGATTTCCGGGTTGTGCGGCAGGCTGATGTGCTGCCTGAAATATGAGCATGACAATTACGAAAGCGGCAAAACCGAGATGCCCAAGGTAGGGCGCATCGTGATCACCAGTATGGGGCAGGCCAAGGTGGTCAGTCTGAATGTGGAGAACCGGTCGGTCAAGGTGCAGCTGTTTGAACAGAATAACCGGGTGGTGGAGCTCCCGGCTGATGATGTAGCGGAGCAGGAGTAATTTGAGGGTTCGCCTGAGGTGACAACCGTTGGAGAAAAAGGATGTTTTCACGCAGATTGAAGCCATGGAAGAGCAAATGGGCAACATATATGCGGATTTGAGCAGGCTGAAGACCATTGTAGTGGAGCTTCTGGAGGAAAATCAGCGGCTTCAGATGGAGAATGAGCAGCTCTTGCGTTTGATACGCGACGATCAATACCCGGAACCGACTATGGAGCCTGACGCTGAGCCTGCCAAGCCGGAGGGTCTGTCCCTGACCCGGGAGGGCTATGAGAATTTGGCCCGGCTATATCATGAAGGCTTTCACATATGCAATGTTTATTATGGACATTTGCGTACCGAAGGCGACTGCCTGTTTTGCATGTCATTTCTCAATAAATAATGTGATGGCGCATAAAAGATCAACGAGGCCAGCCGCGAGAGTGCGGCTGGCCTTACGAGCAATTAGGCGGCACAGAGGAGTCCGAGAGCGAGTATGCTTTTGCCCGATGAACGAGCGGATGATTTGCTCCGCAATAATTTGAAGATCATCCAGTCGGATGACGTATTCTCCTTTTCTATGGATGCGGTTCTGCTGGCGCGGTTCTGCTCAGCACCTCCCCGGGGGAGGATCATGGACCTGTGCACCGGCAACGGTGTTGTCCCTATGCTCTTATCTACCCGTACCCAAGCAGAAATTATGGGGCTCGAGATTCAACCGCGGCTGGCGGATATGGCTGCCCGGAGCGTCCGGTTGAACGGCCTGGAGGAACGGATTCGAATTGAGCAGGGGGATTTAACGGCGTACAGGACCCGGGAAGCGGGTCTGTTCGATCTGGTGACCGTTAACCCTCCCTACTTGCCGGTGCGCGCCGGGGAGCAAAACGGGAATCCTCACTTTGCCGCGGCGCGTCATGAAATCCACTGTACCCTGGAGGAGGTGCTGCAGGCCTGCAGCTGGCTCACCCGTTTCGGGGGTAAAACGGCGATGGTTCACCGGCCTGCACGGCTCACGGATATTCTGGAAGGAATGCGGCGGGTAGGACTGGAGCCCAAAAGGCTGCGCTTTGTCCACCCCAATGCGGAGGAAGAGGCCAATATGGTGCTGGTGGAGGGTATACGGGGCGGAAAGCCCGATTTGCGGCTGCTCCCGCCGCTGGTGGTGTATGGCGCTGACGGCCAATATACCCCGGAGCTGATGGAGGTTTATTATGGTTCAGCAGACAGCCTCCGGGTAGAGAATAAAGAGAGGGTGCCCGAATGAATATACAGCGCAGCTATGCCCCGGACCGCACAGGAAGCGGGGTTCTTTATCTGGTGGCGACACCCATCGGCAATCTGGAGGATATGACCTACCGGGCCGTGCGTATCCTGAAGGAAGCGGATATTATCGCTGCGGAGGATACCCGGCAGACGCGGAAGCTCCTGACCCACTTCGAAATTACCGGACGGCTGGTCAGCTATCATGAGCACAATAAGATACACAGCGGGCCTGAGCTGGTCCGGCTTATTCAGGAGGGGCAAAGCATCGCCTTGGTCAGCGACGCCGGATTGCCTGCTATATCCGATCCCGGCCAGGATCTGGTCCGCCTGGCTATTGAGGCGGATGTTCCTGTCATTCCCATACCGGGAGCGAATGCGGCCCTTTCCGCCCTGATTGCCTCCGGCTTGGACACTACCGGGTTTCGCTTTGCGGGTTTTTTGCCCCGGGACAAAAAGGGTTTGAAGGAGAGACTGTCCTCGCTTCAAGGTGTCAGGGAGACGCTGCTATTCTATGAATCACCCCATCGGGTAGCCAAAACCCTGGAGGCCATGCTGCAAAGCTGGGGCAACCGGCAGGTAGTGCTGGCCCGGGAGCTGACCAAGCGATACGAGGAATTTGCCCGGGGGACCTTGGAAGAAGCGTTAATTCTGCTGGAGGCTGCTCCGCCCTTGGGGGAGTATTGCCTGGTGGTGGAGGGGGCCTCTACAGATGCAGCTCCTGAACACGGTCCGACCGGTGAGACAATCTGGTGGAAATCTCTTACGGTGGCGGAGCATGTGGAGCGTTATGAGTCGGAAGGGATCAGCCGCAAGGATGCCATGAAGCGGGCTGCCGGTGACCGTGGTGTTTCGCGCCGGGATATCTATCAGGAATTAATAGAGGAATGAGGGGGCTCTGCCCCCCCTTCCGTATACATATAAAACCACTGCCTGAATGAACAAATATAGGCAAAAAAATATCCCTCAACAACCACGCCGGCTTTGCGTAGGTTGTTCAGGGACTAGAGGAGATATAAAAAGGTTAGAATTAACATTGGTTATGGATTTATTATACACTATAATTCCTATTTTGTCACAGGGTTAGGCATCTCAGTTAAGCAAACATTACAAACAATTTTTCCTTTGAAGTAAGCAACGTTCTCAGCATTGCCACAAAAGATGCAAGCGGGCTCATATTTCTTGAGCATGATGCGCTCGCCGTCCACATAAATTTCAAGGGCATCCTTCTCGCCAATTCCCAAGGTGCGGCGCAGTTCGATCGGGATTACGACCCGGCCCAGCTCGTCCACTTTTCTTACAATACCAGTAGATTTCATCATTGTATATGTTGCTCCTCTCAAAATTTGGTGTCAGTTTTTTAGAATCGCCATCATTCGACATCGCACTTAATAATGATACCAACCATTCCCAAAATAGTCAACTGTTTTTTTGCGAAAAAAGATACTAAATTTTGGCTTAAAAAAACCGATATCCTTGATAATAGTGGGCTTTTTTCGAGTAATAATGTTGCGAAAAAAATCGATGAGTAATATTACTAGTTTTTAAGCAATAAACGTTCAGGTCTAAAGGCGGTTATTTGCGACTTTTTTCGACAAGAACAAAAAGGACTTTTATCTCAATCCCTGAAGGGAGGAACAGACAATGTCAGGCAGGCTGTCGGAAGAAAAGGTATTTAAGGACCCGGTGCATAATTACATCTATGTCCAAGATGAAACCATATGGGAGCTGATCAATTCGGCGGAGTTTCAAAGGCTGAGGCGGATCAGGCAGCTGGGCACGTCCTATCTGACCTTCCATGGTGCGGAGCACAGCCGGTTTTCCCATTCACTCGGTGTCTACGAAATTACCCGGAGGATTATCTCCCAATTTGAAAAAAGCGGATTTTCCGACTGGCCACGGGAGGAAAGGCTGTTATGCCTGTGTGCAGCGCTGCTTCATGATTTGGGACATGGACCCTTCTCCCACTCCATCGAGAATGCCTTTGACAGCGACCACGAGGAGTGGACCTGCCGGATTGTTCTCGGGGATACACAGGTGAACCGCATTCTGCGCATGGCCGACCCGCAGCTGCCCGAGAAGATTGCCGCCGTTATCCAAAAAGCCTATGACCAGAAAATTGTGGTCAGTCTGATCTCCAGCCAAATGGATGCCGACCGGATGGATTATCTCCTGAGGGACGCCTATTATACCGGTGTGGACTACGGAACCTTTGATCTGGAGCGGATTCTGCGGATGGTCCGCCCCCATAAGGGACATATTGTGGTTAAGGAAAGCGGCATGCATGCGGTGGAGGATTACCTCATGTCCCGCTATCAGATGTATTGGCAGGTTTACTTCCACCCTGTCACCAGGAGCGGTGAAATTCTGCTTTCCAAAATATTCGAACGGGCTCGGGCATTATATGGGGGTGGGCATACGTTTGCCTTTCTGAATGATACCCTAAGCCGTTTGTTCGACCATACAATGACTGTCGACGACTATCTTCAACTGGATGAAGCCCTGATGCAGATGGTCTTTATGCAATGGACCAAGGATTCGGATCCGATACTGTCCGACTTGTGCGCCCGTTTTTTGAACAGGAGGCTCTTCAAGTATGTTCCTCTGGAGAAGAATGAAATTCCTCTGACCCGGGAGGTGCGGGAATGCCTTAAGAGAGTGGGTCTGGACCCGGAATATTATATGGTAATCGATTTCCCGGCTGATCTGCCGTATGATGTATACAAACCGGGTGAGGTAGAGGAGAAGCTGCCTATCCTGCTGTTGGATGCCCGGGACCACTTGTTCGAAATCTCCAGCCGTTCGGAAATTGTGCGATCCATCAGCGGCATCCGCCAGGGACAGCATCATGTGTATTTTCCGGAGGAGCTGCTGGCAGCGGAATCGATGCCAGAGGAGCTGTGGCGGCTTTTGCAGAAACGATCGTAGCAACGGCCCCCCCCAATAAAAACGCCAAAGAATGTAATTCACAGAAAAGAGGTACATCATGTTTACCGATACACATACTCATATGGATGGTCCATCCTTCCAGGAAGACCGGCATGAGGCGCTGATGCGGGCTTATGAAGAAGGCGTCACCCGGATTGTCAATGTGGGCTTTAACCGTGAGACCATCCCTACTACTCTGGAGTTGTCCCGCCAGTATGATTTTGTCTATGCGGTGCTAGGCTGGCATCCTCAAGATGCCAAGGATATGACGCCGCAGGATTTGGAGGAGCTGGAGGAGCTCCTGAAGCTGCCCAAGGTGGTGGCCTTAGGGGAAATCGGTCTGGACTATTATTGGGATACCTCTCCCAAGGATGTGCAAGCCCGGGTATTCCGGGAGCAGATCCGGCTGGCTAAGAAGCTGGGCAAGCCCATTGTCATTCATAACCGGGATGCCCATCAGGATATATTGGATATTCTGAAGGAGGAAAAGGCGGCTGAGGTAGGCGGCATCATGCACTGCTTCACCGGCAGCTGGGAAACGGCGAAAATTTGCCTGGGCATGAACTTCCATATTTCCTTCGGAGGCCCGGTATCCTTCAAGAATGCCAAGCAGCCCAAGGAAGTGTTGGCCCGGGTTCCCATGGATCGGCTGCTGCTGGAAACAGACGCTCCGTATCTGACGCCCCACCCATTCCGCGGGAAGCGGAACGAAACCGGTTATGTGCGGTATGTGGCCGAAGCAGCTGCCGAAATCCGCGGCATAACCGTGGAGGAAATTGCTCATGCAACCACACAAAATGCAATTGCGCTGCTGGGTCTGAAATGACCGTTTTATAAGAAGATATTATAATAGAAGAAACCGGTTGGGAGCAGGTCTTAAATTGGCTTAAAAAGCCGGGAAACACAAGGGTTTTTTAGTAAAAAGGCGGGAGCTTTCCGGCAGAAGCCTCGTCAGGCGGCAATGAGTGTTTTTTTTACGAATAGCGACAGAAAATGTCTGTTGAAAAAGAGGACTTTGCAGGCTCAGATAACAGACATTGTCGTTATTTAATGGAAATGGGAGTGTTGAACGGAATAATTAAAAAAAATGCCGTGGGACTCAGTCCCCGGCATTTTTTATTTTCCGGGGGAGCGACACCCGGGTGAAATAGAGGATATACAGAAAACCGGCTGCCACTGCGGCGAGAGCTTGAAATCTGCCGTTTGAGTGAAAACCAATCAGTGCTGCTCCGACAACTGTGTTGGACAGGAGAAGCGCACTTTCGCAAATCCGGGACACCGCTTTGCCCCTGCGTTTTGCGTCCAGCGGGTATAGCTCCAGCCAAAAGCTGTATTGGTGGCTCTGGGACAATGAGGATACTGTAGCACAGTTCATGATCAGCACGATTCCGTAGATCAGGAGAACTGCTGCTGTATGATTCACGGCCAGGAATAGCAGAACGGCAATCAACGAGGTTCGCACCAGAATGGCATAATGCTCCGAACGGATGAAGGTTTTGGCGTAGAGGAACCGGTGGGTGTCCTCCTGCCGGAAGGGGATCCGCGAGGTGATTCCCCCCAGAAGCCGTCTTGCTGCCGGCTTGGACTTCAGTTTTGGTACATCGGCAAACCAGCTGTAGAAGGTGTAATGCCGCTTCAGGCTGGTTTCCTCCTGGCGGATCAGATGCTCCCAGGGTACTCTGTGCCGGGGGAACGGCAATATCACGAGGCCTTGCACCACTGCTGCTGCAAGAAGCAATAACCATGCTTTCGCCGGGCTCTCGGTCAACAGGGCAAAGGGCAGGACCACTGCAGCCAGCCAGCGGACAAGCGCTTCAGCGCCGCGGTTCAACCGGTAAACCAGGCGGTCCGAGTAGAAGCGGCCTACTACCGCCAGCAGCTTAGCGATCAACAGGTACGCGGCGGCATGTGCGAACGAAAGTGCAGCTTCGTCTGCGCAGGCCAGGTAGAGCGGCCACACCATGAGCAGCAGCATCAGGGAAACCGCTGCCTGAAACACGAAGCTGTAGAGAACAGAGCAGGTCCACCAGCTGCGGAGTCTGGATTCGGCAGGAGCCAGAAATACCATATCCGCCTGCTTCATGAAGGTGCGGACCCCAGTCATACCTAGGGCAAGAGCCAGAATCGGCGTCGTCATGCGCCAGTAGGGAAAGCCATCCGGAAGGCTCTGCAGGAATTTCCCGTAATAATAAGCGCCTATTATAAAGAACATCAGCAAAAATCCGGCGAAGCCGCTGCGTGCGGCGTAGCTGATATAGATGAAAGCCTCTTTCCAGAAGGCTGCCGCCCTCTTGCGCCACAGATCCGCGAAATCCTCTCTCATCCGATGGCGCCTCCAGATGCGGTCAGGACACAGAAGGCATCATCCAGGCTGCTGCCCTGGGGCAAGCCCGCCGCCGCCATAATGTCCGAAAGTGTGCCTTGGGCAACAATGCAGCCCTGGTGGAGCACCACGAATTTATTGCAATAGCGCTCGATGGTGGACAGAATATGGGAGCTGATGAGGAAGCTGGCGCCATTCTGCTGCATTTGGACCATGAGCTCCAGCAGAGAGCGGATTCCCAGCGGGTCCAAGCCCAGGAACGGCTCATCAATAATATAGAGATGCGGCTCCGTCAGAAAAGCATTCATGATCATCACCTTCTGCTTCATCCCCTTGGACAGATGAGCGGAAAAGCTGTCCTTCTTCCCTGTCATATGGAAGGTGTCCAGCAGTTTGGCGGAACGCCCGGCATATAAGCTCCGGTCCAAGCCGTAGGCTCTTGCCGTCAGCTCCAGATGTTCGCTGATGGTCAGCTCCTCGTAAAGCTCAGGGGATTCGGGTACGTAGGCAAAGGATGAGCGGTATTTCATAGGGGATTCCGCTAAGGTGCGCCCGCGGACCCGAATCTCTCCCTTCTGGGGCTGGAGCAGCCCGAGAATATGCTTGATGGTGGTGCTTTTGCCGGCGCCGTTTAGTCCGATCATCCCCACCATCTCGCCTGGAAATACTTCAAAATCCACATCTTTCAGGACAGGCTTGCGGGGAAAATAACCCCCGTATAAACCCTTTACCTGCAACATCGGTTCCAAACCGTTCACCCGCTTTGACGTTATGTAATGGAAGTTCCCGAAACCGGCAAAGCCGATTTAAAGGTAACAGCGACTTCTTCCGCTATTATATAGAAAAAGCTTCCGGCGATGCAATTAAACCGGGGACAAGAAGGGTGGAGAGGGAGCTATATTAAGGGTTAAATGGGGTTATATGGAGTTGGAAATAGGGTGCGGATGGATGAGGAGTGGGAGGTAAACAAACTGTAAATATGATGGGAAATTAGCCCATCGATGTCAAAATTTTTTGATAATTCTTTTGGGAAAGCAATAAAAAATTCATATTTCCGCCGTCATAAGCTATTGAAATTAAGAAATAAAGAGATAAAGGGTAAAACGAGTGAGATAACAGGATATAAAAACGGCTTTTAACCGCATACATGACGAATTTTCGCCGATTTATAGACTTTTCGCTATTTACAACTTTAGCCGGAGGCATTAATATACAACACATGATAACTTAATAGTGCTTGCCAAATTTCCAATTCGCTGAGTTTCCATTTTGGAAAACGGGGGAACCGAATGTGAACAGCTTCATGGCTTTGTGGACGGCCTTGAGGTGACGGCACGGTTTTGGGGTGAATCCTTTTGACGGCTGCTTCGCAGCCTGGAGAGGTAGGGCGACTCTTTCGTCCGAATCCGTCAGCTAACCTCGTAAGCGTTGAAGAGAGGATACTTGTCGTGCATTTTTATGCTTAGTTTGCCACGAGAAGATACCTCTTCACGGGGTTTTTTATGTTGTTCCCGTGTGCCCATAATTCAACCGCTCAACAAGTTCGCGAAGGAGGTGCTGCGCGAGGAGCCATAAATTCCGGCTGCAGCTGCTTTGAATGCGAGGAGAATTGGTTTTTAAGCATGAAGTTATAATCAAACTAATAGTCACGTCAAAATGAACCCTGTATCATACCAGACGGCGGACTATGAAGGAGGACCGATTGAAGTGGGCGCTATCCCTGTTCAGGAAACCCATGTAAAACGATCATCCAGCATGGCCTTCGCATTGCGATGGGAGCATGAAAACGGGCGCAGAATTATTATAGCAGCAGCTTTCTCGATCGCCTTAGCCTTCATGTTTTTCATGTTGTTGTACGGTACGGCTACCAAAAGCGTATCCGTAGTGGTGGACGGACAAGAAACCGTGGTGGTAACCCGGCAAGATGTTCTCAAACACCTACTGGATGAAAAAGCAATTTCGTACGGTGAGAATGACCGTATTTCCCTTCCTGTGGATACTAAGCTGCGGAATGGGGACGTCATTGTGCTGAACCACACCTCGCCGGTGCAATTGACTGCCGATGGAAAGACCATAACGTTGTATACAACCGGAAAGACGGTTGCAGGCGCTTTGGAGGATTTGAATATTGGCATGGACCCTGCGGATAAGATTACTCCTGCATTGGAGAACGGCTTGACCGGTGGGGAAGAAATTAAGATCGTCCGCGTCACCAAGGAAATCGCCGAGGAATCGCTGCCGATTGCCTTCGATACGGTGAAGCAGAATGACAACAGCTTGCTGAAGGGTAAGGAAGAGGTTGTTCAGGACGGAAAAGAAGGAACCAAGGTCATCAGAACCGAGAAGGTTTATGAGGATGGCGTTTTGGTGGCAGAAAACAAGGTGGATGAAACGATTGCCGCTGAAAGTGTCAGCAAGGTAGTGGCTGTGGGCACTAAGGCTCCGGTGGTAACCGTGCTCTCCGCAAGCTCCCCCAATGTGGATGAAGTCACCAAAAGCGGGGTAAGCTTTGGTTATAAGAAGATTTTGAATAATGTGACCCTGACGGCGTATTCCGCCGATCTGGCTTCCACAGGCAAGGATGAGGATCATCCGCAATATGGAGTCACCTCCAGCGGCACTACTGTAACTGAGGGCCGTACCATTGCTGTGGACAAAGGTGTGATTCCCATGGGCTGGTGGGTCTATATCGAAGGTATCGGCTTCCGCCGCGCCGAGGATACAGGCAGCGCCATCAAGGGCAATAAGATCGACGTATACTTCGACAGTAACTCGTATGCCAATAAATTCGGCACCAAGCGGGGCTACACGGTATATGTCATCGGTCCGAAAAAGCCTGTCACCGACTAACAAATCTGGTCCCGCCGGGCAAAGGCGCTTCCAGCTGGATATCTATCGAGAAGAGGCTTCCGGCCTCTTCTCTTCCTGTTTATTAAGACGAAGCGACGAAGGGAAAAGTTGCGTCTATGCTGAAAGAAATTATTGTGGTGGAGGGCAAGTCCGACACAGCAGCCATCAAGCGTGCAGTGGAGGCTGAAACCATTGAAACCGGCGGCTCTGCCATTAACCAGGCGGTATACGAAAAGATTCGTCTGGCACTCGAGCGCAGAGGTGTCATTATCTTCACCGATCCCGACCATGCAGGAGAACGGCTGCGTCGGCTTATCACCGCCCGTTTCCCGGGGTGCAAGCAGGCCTTCCTGACCCAGGAGGAAACCACCAAGAACGGCGATGTTGGCATCGAGAATGCCACTCCGGAAATGATCCGGAAGGCGCTGGATAACCTCAAAACGGACTATCAGCAGGGAGAGTCGGAGATCACCCAGGATGATCTGATGGGCGCAGGTCTTTTGATCCATCCGGATGCGGCAGCCCGCCGCGAGGTTATGGGACGGCTCCTCGGAATCGGCTACGCCAACGGCAAGCAGTTTTTGAAAAGATGCCAGATGTTTCAAATTACACGGAAAGAATTCGAAGAGGCGCTGAAGCTTTTTCGTGATGAGGGCTTCCAATGACAAAACCCCATTCCGCATTAACGGATGTTGCATCCCCGGCCAGAACGAAGGATGTCCTCGGCCGTTACGGCATTAAAGCCAAGAAAAGCCTTGGCCAGAATTTTCTTGTCGATCTGAATATACTGGGCAATATCGTGGCTGCAGCTGAGTTGGACGAGTCCAAAGGTGCCCTGGAAATCGGCCCCGGATTGGGGGCGCTGACCCAGCAGCTGGCTAAACGTGCGGGACGGGTAGTGGCGGTGGAGCTTGACCAGCGGATGCTGCCTGTTCTGGACGAAACGCTGTCGGCCTACGGCAATGCGTCTGTGGTTCATGGGGATATTCTGAAGGTGGATCTGGAAGAACTGTTCCAGCAGCACTTCGCAGATGTGAAGGGCATAAGCGTCGTGGCCAACCTGCCCTACTATGTGACTACGCCTATTGTCATGCGACTTTTGGAGGAGCATATTCCCCTGGAGAATATCGTGGTGATGATCCAGAAGGAAGTGGCGGACCGGATGGCGGCCAAACCCGGCACCAAGGATTACGGCAGCCTGAGCATCGCTGTGCAGTACTATTGCGAGCCCCAGGTGGTGGCCATTGTTCCCCGCACCGTCTTTATTCCACAGCCTAACGTGGACTCCGCTGTAATCCGGCTGCGGCTGCGTAAGGCACCTCCTGTCCAGGTAACGGATGAGAAGCTGTACTTTCAGGTGGTACAGGCCTCCTTTACCCAACGGAGAAAAACCATCTTTAATAATCTTTTAACCCGGTTCTTCACGAAAGAAACCCGGCCGCTGCTGGAGCAATCGCTGGAGAAGGCCGGAATCGATCCTGTACGCCGCGGTGAGACGTTAAGTCTTGAAGAGTTCGCGCGTCTCACGGAGGCGCTCCAGGAGGCCGGAATCGGCGTTTAACAGCACTCTCTCCCTTGGCATGTAATCGGCTGGGGGAGTTTTTGCGTTTAAAATCCACTTGGACCGCACCAAACGCCCAGTCCCGCCATACGATAAAAACGTGAGGAGGGGGATAGGCGAATGAAGCAAGGCGATCTGGTTGTCCGGAAATCCTATGGCGGAGACGTCATATTTAAAATTCAAGATTTTTCTTATCAGACTGCGCTGCTGCGGGGGGTAGACGTGCGGCTCCTGGCCGATGCATCCGTGGCGGACTTAAAGCCTGCACCTGAAGCCCGCATTGCCCGCCATGAGGAGGACATGCAGCAGAGGTGCACCGAAATGCGCAGCGTAATGACGAAGAGCCTGCCGCAGCCGGCTAAGCAGACAGCTTCCTCCGCAAGAGGAGGACGGCAAACCTCCGGCCATTTTGAGGTGCCCGGGAAGGTGCTTCATCTGGACGGAGATCCCAACTATCTGCGCAAAAGCATGGGGCTGTATGGGGACTTGCGCGTACCGGCAGAGGGCATCTATGTGCCCGAGCAGAATATGGCTGAAGCCCTGACCAGGCTGCTGCCCCAAGTGCATCCGGATATTGTGGTTATTACAGGTCATGACGGAATCCTGAAGGATATCAAAGATGGGGATATCCAAAGCTTGGCCAGCTACAAGAACTCCCAAAACTTTGTGAACGCGGTGCGTACCGCCCGAAAGTACGAGCGCAACCGTGATGCTCTAGTGATCATAGCCGGAGCCTGCCAGTCCCATTTTGAAGCACTGCTGCAGGCGGGAGCCAATTACGCCAGCTCTCCCGGACGTGTGCTGATCCATGCGCTGGACCCTTTATACATTGCTGCCAAGGTGGCGTTTACCCCCATTAAGGATACGGTCCAAATGACCGATATCCTCCAGCACACCATGAGCGGTCTGGAGGGCTTGGGGGGAATCGACACCCGCGGGAGCTACCGGCTGGGGATTCCCGGCTTTAAAACATAATGAACGGCACTTCCGCCCGCCTGTGATCAGGCAGGGCGGTTTCTTTTTTTGGCGGATGCGGATAAACAAAGCAGTGGAGGGACATATTAAAAACGGGAAATGGAATTTTTAATTGACAACCTCTTTTCATCACTGGTATAATATTTGACCTCATTTGACAAAATGGACAAGCTAGGGTATAATGGATGAGAAAGAGGTGGTAGTAGTTCATGGCTAAAAATGCGCTTTTGGAGATCAAACGTACCATGGAAACACATGTGGGACAGAAGATTACCCTTCGCGCCAACGGCGGACGGAGGAAGACCATTGAACGCTCAGGTGTGCTTGAAGAGACCTACCCTTCTGTTTTTATCGTTAAGCTGGATCAGGACCAGCAAAGCTTCAAACGGGTTTCTTACAGCTACGCGGACATCTTGACCGAGACGGTGGAAGTAACCGTCTGCAGCGAGGATGGCCAGGTGCGGATCACATACATACAGGGGTAACCCTGTGACTGCCAACAGAACTCCGGTGCTTTCGCCGGGGTTCTTTCTTTGTGGGAAACGAAACGGATGAGGGGCCTTCTGTCTTCTTCCGTTAAATTGTACCGTTGACCGCGGCTAAAATCTGCTTCATCTGCGCATCCTACCGCTAAAGAACGAAAAGTCCACAAGGAGGGATTCATGAGATGAGCAGAAGACGCCGGGGTGTGATGTCGGAGCAGCTGAAATATGAGTTGGCCAAGGATTTAGGCTTTTACAATACAGTTCAGCGGGAAGGCTGGGGCGGAATCACCACCAAGGATGCGGGGAATATGGTGAAGCGGGCCATCCAGATGGCAGAGCAGGCCGCCAAGGCGCAAGGGCAAGGACAGGGGCAGCCACCGTTAAGATGACTGGTTAGAGGAAACAGGGGATGAAGGCCCAAAGCCGGAGCGCAGATGCGCTTCGGCTTTATTTGGAGAAGGGGAGCCAGTCCGATAAGGCAAGATGCTTTTCCCCACGGGGTTTGCTATAATATGTAAAGTTGGAATAGGCCGTTTATTTGAAAGTAGGTGCAGCCTTGTGCGAGTGATGGAAAAAGCGTCAGCCAAAATCAATCTTACCCTGGACGTGCTGCATAAGCGGCCGGACGGTTATCATGAAGTGGAAATGATTATGACTATGGTGGATTTGGCAGACCGTATTGAGATGAAGGAGCTGGACCGGGATACCATCATCATCTCCAGCCAAGCGGGCTATATTCCCCTGGATGAGAAGAACCTGGCGTTTCAGGCTGCCAGACTGATTAAGGACCGGTACGATGTGAAGCAAGGGGTCTACATCCATTTGGATAAAAAAATTCCGGTAGCAGCCGGGCTTGCCGGTGGCAGCAGCGATGCGGCGGCAACCCTGCGGGGCTTGAACCGGCTTTGGCGGCTGGGCATCACTGATGAGGAGCTACGGACTCTGGGGGCCGAGCTCGGTTCCGATGTGCCCTTTTGTGTAACCGGTGGCACGGCTATCGCCCGTGGCCGGGGAGAAAAGCTGGAGTTTATCGACTCGCCGCCCCAGTGCTGGGTCGTGTTGGCCAAGCCTCCCATTAATGTTTCTACAGCAGATGTCTACGGCAAGCTGAATGCCTCCCGGATAGTGCGGCATCCGGATACGGCCGGTGTGACGGAAGCCATCCGGAGGAAGGACTATCCCAGCCTGTGTGCCGGCTTAGGCAATGTTTTGGAAGAGGTTACATTATCCCTCTATCCCGAGGTCCGGCAGCTGAAAAACTGCATGGAGCGGCTGGGCGCGGATGGGGTGCTGATGTCGGGCAGCGGCCCTACAGTATTCGCCCTGTGCTCCAAGGAGAAAAAAGCCCAACGGATCTATAACGGGCTCCGCGGCTTCTGCAAGGAAGTTTATGCAGTGAGGATGCTGACTGGGGATTATACCTCCCAATGAGGCGAGGTTAGGAGTATGTCAGCTGCATGTAAGAAACATTTTCATCAAAAACTTGTATAAATACGGACATAAATGATATATTCTCATTATAATATTCGGATTTGCCGTGGAAATGATCCGCATTCGGGGGTGCATGCATGAAAAAATTAAAGCGAAGCGCAAGATTGGTAGAAATGACGCAATACTTGCTGTTTCGCCCCCATACGTTAATTCCGCTTACGACCTTTGCAGAGCGCTACAACTCGGCGAAGTCATCCATCAGCGAGGATTTGGCCATTATCAAGGAAGTTTGCGAATCGGAAGGGCTGGGGGATCTCCAGACATTGGCTGGCGCCGCCGGCGGAGTCAAGTTTATTCCGAAGGTCTCCAAGGCGCAATCGGAAATCTTCATGACGGATATATGTAGAAAGTTGGAGCAGCCGGAACGGGTATTGCCGGGCGGTTATATGTACATGTCCGACCTGCTGGGCCGGCCGTTGATTCTGAATGAAATCGGCAAGATGTTTGCAACCGCTTTTGCGGGGCGGGATATTGATGTGGTGATGACGGTGGAAACCAAAGGAATTCCCTTGGCATATGCCACGGCTACCTTCCTGAATCTGCCCGTGGTTATTGTCCGCCGGGACAACAAGGTGACTGAAGGCTCCGCTGTGAGCATCAACTATGTGTCTGGCTCCAACAAGCGGATTCAGACTATGTCCTTGTCGAGACGGGCGCTGAAGGAAGAGGCTAAGGTGCTGATTATCGACGACTTCATGCGCGCTGGGGGTACAGTTCACGGCATGATGGACCTGCTGTCTGAGTTCCGGGCAACGGTCAAGGGTGTAGGGGTGTTTGTGGAATCTGATGAGGCGGAGGTGGAGGAGCATCTGGTGGAGGATTACATTTCTCTGGCCCGTCTCACCCACGTGGATTCAAGGAGCAAGCAGGTGAAGGTGGTATTGGGTAACTATTTCGAATCGGATCAGTAAGTGAGGGCGGTGACGCCTTGCCTTGCTGGCCGCCGGGAGGAGACAAGCATTATGCTGAAGATTGTAGCGACTACAGAGGCGCCTGCCGCCATCGGACCGTATTCCCAGGCAGTGATAGCAGGAGATATGGTTTATACATCCGGCCAGATTCCCCTCCGTCCGGACGGAACGCTTCTGGAAGGGGGCATTGCCGAGCAGGCGGAGCAGGTGCTGAAGAATTTGGAGGCAGTGCTTCAAGAGGCCGGCTCCGGTTTGTCCAAAGTGGTCAAAACCACTGTGTTTCTGAAGGACATGAACCTGTTCGCAGCGTTCAATGAAATGTACGGTTCCTTCTTCAAGGACCACAAACCGGCACGTTCTACCGTAGAGGTTGCCCGCCTGCCAAAGGATGTTCTTGTCGAAATAGAATGCATCGCGTTGAGAAATGTCGAAATAGTTTAATTTGCATAAATTTTTTAAAAAAACCCTTATTTTTAAGCACAAAAAAGAAGGATTTTCCCAGCTGTTGTGGAAATATACAGCAAGTCCTGCTTAAAAAAAGGTGGTGAACGTAAACGTGCAAATTACTGATGTCAGACTCCGCCGCGTGAATTCCGAAGGAAGAATGAAGGCGATCGCCTCCATCACCATCGACAACGAATTCGTAGTGCACGACATTCGCGTTATTGACGGAAATAACGGAATGTTCGTTGCAATGCCCAGCAAGCGGACTCCCGACGGGGAGTTCCGGGATATCGCCCATCCCATCTCTTCCGCCACCCGGGAAAAGATTCAGGCAGCCGTTTTGGCTGAGTACGAAAGAGCCGCTGTTGAGGAAGAAGTCATGGAAGAGGGAGCATAAAATAACCGTATTTTCCGTGGGAGCCTGAGGGGCTCTCTTTTCTTTTCCCGGAAAGTAGGATATATTCATATTGGAATTTATGATGGAGATGATAAATTTGAACATATTCAGTGTTGTCCTGGCAGCGGGCAAGGGCAAGCGGATGAAATCGAAGCTGTACAAGGTGCTTCACCCTGTTTGCGGCCAACCCATGGTTGGCCATGTTCTGGATGCCGTTGAGGGACTGGGCGCCACCCGCAATGTGGTGGTAGTCGGTCACGGCAGTGAAGCCGTCAAG
>JAQSYT010000438.1 GCA_029256065.1 Paenibacillaceae bacterium
ATTCCGCTGTTCCTGCTGATCAAGAATCTGCATCTGATGAACACCTTCTGGGCCATCTGGCTGCCCGGCTTGGTAAGCGCCTATAACCTGTTTGTGATGAAATCGTTTTTTGAGGGGCTGCCCAAGGAGCTGGAGGAGTCTGCCATGATCGACGGAGCTACGGACCTGACGGTATTCGTCCGGCTGACTTTGCCCCTGTCCAAGCCCATTCTGGCGGCCATCTCGCTGTTCTATGCGGTGGCGCTGTGGAACACCTATGCCAACGCCCTCTATTTCATCAGCAAATCCAAGCTGCTGCCGGTGACGGTGAAGCTGTACCAGATGCTTCAAACTCCGCTGGACGCGCTGCTCAGCGGCGGGGACGCCTCCCGCTACATCCAGCCGGAGGGGCTGAAGGCGGCGGGAATTATGATTACCGTGCTGCCTATTCTGTGCGTATATCCGTTTCTGCAAAAATATTTTGTCAAAGGGGTGCTGCTGGGCTCCGTGAAGGGATGAGCCGGCAGCTTATAAGAAGGGAGCAAACCGATGAACAACCAAACCAACAGGCAGGGACACCGCAGATTCCGCAGCATACGGGGACAGCGGAAGCGGCGGTGTTTCCCAGCGGCGGTATGGCTGCTCGTGTTCGCTCTGGCAACAGCGGGGTTTCCCGCTGTTGTGCTGGGGCAAGAATTGCAAGCGCTATCAAAATCCGGAGCGGAAGTTTCCTCACCGCTGGAGCCTCCATTCTATACGGCGTGGGAGGATTTCCGCTCCTCCTTCGGCAGCCATAACCACGCTTTGGCGCTGGAGGCGGGAGCCATTGCCGTGGACGGCTCCCTGGAGGATTGGCAGCCCTCTGCGGAGCTGCAGCTTCCCGGGAACACGGCCCAGATTCAGATGAGCGGTTGGGCAGGTCCGGAGGATATGTCCGCCAGTGTCTATATGGCTTATGACAATGACTATTTTTATTGGGCGGCCAAGGTGACGGATAACGTGCATACGCCGGTGGCGGGCAGCACCATGTGGCGGGGGGACAGCATCCAGTTTGCCTTCAGCAAGGATGCCGCATACGGGCCTGAATACGGAATCAATTTTATGGACGGAGCAGCTCACGTTTGGCGCTTCAGCGAGGGCAAGGCCCAGGCGGGAGCGGACCAGATTGCGGCGGCTGCGGTTCAACAGGGCAATGAGATTGTCTACGAGGTACGCATGCCGTGGAATACCATCTACACCTCCAAGCCGTCTGCAGATGTGCTTCCCTTTACCCTGCTGATCAATGATAACGACGGCTCCGGCCGCAGAGGCTGGATTGAGTGGACGGCGGGCATCGGCAAGGCCAAAAGTCCAACCTCTCACGGCAGGGTGCATCTGATTTCCGCCGGAGAGCAATGGAGCTTCTGGGTGGAGGGCCCGGCGGAGACGGCGGTGAACGCAACGGTGTATGTTTCCGTATACGCCGTGAACTGGCAACCCGTTCCGGTAACGCTGCAATTGGCTTCGGACGCGCTGGGCATCGGCACCAGCCTGAATCTGCCGGGACGGACAGTGGCGCAGGTGAGGCTTCCCTTTACTCCCGGCCAGGCGGGGGATTACACCCTGGATTTTACGGTTAGCGATGCCTCAGGCAAGTCCGCCCAAGCCTCTGCGGCTGTGTCGGCGGTGAAGACTCCGGCGGAGGTAGCGGCTATGCTGGATGCCGTGGGCGCCAGACTCCCCGGTTTGGAGTCCCTGCTCTTGCAGGTTGAGGCGCAAGGGCTGTCCACGGATTACGAGCGGATCAACTACACCGTGATCAAGGAATTCGTTGGCTATGGTAAGGAAGATATTGCCCAGGGCAGGCTGAGCCGCGCTTATTATGTGGCGGTGGAGCTGGAGGAGCTGTATGCCGAAGCGGCGGAGGCCTTGGCGGGTTATCTGGACGGGAGCCGGACGCCTGCGGCTGTTCCCCGCTATGTCACCGGCAGGCCGGCGGTGGAGGGATGTTCCTTCATCGGGGATACGGCTGTCCGCAGTACGGGAGCGGTAGAGGAGCGGCCGGTGTTTTTCACGGGCTACGGCGCATTCAATAAGGTGAGGGAGGATATTCCCAAGTTTCAGGACTTGGGCGTGAATGCCATCCAGGTGGAAATCGGTCCGCGGGATGTGATTCTGGATAAGACAGACTTCATCAATCAATATTCGGTGAGCCGTGCAGGCAATGTGGACGCCGCGGCTGCGGTGGTGGAGGGGACCAGCCATTCCGGCTCCCATTCCCTGCAAATCTCCAACTCCTCCCCATACCAGTCCAACGTGTATATCAACGTGGCCCAGACTATTGCAGTCGAGCCCAACACCACCTATCAGTTCAAAGTGTGGGTTAAGGGCAATAACGCGCGGAATACCTGGTTTCCCGGCGGCAGCTCCATGAAGCAGCGGAAATCCTTTCCCAGCGGCACCTATGACTGGCAGGAGGTGACGTATGAATATACCACCGGACCCCAGGAAACCAGCTACAAGCTGATGGTGATGTCCGAGAATACAGGAACCATCTGGGTGGATGATCTATGGATGGGCAAGGCGGGAAGCAGCGTAAATCTGGCGGCCAACCCGGGCTTTGAGGACCTGGGCGGCTTTTCGGCGGAGAAGGACTATGTGGTGTCCACCAAGAAAATCCAGTCGGATATCGTCCAGGTTCTGCAAAATGCCGCCAATAACCAAGTGGCTGTGAATCTTCTGGTATCGCCCCATTACTTTCCGGCCTGGGCCTTGGCCAAGTGGCCGGAGCTTGGAATCAGCAGCAACGGTTTTATTAAATTTTCCGTGTTCCATCCCTTGGCCCAATCCATCATCGGGGATTATCTCCGCGCGCTGGTTCCTCTTGTGGAGCCCTACGGTTCTCTGCATAGCATTACTCTGACCAACGAATCCGTCTATCAGACCAATAAAGACCCTTATGCCCTGCCATTCTGGCACAGTTACCTGGCAGAGGTGTACGGCGGGGAAATCGGCGAGCTGAACCGGGTATACGGAAGCAGCTACGCTGGATTCGAGGATGTGCCCATGCCGGACAATGTGTCGGCTTCCCCGTGGGCGTATGATTATGTGCTGTTCAATAACGACTACTTCGCCCGTTGGCATGAGTGGATGGCCGGAATCATCCATGAGCTGGCCCCTGACCTTCCGGTCCATGCCAAGATCATGGGCGATCCATGGGGAAGCCTGTCCTGGGGCGTGGACATTGAGCGCTTCTCCCAATTCAGCCAAATCAACGGCAATGACAATTGGAATTACATCAACGAGGGGCCAAAGGGCTTCATGGAGGAGCTGAGCTTCTATGATATGCAAACCTCCTTCAAAAAAGCCCCGGTGTTCAATTCCGAGCATCACGTAATCGCCGACGGGGACAAAGTGTACACCCCGGAGCAGGCCAAGCATGTCCGCTCCGTTCTATGGCAAAGCGCTATTCACGGGCGGGGGGCCTCCACCCTTTGGGTGTGGGAGCGCACGTATGACGAAACCTCCAGCCGGGAGGGGAGCATTCTTCACCGTCCGGACGCGGTGGCCGCAACCGGACAGACCAACCTGGACTTGAACCGGTTGGCCCGGGAGGTGACGGCCCTCCAGAATGAGCAGCCCCAGGCGGCCATTCTGTATTCGGCAGCGTCAGCCGTGTTTTCCGGGGATTATGACAATGTGCTGCTCCGTTCCTACGAAGCCCTGTCCTACAGTGGGGAAAAGGTGGGGTTTGTCTCAGAAAAGCAGACTGCCCAAGGAGGGCTGTCCGCTTATAAGCTGCTGGTGGTGCCCGCTGCCAGCCGGGTGGAGGCGGCTACCCTGGCCGCCGTCAAGACCTTTCAGGAGCAAGGGGGGCGAGTGCTGGTTATCGGCACCCATTCTCTGGAGCTGACTCCCCGCGGGGAGTTCCAGTCTGCTGCTGACCGCAATGCGGTCCTCCTGCAGGCGGACATGATCGCCGCT
>JAQSYT010000059.1 GCA_029256065.1 Paenibacillaceae bacterium
ACGTCCCCAAAGGGGATAACACTGGAGGAGCCGGATGCGATGACCCGCACGTCCGGATCTGTGAGAGGCCCATGCAATTGCGCATGGGCCTACTCGATTCGTTCCCATTTCCCCCAATTTGGTCTTATAATGAAGGCTACTAGAGACGGTCAGAAGGAAGTAGGGGGAATCATATGAGATTGTCCAAGCAGCCCTGGAAAAAAGCCACGTTGACACGGCTGATTTTTTCGCTTATCTGCATCATGCTGCCCGTGTATATCCTTAGCACCATTATGAACAATTGGAGCATCCGGACCCTCCGGTCGGAAATCTCCAAGTCCATGACCTCGCAGGTCTCCCAGTATATCACCGATTTGGAGAAGGAAATTCAGCGGATCCAAACCCTTCAATACGACTGCCTTAACGACGATAATCTGAACCGGCTGGCCGGCATTCCCCAGTCTCTGGATGACATCGAGAAAATACAGAATATCCTGCGGCTGCAGCAGCGGCTCAATGCTATCAGAAACAGCAGCTCCTACATTCAAGATGTATACGCTTTCATACCTAGCATCGACAAGAATGTCTCTGCCATTACAGTAAACGCCTTCGACCGCCAGGAGTATCTCGACTTGATGAACAGCCCCTTGTCCTTCGAATCCCGGGTGAGAGTGGTCAAAAACAAGCTGTTCCTGAGTGTGGCATATCCAACCAGTCTGAGCGGCAAGCGGGAGCCGCTTTTCCTGATTGCCGTGGAGCTGTCCCTGGACAAGCTGGAGGAGACGCTGCAATCGATGAAAAATTCAACTAACGAAGGCCTGCTTCTGACCAGTCCCCAGTTTACATTGAGCACCGGCGGGAATGCAGCCTTCGACGCACAATTAGTGGAGCTCTTGGGCAAGCCCCAAGGCAAAGCCAGCGCCCAGACAGTGGATATTAACCGCACCTCCTATCTGGCGGTTACCACATCCTCGGACTTTTTCGGGGCGGTGCTGAGCAAGTATGTTCCGGCGGATGCGGTGTTCCAGCCCTTGGCCCAGTTCCGGCGCTGGTTCTTAATCCTGGCGGTTATTGCGCTGGTGGTGATTATCGCTTATTCCCTGTATGTCTATAAATATATCCATAAGCCCCTGATCAAGCTTGCTAAGGCCTTCCGCAAAATCGAGTATGGCGACTTCAGCGTCATTATCGGCCATAAGCAGAATGACGAGTTCCAATACATTTACACCCGGTTCAACGGAATGGTGGAAAAGCTGAATTCTCTTATCGACCAGGTGTACAAGCAGCAGATCCTGACCCAGAAGGCGGAGCTGAAGCAGCTCCAGTCCCAGATTAATCCGCATTTTTTGTATAACAGCTTCTTTATGCTCAATACGATGACGCGGGTGGGAGATTATGAGCAGCTGGAGCAGTTCACCAACCAACTGGGAGAATATTACCAGTTTATTACCCGCAGCAGCTCCGACGAGGTGCCGTTGTCTAAGGAAGTGAATCATGCCCGGGTGTACACGGATATCCAGGCTATGCGCTTCAGCAACCGGATGAAGGTCAGGTTCGGCGAGCTGCCCGCCCAGACGGAGCATATTATGGTCCCGCGCCTGATTCTGCAGCCGGTTATCGAGAATGCCTTCGAGCACGGGCTGGAGAAGAAGCGGTCCAACGGGCTGTTATGTGTCAGCTTTGAGAAGCAGGAGGACATGCTGCTGATGATTGTGGAGGATAACGGCGGACAGCTGGACGATCTGCAGGTAGCCGTGTTGAACCGGGAGCTGGACAGCAATGATGGAACAGTGGAAACAACGGCACTGCTCAATATCCACCAGCGGATCCGGATGAAGTTCGGTCCCCGGAGCGGGATGCATCTGGAGCTGGGCGAAGGGCAGGGGCTCAGAGCGATCATTACTATTTACCCCAAGGACGGAGGGACAGCTTATGTACCGCATGCTGATCGTGGATGATGAAGCCATTATTACCGACGGGCTGTTTGAGGTGTTCGAAAATTTGAAGCATCTGGAGCTGGACCTGTACAAGGCCTACTCCGGCCATGAGGCAGTACAGCTCTGCCAGCGGATGCGCCCCGATATTGTGCTGAGCGATATCCGGATGCCGGAGATGGACGGTTTGCAGCTGCTGGAGAAGATCCGCGGCATTTGGCCCAAGTGCAGGGTGATATTTTTGACGGGGCATAATGAATTTACGTATGTCTACACAGCCATTCAATACGAAGGCGTAGGGTATCTGCTGAAAACGGAAGGGTATGACCGGATTATCCAGGTTGTGGAGCAGACCCTGGCGGACCTGGACTCCGAGCTGAAGGCGGAGGCTCTGCTGGAGCAGGCGGAAACCCGGCTGAACGCAGCGCAGGAGCTGCTGCAGCGTGACTATCTGAACGGACTTGTGAAGGGGCAGCACGAGGGGAAGGACATTAACCAAAGGCAGTTCGGGGAGTTGGGCATTACCCTGGATGCGGATCTGCCGGTGCTGATGATGCTGGGGAGATTGAACAGTATTCCCAATGGACTCAGCTATTCAGAAAAATCTCATCTGCTCTTCAGCATCCGGCTCATTGCAGAGCAATATCTGTCCACCCATGCGGAGACCGCCCATGTAATGGTGGACAGCACGGATCTGGTCTGGCTGATCCAGCCGCGCCGGGAGCATCCGGCGGGTTATGACGGAAGCTGGGAGGCCCTGCGGATGTTTGTTATGGGGAATGTGGAGCTGATCCAGGCGGCCTGCCGGGAATCGGTGGGAGCGCTCATCTCCTTTGCCTTGGACGATAGCACGGTTTCCCTGGACCAGGCTGGCGAACGCTTCTCCATGCTGAACATGCTGGTTAACTACCGCATCGGCCAGGGCAGCGGCATGCTGCTTCTGGACAAGCATATTCTGGAGCGGGAGCTGCAGCGTCCGGCCCGGCATCCGCGGGAGAGCAAGCATGTGCGGCTGGCCTTGCTGGATAAGCTGTCCGATGCGCTGGAGCACGGACAGAAGGAGGAGTTCGGACGTTTGCTGGCCGAGCTGACAGGCGGCAAAGCGGAGCTGGACATGCAGCATATTCCCAGCCAGGAGCTGTACTTTTCCATTTCGTTAATCTTCCTGTCCTACATGAACCGCTGGAATCTGGCGGAGCGGGCTGCCGCCAACACGGAGCTGAACCGGCTCATGAAGCCGTGCAGCCACAGCTCCTGGCCGGAGGCGGTGCGGTTTCTGGCCTCAGTCGGCAGCATGCTGTTTGAGCTGCAGAATGTAGAGCAGGAGCGGCGGGCTCAGACCATTATCAGTGCCGTCCAGCGGCATGTCCAGCAGCATCTGGACAATCCCGACGAGCTGTCCCTGGTCCGCCTGGCGGAGCTGGTTTACTTCAATCCGTCCTATCTCTCCAGGCTGTTCAAGCAGGAGACAGGGCTTAACCTGTCCGATTACATCAACTCGTCCCGGATGAATAAGGCCATGGAGCTGCTCAAGAATCCCGATGTGAAAATTCAAGAGGTGGCGGAGCGGGTAGGCTACAACTCGGCGGCCAATTTCGCCCGTTCCTTCCGCAGATATGCCCAAATGACCCCTCAGGAGTATCGGGTTTCTTTAACAAGTCAATAGCGGAATGGAATGTCAACAGGTGATTGTTGTTGCGCCAGCCGGGGGAACGTATGATGAAATTGTCACCACCATACATGAATTGGGGAGGTCAATAAGAAAATGGCCAACAAAATGAAACCGATTGCACTTGCAGCTACGGCGGGGCTTTTGGTCCTGAGCGCCTGCGGCAAGAGCGGCGGGGAAGCCAACCAGCCAACTGCTTCCTCCGGCGCTTCCGCAGCACCGGCGCTGGACATAACCAAGAAGTATGATCCACCTGTCGACATTACCGCCTGGCGCTATACGGAATCCACCTACCAGTATGAAAACGGCGATACCATCGACAACAACATTTACACCAAGATGTACGAGAATGAGCTGGGCATCAAGCTGAAATACAAATGGACGGTTCCTGTGGAGCAATTCGACCAAAAGCTCAGTGTGTCCATTGCCTCCGGCGATACGGCGGACATTATGTGGATGAAGAACAAGCAGCTTACCGATATGGCCGAAAACGACATGCTTTACGATTTGACGGATTTGTTCGAAAAGTACGCCTCCCCTACTGCCAAGAGTGTGCTCCAGCAGGATAAGAAAAGCTTCGACACCGCCAAAATCGGCGGCAAGCTGATGGCTATCCCGCAAACGGCCTCAGCCGTGGACGGCCTGCCTATCCTGTACGTGCGCACCGACTGGCTCACCAAGCTGGGGCTGTCCGAGCCCAAATCCATGCAGGACATATTGGCTATTTCGGAAGCGTTTACGCAAAAGGATCCGGACGGTAACGGCAAAAATGACACCTTTGGTTTGGCCTTCACCAAAACCTTCCTGACCGACTCCCACTTCGGCACCTCGGGCTTTTTCTCCGGCTATCATGCATATCCCGGCAAGTGGGTGAAGGATGACAAGGGCAACCTGGTGTACGGCAGCACGCTGCCCCAGGTGAAGGAAGGACTGAAGCAGCTTCAGGCCATGTATAAGCAGGGGCTGCTGGATAAGGAGTTTGGCATCAAGGACCGGGCCAAGGTAACCGAATCCGTAGTCGGCGGCAAGGTAGGACTGTTCTATGGCTCCATGTCCGCGCCGCTGTCCATTATTCAGAAGAACATCGATAATGATCCCAAGGCCGAGTGGAAAGCCATCCCGCTCGTTTCCATTGACAGCAAAAAAGCCACTCCCATCGGCAAAATGCCGGTTACCATCTATTACGGCGTAAGCAAAAAGAGCAAGAATCCGGAAGCCATCATTAAGGTCCTTAACTCCATGATGGAGGGCTATGACCCCACGAAAACCGGCAGACCGGAATTAAGCAGCAGCAAGACCAATGTTCCTGTGTGGCTGTATGGCATCCTGCTTCCCCAACCGGCCAACAAGAATCTGATCGCCCACCAGAACGTGGTGAAATCTCTAAGCTCTAACGATGCCACTAAGCTGAGTGCGGAGGAGAAGGGGTACTACGACAAGGTAGTGGATTTCCGCAAGGGCAATAAGACCAACTGGGGCACAGAGCGGGTATTCGGTTCCCCCAGCAGCTTCGATGTTATTGAGCAGTATGTGAAGGAAGACAACTATATCCTGGATGCCTACTACAGCTCGCCGACAGCTACCATGGTGGAGAAAAGCGCCACCCTCCAGAAGATGGAGGAGGAAGTGTTCACCAAGATTCTGATGGGTGAGTCCGTGGATTCCTTCGACAAGTTCGTGGAGGATTGGAAGAAGCTGGGCGGCGACCAGATCACCAAGGAAATCAATGAATGGGCTGCCAAAAACAAATAAAGCTTGCCGGATTTGAATAATGGCTTCGGAGGGGAACAGATCCGGTTCCCCTCCCGCCATTCATACGGCAAACAAGGATGGAGGGAGCAATATGGCAATAGCAAGCAATACCCGCAGAAAAAGACTGAAAGAAATCCCGCTGCACATTATGCTGCTGCCCGGTGTTATTCTATCGATTCTGTTTCACTATATCCCCATCGGCGGCATTGTGATCGCGTTCCAGAAGTTTATGCCGGCCAGGGGGATATTCCAGTCCAAGTGGATCGGCCTGGACAACTTTCACTACCTGTTCAATCTTCCGAACTTTACCAGTGTGTTATGGAATACCATTTTTATTGCCGTGCTGAAAATTATTGCCGGGCTTATCGTGCCCATTATTGTGGCTTTGTTGCTTAATGAGGTTGTCAGCAACTCCTTTAAACGGACCATCCAAACCATTATTTATTTCCCGTACTTCCTGTCATGGGTCATTCTCGGGGGTATCCTGATCGATATATTGTCGCCTACCAACGGTATTGTGAACCAGGCTTTGGGCTTTTGGTGCTCTCCAATACGTGGAAGGAATTCGGCTACAGCACCATCGTGTATCTGGCGGCGCTTACCGCCATCGACCTGCATCTGTATGAAGCAGCCATTGTGGACGGGGCTAACCGCTGGAAGCAAACTCTGCATGTCACCCTTCCGGGCATTATGCCCATTGTCACCCTGATGGTGGTGCTTAGCTTGGGCAATGTTCTCAACGCGGGCTTCGACCAGGTGTTTAACCTGTACAGCCCCATGGTGTACAGCACCGGCGATATCCTGGATACCCTGGTGTACCGGATCGGCTTGATTGACGCCCAATATGGTGTGGCTACTGCAGTAGGCCTGTTCAAATCGGTAATAGCCCTGGGGCTGATTACCTTATCCAATTTCCTGGCGGGCAAATACGCCGGCTACCGGATTTTCTAGGGAGGGGGAACAAACGTGCATAAGCTGACGGTTGGCAGACGGGCATTTCTTATATTCAACTGTGTGGCATTGGCTGTGATGGCCATCGCCTGCATTCTGCCGCTTATTAACGTGCTGGCAATTTCTATGAGCTCAAGCAGCGCCGCCGCCGCAGGGTCCGTTAAGCTGTGGCCGGTGGACTTTACCGTAGCTTCCTACAAGCATGCTTTGGGCAAGGCGGAATTTATGACCGCCGCTTTTGTATCAGTGCAGCGGGTAGCGTTGGGATATGTAATCAGCATTATTGTTACGGTCTTGACGGCTTTCCCGCTGGCTAAGGAAAAACGGGCTTTTGGCTCGCGGACGGTATATGCCTGGTTCTTCATTGTCACCATGATGTTCCACGGGGGGCTGATTCCCTCCTATATGACCATCAAAGCGCTGGGGATGCTGGATACCATGTGGGCCTTGGTGCTGCCCGGGGCGCTTTCGGTATTTAATGTAATACTATTAATGAACTTCTTCCGGAATCTGCCCAAGGAAATCGAGGAGGCCGCCTATATTGACGGGGCAGGACATTGGAGGGTGCTATGGAGCATTTATATCCCCCTGTCCAAACCGGCCATTGCCACCATTACCCTGTTTATGGTTGTGGGCCACTGGAATTCCTGGTTCGACGGCTTGATCTATATGAACTCGCCTGCCAATTATCCGCTGCAGAGCTATCTGCAGACCATCGTCATCGGCAATGATCCCAGCATGATTCCCACCAATGAGCTGTTGGATATGTCCAAAATCTCCGACCGCACCTTCAAGGCCGCACAGGTATTCCTGGCCGCCTTCCCGGTTCTGATGCTGTATCCCTTCCTGCAGAAGTATTTCATGAAGGGTCTGGTTATGGGCAGCGTCAAGGGATGACGGATCACGGACGGGAGTTTACGGGGAGGGAAGACAACAATGAATGAGGCGATATTGGGGCGGCTGCGCAGTCTGTCTGTGGAAGAGCGGCTGAGCGGATTAACGAAGGCTTCGGACGGACCTGTGCTGGAGGAGTGGCTGCAGTCCGGGGTCAGGTTCACCGCTTCAGGCGGACCGCTGGAGGAGGCGTATTACCGGGGGCTCCGCAAGCTGTTCGATTGTATTGCGCCTATGGTGGATGAGAAGCCGGTGCTTTTTGAAGGAGGGGGTTATTCCGGCTGCTGGATGGAGAGCACGGGGACCATCAACAGCGAGCTGCTGTCCCGGTTTCTTCCCTCTGTATCCCGGGAAAGCTTCCTGCTGTTCGCCCGCTACCAGAAGGAGGATGGCCAGCTGCCGTACAAGGTGACGGCGGACGGACCGGCCTACCGGCAGATCCAGATGGTGACGCCTCTGGCCCGGTGTGTGTGGAACCATGATGAGCTGAACGCGCGGAATGACGGTTTTTTGCAGGTTATGTATGAGGCTATGGCGAGATATGACCAGTGGCTTGCCACCTACCGGAATACCCGGGGAAGCGGCTGTGTGGAGGCGTTCTGTACCTTTGATACGGGGCATGATCTATCTCCCCGCTTCTGGCATGTGGCAGATACCTGCCATCAGGATGATGCCCGGCAGTATAACCCTGACTCGCCGCTGGTGCCTTATCTTGCACCGGATTTGACAGCTAACGTGTATTGCCAGCGGCTTTATCTGGCGCGGATGGCGCGCCGGCTGGGAGAAGCCGGGGCAGATGGCGGCGGGCAGGAAAAGACGGAGGAGCGGGAAGGGAAGGCAGCGGAATGGGAGAGCAGGGCGAGGAAATGGGAGAGCAAGGCCGAAGAAGCACTTGGGAGCCTCTACCGCTGGTGCTTCCACGAGGCTGACAGATTCTTCTATGACCGGGACCGCCAGGACAGATTTGTCCGGATCCAGTCAGATATCTTGCTGCGGGTGCTGGCCTGTGAGGTGGGGGACCGGGAGTTTTTCGATGAGATGATGGAGCGTTACCTTTTAAACACCCGCAAGTTTTTTGCCAAATACCCCTTTACCTCCATTGCCATGGATGATCCCCGCTTTGACCCCTTCTCCGGCTATAACACCTGGGGAGGCACCTCCAATTTCCTGAGCCTGATCCGTACTCCCCACGCATTCGAGCTTCATGGGCGGTTTGTGGAGCTGACCTGGGTATTGAACCCGATAGTGAATGCCCTGTCCAGGATGGACCGTTTCCCCCAAACATTAAGCCCGTGGACCGGAGAGGCGGGGTTTACGGAAACCTATTCGCCGTCGATATTGTGCCTGTTGGATTACGTGGAGCGGCTGTGCGGCATTATGCCCCGGCCGGACGGAGAGCTGTGGTTTACTGCTTGTCTGCCTTATCCGCAGGATCATGGTGAGGCGGTTGCATCGGAAACGGGCTACAGCCGGAGGGTGGACGGAGTAGTGTATGAATGGACGGTGACCGGAGAGGGAGCCGTTGCCTGGAGGAACGGTGAACAGCTGCTGAGTATTCCCGCAGGCACGAGGGCTATCACAGACCGGCAGGGCCGGTTGAAGCGTGTGGTTGGCATGGTGGTGCGGAGGGTGGAGGGATTTGTCCGCTACCAGGGTATGGAGCTGCTGGTGGCTGTTGACGGCAATGAGCAGCTGGAGCTGACGGAGGAAGGGCTTGTAAGTGTGCTGAAGCCGGGTATTGTTTTTCCGGTTCACGGATAATTCATGGAGGAGGATAAAACGTTGATATCCACAAAGGAGATTCAAATCCGCGACCCGTTTGTGGTGACCGTTCCGGAAGAGGGCCGTTACTATTTATTCGGCAGTACGGATTCGAATATATGGGGACCAGGTACCGGCTTTGACATGTATGTGGGGGAAAATCTGGAGAACTGGGAGGGGCCATTCCCTGTTTTCCGGCCTGAACCGGGATTTTTTGCGGAGCGGAATTTTTGGGCACCGGAGGTACATCAATACCGGGGGAGGTATTATATGGCGGCTACCTTCCGCCGGCAGGATAACAATCTGCTGGGCACGGCGGTGCTGGCCGGAGACAGCCTGGCAGGGCCTTACCGCTTGCACAGCAGCGGCCCGGTTACGCCGGAGGGATGGTGCTGCCTGGACGGCACCCTGTTTGTGGACGAAGCGGGTTTGCCCTGGATGGTATTCTGCCATGAGTGGCAGCAGGTGACGGACGGGGAAATATGTGCCGTCCGCCTGACGGAGGATCTGCAGGCTGCTGCAGGGGAGCCGATAGTGCTGTTCCGGGCATCGCAGGCAGGCTGGCCCACCCCTTACCGCTCGGAGCGGTATCCCGGCCAGGACAATTACGTGACGGACGGTCCTTTCCTGTACCGTGCGGAGAGCGGTGCGCTCCTGATGCTGTGGGCCAGCTTTATCGGGAACACCTATGCACTAGGCGTGTCCCGGTCCTTGTCGGGCAGTGTGTTGGGGCCATGGGAGCATGAGGAGAAGGCGCTGTTCCGGAGCGACGGCGGGCACGGCATGCTGTTCCGCACTCTGGACGGACGCCTGATGCTGACCGTCCATTCGCCCAACAAGACTCCCGATGAGCGTCCCCATTTCCTGGAGGTGGAGGAACGGGACGGATGGCTGCGGCTGTTTGAAGGGAGGGACTAATAAGGATGCCTGACAATATGTTCTTTAATGCCCATCATTCACCGATTGGCGCCTTTTCCAGCTTCACTCTGGGCTTTCCCGGAAGCGGAGGCGGTCTGGAGCAGGAGCTGGGCCGCTCTCCCCTGCAGAATGTGTTTGTCGGGCTGGAGTCGGCTGGGCAGCAGGGCATCTACGATGTGCTGCCCTTCTTCAAGCCGCGGGAGGATGACAGCAAACGCTACGATGTGGAGAACGCTCAGAAGAAGCCGCAGAAGCCCAAGCTGCTGTTCTCCTTTCCCAAGGAGGCGGTGGAGCGTGATTTCCGGCTATCAACGGATACCTGGAGTGCGGGGGATCTGACGTTTACGGTGTATACCCAGACGGAGCCGGTCCCGGAGCCGGGGGAGGGCTCGGAGGAGGTGCTGAAGCGGGTGATTATGCCCGCGGTGCTGGCGGAGCTGACCGTGGATAATAGCCGGGGCAGCTGCACCCGCCGGGCTTTTTTCGGCTATCAGGGGAGCGATCCCTATACCTCCATGCGGAGGCTGGACGATACCTGTCCGGCACTGGCCGGGGTGGGGCAAGGGCGGATGACCGCGATTGTCTCGGACGATCCGGAGGTGAAATCCGGGCTCCATTTCAGTATGGAGAGCATTCTCTCCACACCCCACCGGGAAAATTGGGGCTTCGGCCTTGGCCCGGTAGGCGCGCTGATCGCCGAGGTGCCGGCAGGGGAATGCCGGACCTACCGCTTTGCGGTGTGCTTTTATCATGGGGGAACGGTTACTGCCGGGCTGGATGCGGCTTATTATTACACCCGTTTTTTCGGCAACATCGAGGAAGTGGGCATGTATGCCCTGAAGCAGTTTGATGAGGTGGCCCGTCTGGCGGAGCAGTCCAACCGGATGGTAGAGGACGCGGCATTGTCCGCGGATCAGCAGTTTATGATGTCCCACAGCATCCGCAGCTACTATGGCAATACCCAGCTGCTTCATACCGCAGACGGTCCCTTCTGGGTGGTGAACGAAGGGGAATACCGGATGATGAACACCTTCGACCTGACCGTGGACCAGCTGTATTATGAGCTCCGCATGAACCCTTGGACCGTGCGCAATGAGCTGGATATGTTCGTAAGCCGCTACAGCTACCGGGATACGATCCGCTTTCCCGGGGATACTGCCGAATATCCCGGCGGCTTGAGCTTCGCCCATGACATGGGGGTGGCTAACACACTGTCCCGGCCCGGCTTCTCCGCTTATGAGCTGTTCGGTCACAGCGGCTGCTTCTCCCACATGACCCATGAGCAGCTGGTCAACTGGATTCTTTGCGCTGCCGTATATGTGACCCGAACCGGGGACCGGAAGTGGTCCGGGAAGCATATGCAGGTATTCCGCGATTGTCTGGCCAGTATGCAGAACAGGGACCATCCGGACCCGGCGCAGCGCAACGGCCTGATGGGGCTGGATAGCAGCCGTGTGATGGGCAAGGCGGAAATCACCACCTACGATTCCCTGGATGTTTCCCTGGGGCAGGCGCGGAACAATATTTATCTGGCCGGCAAAAGCTGGGCAGCGTATCTGGCGCTGGAGAAGCTTCTGGGCGATGCGGGTTATGACGGTCTGGCCGCGGAAGCAGGGCAGCAGGCAGAGCGCTGCGCCCGGACGCTGGCCGGCCATCTGCGGGAGGATGGCTTTATCCCCGCGGTGCTGGGGGAAGGCAATGATTCGCGGATCATCCCCGCCATTGAGGGACTGATTTTCCCCTATTATATGGGGCTAACGGAGGCGCTGAACCCTAATGGCCGCTTCGGAGGGTATATACGGGCGCTGGACACCCACCTCACCACAGTCCTGACGGAGGGCGTCTGCCTGTTTGCCGACGGCGGCTGGAAGCTGTCCTCCACCAGCAACAACTCCTGGCTGAGCAAGATTTATCTGTGCCAGTTCATTGCCCGCAAGATCATGGGCAGGGAGCCGGGGGAACAGGGAGCAAGGGCGGACGCCGCCCATGCGGCCTGGCTGACCCATGAGCAGCACTCGGTCTGGAGCTGGAGCGACCAGATCATCTCCGGCGAAATCGCGGGCAGCAAGTATTACCCGCGGGGCGTCACCAGCATCCTGTGGCTGGAGGAGTAGAGCAAGGCTGCATAAGGGGGAGCCTTGGGATGGAGCAGAAGCTGGTTTGGTGGAGAGAGTGACCTGGGTGGAGCGGGAGCTGGTTTGTTTTAAGGAGAGTAGCCCGAGTTTGTTGGGCGGCGGCAGTTGGCGGACTGACAATCCGTTATCTTTGGGAAAACGCCGCTTTTTGAAATTTCGCGGACACAGGATGCGCTATTTTGCCGCTAGGGTGCTCCAACGGCTGCTTTTTTCGCTGATAACGGATTCTCTGTCCGCGAAACTGGAAAAACGCCATTTTTCCGCCGATTAACGGAACCAGGGTCCGCGTACCTCAAAAGCCAGCCGGCTCCACAGACAAAGCCTAATTTCATAAGCGGAGTCATCCACCTTTGCAAGCCCGTACAAAAAACAAGCGCCTTCCCTGAGCCGGGAGGCGCTTGTTTGCGTGTACGTGGGGGAAGGCTCAAGCGCACGGGTTGCTCCCCCATGCAGGGTTGCTCCATTGTTGGGTTGCTCCCAGCGTTTGGGTGAAGTCACCACACATCTACACGTCCCGGGCATCGCCATCCTGAAGGGACGCTTCCGCACCGCCGCCCCCTGCAGCAAGCCATTCCTCCATGAATTGCCGGATGGAGGCCTGCCGTCCGCTGCGCTCCGGGCAAACCGCCCTTGTCGCCACCTCATACAAGCTCCCGCTTAGCGGCCAGCCTTCACGGGTCCGGTCGTTCCCGGCAAAAAGCACAAAGGCGGTTGCCCCCATCAAATAAACGTTGGTCACCTCGTCAATGGCCGCGCCCAGTTGGAATTCCTCCGGGGCCATAAACCGGGACGAGCCCCACATTCGGCCCATCCTGTTGGTATAAGGCCGTTTGGCATACATGTCGATATCGCAGATAACGGTCTTCTCCTGACCGAAATCGTACATGATGCTGCCGTCATAAAAGTCGATGGCCACATACCCTTTTTCCGCCACGTGGGTATGGAATCTCAGGATATCTTCAAAAACAGACAGCCGGGCTTCCTGGGACAACTGCCGAAACTTCTTACTGGAGCGGGGATATTGCCTGCTCATACATTCTGCGTCGCTCCATTCAAAAATCACTGCGAATCCCCCGCCGGTTTTTTCTGCTCCAAGCAAACGAACCAGATGAGGGTGAGCCAAATCCTGATAAACCGGCACGGTAGCCTTAAGCCTCGCAACAGCATCCTCCGGCTCTCCGTCATACCGTACAGCCGGAGCCCCGGCGAACTTTACAAACAGCCGCTGCCCGCTCTTTTCCACCCCAAAGCAGATATTCCCGGAGTCCTGGTCATCGAAAATCTTGAACACCCGCCCATATCCGCTGATGAAGGACAGGTCGAAAGGGGTCTTCAGCCGGTAAGGCAAGCCGTCCAGCTGCTGGATGCAGGGCTCACCTAAATACCAGGTAGGCACCGGATTGTTCATATGGTTAAACCAGGACAGCACCATTTCCGCCTGCTTAAGCATGACGGCCACATCCTCCTCGCCAAAAGGTATAGCCCAAGGGACGGACGAGAGTGTGTTACCGGCGATATAAAACGCCAAGAGGCGGAAAAACTCCTCCGGAGGTTTGCCCCCAAAATAACCGTTCAGCTGGCCTGTGGCAAACTGCGGACTGGTGGTGGCGCTCCAGACAATACGGTTGAATTCCTCCCACGGGTCGCCGAAATCACTCCGGTCGAAATCAATAACGGAGAGGTCCAACTCCGCAGAGATCACGATATTGCCTACATGATAATCCCCGTGCTGATAACATTGGGGGCGGTTGGCCAGCAGATGAAAGTTGTTTTCCAAGTAGGTGATGAGCGCATCTGCTCCCTCGAACTGGATCGGGCAATTCCGGTACTTTTCGATTTTGCTTCTGGTTTTCCTGCTGAACCGCTGCTCCCAGTCCTCTTGCTCAGGCGGAGCGGGGATCGAATGGATGCGCCGCAAAATTTCTCCGGACTGCCAGCCCAGCACATACTGCTCCGTATCCGTCAGCTCAGGCAAAACCACTTCCGCATCTTCCCCTTCGCACCAGGAAAGCAGTGTGTAGACGCTCTGCCCTTCGCTGCAGGTTCCGAATTCCACCGGCTGCGGCATAGGCACTCCCAGTGCGGCGGCCTTCCGCATCATGTCGTATTCGTTTTTTCTGCGGGAGCCGACAGCCGCATCGGCAATGCGCAGGAGAAACACTTCGCCGTCCGCCGTTTCGGCCACATATTTTTTGTCGCTGGACCAGCCCTTTTGAGGGGGCACCATTCTGACAAACCTGCCTTCAAAGTCTTTAAGCTCCTCCATCCATCCCGCCTCCTAAAATAACTTCTCATGTCTATGATTAACGCTCCGGACAATCAGTTTGCTGATTATACCATATTGCGCAACTAGGAGATAATAGTATACTTTTATTACCACATCAGAAAGATTAGCTTCGATAAAGCGAAGCGAGAACGTTCTGATTGGCGATAAAAACTACATCTAAAGACGAACCCGCTTCTCGAACAGACTCCGATAGGAGTTTTTCTCATAAAGAATTTTAGGCAACAAGGAGGCCGGCAAAAGGATGAGCAACTGGCATCGGGTGATCTGGATCGACGGACGGCTTCGGGCGGAGGGTTATCCCAACTGCCAGGCGATTGCTGAGGCGTTTGATATTTCCCTCCGGCAGGCGGCCCGGGATGTGGAATACCTGCGGGACTCTCTGGGGGCGCCAGTGGAATACTGCCGCAAAAACAAGGGCTACCGTTATTCGGAGGCTACCTTTGCCTTGCCTGCCATGCTGCTGACGGCCTCCCAGGCGCGGAATCTTTCGTACTTATCATACCGTTATGAAAAAACCGGGGACCCTGAGGCGCTGGGAATGGCGGAGCTGTTCCAGAAGCTGGCGGGAGGGGAACACCGTACGGGTGAGAACTTGGAGGAGTCGCGGGGACTGTTGGACAAGTCAATCCCGGTACATACGATTCAAACTATGGAAACGGAAAAATTCCAGCTGCTGGCCCGGGCGATCCGGCTGCAGATTAAGGTCAGGCTGGATGTGATGGAGCAGGGGGAACTCAGGAGACTGGAGCATTTTGCGCCGATGCAGCTGTTTCCGTATGATTCCGAAAACTGCCTGCTGGGCTTCGACGAAGCCGCAGGCATGATCCGGCTGATGTTTCTCCGTTCGGTGGCCCATGTGTCCCTGCGCGGGGAGCGGTATGCGATCTCTCCGCTGGTAGGAGCCGGGGAAGTGGTGCCGGTGGCGGCGGAGGAGCCTTATTCGGCGGTCATCGTCATGGCTGTACCGGAATATCTGCCGCTCCTGCGGCACCGTTATGAACAGCTGGAGGGCCGGCGTTACCGGGTCTACTTCCGCGATGCGGAGAGCCTGGGCTCGGTGCTCCTGGGCTGTCCCTGCGAATACCGGATCGAGCGGCCGGGATGGCTGCGCAATATGATGCAGAACCGGCTCCGGCATATGCAGGCATCCTTCCAGGGGAATTTGCGGCCATGACATTATATGGCAGAGTGGCGTGTTAGGATGGGGTTGTTGAATGGATTGACCCACTAACCAAAGGAGCGTGTGAGCATGAGTGTGGTGCTGAAGCAGTTGAAGTACCGGAATTTTTGGGTGACAAGGCTTGGAGCGATGAAGGCGTGTATGGAGTATCTGGGTAAAACCGATTCGGACGCATGGCTGTTCGGAGCTACGGGACATGCCTTTGTTCTCAATGTTGCGCCGGATGGCTGCAGCTCCGGCCCAACAGCGTGGGACTGCGACATGGTCACCAATCTGGCCCATAACCTGGGAGTCAGCGTGAACGCGGTGAACGGCTGGACAACCGAGCATGATTTTGCCCTGAAGCAGAAGATTGCCTGGGAAAATACGAAGCGGGCCTTGGACAAGGGTTTGCCCTGCTACGGCTGGGAGCTGGGGATCCCGGAGTTTTACACCATTTGCGGATATAACGAGCATGGCTATCTGTACAAGGGCATCGGCACTCCGACGCTGCAGTTTACGGCGGATATGGGCGTATGGGAGGAAATTCTCCGGGGGGAAGCGGGTCCGCAGCTGCGGGAGGCTTTTGCCGGACAGGGGATAATCCTTGATGGCCCTGTCACCTTCGCACCAGGCGGTTATGGGGATATTGTCATCCGCTGTGAAGGAGTGGAAGGGGAATATTGCGCATTTGCCATGAACGGGCGGGTGCAGATTCATGATGACTATTCCCGCCACAGCGAAGGGCATAAACCGTGGGAGGAGCTGGGCAATACCCCTGTAGGTTGGCTTCATGCGGGCTGGCTTGAATTGGGGGCGGCGTCCGATGATTTCACCACCGTGCTGGAGGCATTGGAATTCGCTGTGGAATTTGCCGGCAATCCGTCCAAATGGGTGATGCCGGGTTACAAATCCGGCTTGCCCGGCTTCGATAACTGGATCCATGCCGTTGAGCATGCGCCGGAGAATGCCGATCCCGAAGGGCTGGCTTACAACGGAGAGGTATGGGCGGAGTGCCGCCGCTTCGCAGGCGCATTCCTGGAGGAAGCGGCAGACCGGATCGGCGGGCCTGCGGGAGCTTTGCTGCGTGAGGCAGCCGGGCCTTATAAGGAGGTTGCCGCTTGTCTGACGCGATACCGGAGCCTGCTGCCCTTCTTCGGCCGGAAGCCCCATATGCCGGAGGAACTGCGCGGTGAGCTGGTAGAGGTGCTGGAGAGTGCCCGGAAGGCGGAGGAGGCAGGGCTGGTTGGTTTGAAAAAGGCATATGAGGCTATGGAAGCGAAGCTGTCTGCCAGATGAGCTAAGGTTTAACGGCGGGATGATGACTATTTTCAACGGTGGAGTGGATATCGGTGAATTTGGAGCAGCGTAGGGCTTGGAACGGCCAGCATAAGCAGCTCAACGGAAGCATCGGGGATCCCGGGGAGCATGCCCGGGCGGTTGAGCTGTTTCTTGGTCTGCACGCTTGGCTGTATGCAGCGGAAATAAGCGGCAGCGCTTTCCCTACCTATGAGGATTCGGTTATGGACTATTTGGACGACGGCTCCTTCCGGATGTATCCTGCGCCTTCTCCGGACACGAAAAATTCCATCGCATGGCATCTCTGGCATCTTGCACGGGTGGAGGACATGACCATGAACTTTCTGGTTGCCGGAGGGCGGCAGGTGCTTCATGAGGAGGATTGGCTCAGGAGAATGAACCTTCCTTTTTGCCACAGCGGGAATGCCATGGTGGAAAAGGATGTTGCGGAGCTCAGCGCCGGAATCCACCTGGAGGAGCTGCTGGCCTACCGGATAGCCGTGGGCAGGCAAACCAGGCAGATCATCACAGCGCTTAAGCCGGGTGCGTTCCGGGACAAGGTTCGGCCGGAGCGGGTGGAGAGGCTGTTTGAGGAAGGGGCTGTGCTTCACGAAGCTAAGGGCATAGCCGACTATTGGGGCAAAAAAACGGTAGGCGGCCTTGTGCTTATGCCTGCCACACGGCATCATCTTGTGCATCTGAACAGATGCGCCCAGATCAAGCAGAAGCTCCAAAACCGCGTTGTGGGAAGATAAGAGAACGGATACTGTACCGGAAAGATAGGAGGATGCGGATATGCGGATGGACAGGCTGTTGAATATGGTGGCACTTCTGGCCAACCGCCGGCAGATGAAGGCCCAGGAACTGGCGGAGCATTTTGGCGTGTCGGTGCGGACCATTTACCGGGATGCGGACACCATCAGTCTGGCGGGCTTTCCCATTGTCTCCTATCCCGGTGCAGGGGGCGGGCTTGGCGTGGCCGAAGGCTTCCGGCTGGACCGGACAGTGCTGTCGGAGGAGGAGCTGTCCAGCGTGCTGCTGGCTTTGCACAGCACCTCCGGCTTGTGGCCCGGCGACACCGGCTCCGCTGCTCTGGAGAAGCTGAAGGCGGTGCTGGCGGGAGCGTGCCGGGAAGAGGCGGGACATGCCCGGCTTCTGGAGGGGATGGACAGCCTTCGCTTCGATTATGCCCCTTGGAGCCGCCCGGAGGGTTATGCGGAGGAATTGAGGCTGCTGCGTCAAGGCATTGAAGCGTGCCGTTTGGTCCGCTTCCATTATTTCAGTGCCAGCGGAGAGTCGGCGGAACGCCTGGTGGAGCCGTATACGCTGGTGATGAAAAGCGGACAGTGGTACCTCTACGCCTACTGCCTGCTCCGTCAGGACTTCCGCCTGTTCCGCCTAAGCCGGATCCGGGAGCTGGAGCTGGCGGAGGAGCGGTTCCAGCGGCGGGAGGCAGAGCCGGATTCCCAGCCTTGGAACAGGGAGTGGCAGCCGGAGGGGACGCAGGTGGAGATGAAGCTGCAGTTTCCGGTACGGCTGCGGCCGCTGGTGGAGGAATGGTTCGGCTGGGGGCTGGTGCGGCTGGAGCCGGTGGCCTTTGCGGGTGCGCCGGGTGAAGGCGCCACGGCTTTGCAGCCGGAGGTAGAAGAGCGACGGAAGGGTGATGAGCCGGGAAGGCAGGCGGAGGAATTGGCGGTAGCTACGGTGCGGATGCCCGAGGATAACCGGCTTATCGGCTACCTGCTCAGCTTCGGTGAGCTGGTGGAGGTGCTGGAGCCGGAGCACATCCGCCGGCGGCTGCGGGAGGCGGCTCTGGCCGTGGCCGCCAGGTACGATGGAAGCAGCGGAGAGGCTCTGGAGTAATCTAACGGCGGTGAGCGCCGCTATTCAGAGGAAAATAGCCTCCCGGAAAATCTAACGGAAGCAGAAGCCGTTATTTGGCCAAATTTGCGCCATGGGCAGCTAAAATGACCCAAATAGCGGCGCTGGCTGCCGTTAGAATTTGGGGAGGGTCAATATCGCCCAAATAACGGCTGTGGCCGCCGTTAGAGTTGCAGTGTGGCGGAGGCGGCGAACAGGGAAGAGAATAGATGGACATAGCGCTTGCCCCTCCGGCAAAGCGCTATGTTTTTTGGCATGCGGCTCAAAGGCGTGTTTGCAAACTTCGAGGGGAGCAGATAATGCCCACGTTTTCGTTCAAGGCAAGGCGCTTTTGCGAAGGTGCACCGGAGGGTACGTCAAGCAAAAGTAACGCAGCAAGGGGCGAAAATGTGGTGAAGGGGCAATTCGTTTGCGTCTAGCAGTGAGCCGAGTCCCAAGCGATGCCGAAAAACTGCAGCCTGAACCCCTTTCCTCCCCCGCCCCTGAGCCAAGGGGATAGTGTGCGAAAAGGAGCATGAATGGTTAACGTCCCCGGCACTCCTTCCCCCCCTGCTGCTCCATTAGACTAGAACATCCATAGAATCTCCCCTCTGCTCCTCCGGATTCCGCAATCCCTTTTCGAAACCTGACGTTCTGTTGTCACAGCTCCGGGTTATACTGGGGAAGAATAAGCTCCATATGAACCAAGGAGGATACACATGGCAATGGATAAGCTGGATCTGAAGAAAACCTACCGTGAGCTCTTCCGGGCCAAACCCCAGCCTGCGCTGGTGGAGGTGCCCCCGCTGCAGTATCTGATGATTGACGGGGAAGGAAACCCCAATACAGCACCGGCCTACCAAGAAGCGGTGGAGGCGTTATATTCTTTATCTTATACGCTGAAGTTTGCGTTGAAGCGTAATCCGGAAGGCACGGATTATGGTGTGATGCCTCTGGAGGGACTGTGGTGGGCCGAACCCATTGAATCGTTTAGTCTGGAGCGCAAGGAGGACTGGAAGTGGACCTCCCTGATTCTGCAGCCGGATTTTATCACACCGGCCCTAGTGGAGGAAGCCAGACAACAGGCGGCTGCCAAGAAGTCACTGCCCGCTCTTCCCTTAGCCCGCTTAGAACGCCTGGAGGAGGGGAAATGCGTCCAAGTGCTGCATGTGGGACCGTATGCGGACGAGGAGCCTACGATCCAGCGGCTGCATGCCTTTATCCTGGAGCAGGGCCTCCAACTCCGCGGCAAACACCACGAAATTTACTTGGGCGATCCCAGGCGCTCCGCTCCGGACAAGCTGCAGACCATCATCCGCCAGCCGGTGGAATAAGGGGTGGTCACTACGCTTCACCTGGCGTCACCGATTTGACTTTGACCCCAGGCCGGTTTTATGCTGGTGAATAGAAGAGCCACACACGCGAGCACACCCCGGTTGCCATATGCAAAGGGTGTGTTTTTGCTATCGAGGAGGAGCTCCAGCCATGTATGAATCCATCATCGAGAAGGTCAAGCATACCCACCGGCATCTCCGGCAGCAGGCCTTGGCCACCATGTTTGACGAGTTCGATATCCGCATTATGAAGCTGGACCAAACCGGCCGGATGACGAAATACAGCAAAATGGCCGAGTCGCCCTATTCTTTTTTCAGAGGGAGCGCCTATCTCTTCTATTCCGATGTGTCCCGGGAGTGGTTTCCCTACCATACGGCAGAGGACCGGCCCACCTGGGTGCAGGGGGATCTGCATCTGGAGAATTTCGGGGCCTTCAAGGATGAGAACGGCGATTTGGTTTACGATATCAATGATTTTGACGAGGGCTGCCTGGGTTCGTATCTGTATGATCTGCTGCGGATGTCCGCAAGCATTGCCCTGGCGGGCGGAGAGCTGGAGCTGGACGAGCATGAGCGGATTGAAGCCATCGAGGCGTACGCAGAAAGCTATTACCGGCAGATCAGCAGGTTCGCCCAGCGGGAGGAGGATCCCACCAAGCTCCAGTTCGACGGGGAAAATACGGACGGCAGTATCCGCAAGCTTCTGCGCAAGCTGGAGAAGCGGGAGCCCCACAAGTTTATGCTGTCGGTGACTGACGGCTCCCGTGACCGTCGGTTTGTCCGTTCGGAGGAGCTGGAGGAGGTGGAGGCGGGAACCCGCAAGGCGCTTCTGGCCGCCTGGAAGGAATACATTGCGGTGCTGGCAGAGGAGCGGGAGAGGGAGCCCCGTTTTTTTGAGATAAAGGATATTGTGGTGAAAAAGGGCTCGGGTACGGCTTCCATCGGGCTGGACCGCTATTATCTGCTCATTGAAGGGGGCGGAGCGGCGGATGCTCTGGATGATGTGGTGCTGGAGGTGAAGGAGGCGCGGGTGCCGGTGCCGGCTTATTTTTTGCCGTACCGGGAGGAGTTCTGGCGGGAATTCGGCCATCAGGGTAAACGTGTGGCGGTTACGCAGCAGGCCATGCACCATGAGGCGGACCCTTTCCTTGGTTATTTGACGGTAGAAGGGAAGCAGTTTTATATCCGGGAGCGCTCCCCATTTAAGAAGAAGCTGAAGCTTTCCGATCTGGAGGGGAAAAAGGACTTTCTGGAGGCGCTTGAGATTATGGGCCGGATTACAGCCAAGGCTCATGCCCGGGCAGATGCGGATGTGGAAAACGGGATTCTGGCGTATCACAGCGAGGATGAGATTGCGGAGGCAATGGGGGACAAAAGCGGTGTGTTTGCCAGGGATCTGGCTCTGTGGGCGGTATCCTATGCGAAGCAGACGGAGGAGGATTACAAGCTGTTCCTGGACTGGGTGCAGCAGGGCGCTCCGGCAGCCGTCGACCTTCCCTTTCCTGGAGAACGGTAAGCCCGACGGAGGACGCTCCTGGCTAATCTGGAAAATGCGGGGTTTGGAGACGCCTACGCGGTATGGTAAAATATCCTTTTAAGACCGGTACCCGAGATGGAGTCCGGCACAGGCATGCATAACCGGTTTTCCCTTAGGGAAAGCCCCGGGAGGTCGTAGGGATGGGCAATCGTTTCAGAAGCACAGTAACCACAGTAATTGTAACGGCGGTAGCCGCCAGCGGCTTAACCTTTGCCTATACCCGCAACCATTATGAGAAGTGGGATAAGCTCGATGCGGTGTATGAGCATCTGGCTGCGCAATATGTGGAGCCGGTGACGGAGACGAAGCTGGTGGACGGGGCGTTGGACGGCATGATGAAGGCGCTGGAGGACCCGTATTCCGTTTATATGAACCAGGAGGAATCCAAAAGCTTCGGGGAGGTCATCAGCTCTTCCTTTGTGGGCATCGGGGCGGAGATTGAGGAGCGGGACGGCCGGATTGTGATTGTGTCCCCCATCAAAAACGCGCCTGCCGAGAAAGCCGGGCTGAAGCCCAATGACCGGATTGTCAAGGTGGGGGAAACCAGTCTCATCGGCATGAAGTCAACGGAAGCGGTGAAGCTGCTCCGCGGCGAGAAGGGCACCAAGGCTGAGCTTACTATAGAAAGACCTGGGGAAACCGACCCTCTTCAGGTTACCGTGGTCCGGGATGTGATTCCCATTGAGACGGTTTACAGCAATCTGTTAGACAACGGAATCGGGGTCATCCAGATCTCTACTGTTTCGGAGACAACCGGCGCGGAATTCGCCAAGCAGCTGACGGAGCTGAAGGCCAAGGGAATGAAGGGGCTGGTGCTGGATTTGCGGCAAAATCCCGGCGGTCTGCTGGATCAGGCGGTGCTGATCGGCGAAATGCTGCTCCCCGCAGGCAAAACCCTGCTTAAGGTGGAGGACCGGAACGGCCGGACCCAGGAGTACCGGGCCAAGGGCAGCGGCAGCAATCCCAGCGCAGCGGGGCTGCCTATGGTGGGGCTGATCGACGGCGGCACTGCCAGCGCCGGAGAGATTCTGGCAGGCGCCCTGCAGGAATCGGCAGGTGCCAAGCTGGTGGGTGAGAAGACCTTCGGCAAGGGCACGGCCCAGACGATTATGAACCTGAAGGACGGCTCCACGGTCAAATACACCAATGCCAAGTGGCTGACACCCGATGGCACATGGATCCACAAAACCGGCATCGCTCCCGATGTGGAGGTAGCTCTGCCGGAGTATGCGTCCTTGCCTTATGTCAGCCCGGACAAGGAATGGAAGCAGGACAGCTATGCCACTGAGGTGAAAAGCATCCAGGTGATGCTGGCGTCGCTGGGCTTTGACCCGGGACGGAAGGACGGCTACTTCGACGGGAAAACAGCGGAGGCCGTGAAGGCCTTCCAGTCGGCGCAAGGCTTGGAGGCTACCGGCGTGGCAGGCGGGCAGACTCTGCGGAAGATGACGGAGCTGTTGGCCGCGCAGCTGAAGCAGAATGATCCGCAGCTCCAGGCGGCTGTTAAGCTGCTGGCTCCCTGAGGGGGCTTGGGGATGCCATGAAACCGCTGTTAAAATACGAACTATATTCACCCGTTCTACACAAACGTTCGGTTTTTAAGGTTGACATAGGCGCTGCACGGCTGTTAAACTTAACATGAATAAGTAAACTGTTATATTTTGCATTCCATGCATGACTCGTATATATTCGGGGATAGGGCCCGAACGTTTCTACCCGGTTACCGTAAATGACCGGACTACGAGCGAATGATGCTTTATTTAGGTCTGCCTTTGCGGGAATTACGCGGCAGCCGTATTCGCTCATATCCGTGAATTGCATTTGCATCGCCGCCGGCCGGGGTTTTGGGGCTGTTGCTGCATGCGTGCAGGAAACCGCCGGAGAAGCCGGGCCCATAGGGAGCCTTGGCTTAAGCCCACGCGGCTTATCTGCTTTTGCGGCCACAGGTGAATACGGCTTGCCGCGTTGTTTTTTTTGCCGGTGGAACGATTGTATCTCCCGTTTTTGCGGATGCTTTCATTACAAGCTTCTATAGAAAGAAGGATGTCAGATGACGCCAGTCGTCGGAGTAATTATGGGCAGCCAGTCGGATTGGGAAACCATGAAGCTTGCTTGCCAGCCTTTGGAGGAATTCGGCATTCCTTATGAAAAGAAAGTGGTGTCTGCCCACCGTACACCGGACTTAATGTTCGAATATGCGGAGCAGGCGGCCGGACGCGGGATCAAGATCATTATCGCCGGAGCAGGCGGCGCTGCCCATCTGCCGGGTATGGTGGCGGCCAAGACGGTGCTGCCGGTAATCGGCGTGCCGGTGAAGACCTCCACCCTGAACGGGCTGGACTCGCTGTTGTCCATTGTTCAAATGCCGGGCGGCATTCCCGTGGCGACAGTAGCCATCGGAAACGCCGGGGCTACCAATGCGGGTCTGTTGGCCGCACAGATTCTGGGAGCCTTCGATCCGGAGCTGGCGGCTAAGGTAACCTCGCGGCGGGAGAGAATCAGTCGGGAAGCAATGGAGAGCAGCGAGCGGCTTGTATAAGTTTGCCGGCCGGATGGCAGGGAAAGGTGGACAGGCTTGTATGAACGGAAATGATATCGCCAGCCGGGAAAAGGTTATTCTCCCCGGCAGCACGATCGGCGTGCTGGGCGGCGGACAGCTGGGACGGATGCTGGCCTTGGCCGGAACCCATATGGGCTACCGCTTCGCTACACTGGAGCCGTCTCCGGATTCCCCCATGCAGCAGGCGGGGGCCCGCCAGATTACGGCCTCCTACGGGGATAAGGAAGCGGCCAGGGAGCTGGCCCGGATCTCTGACGTGATCACCTACGAATTTGAGAATGTCAGCTCCGGGGTGGCGGAAATGCTGGCGCGGGAGTCTTACGTGCCCCAGGGCAGCAAGCTGCTGCACACCACCCAGCACAGGCTGTGGGAGAAGCGGGCCATTGAGGCCGCCGGAGTTCCGGTGGCGCCTTATGCGCCTGTGGGCAGTCTGGCGGAGCTGGAAGCGGCGGTAGCCCGGTTCGGCACCCCCTGTGTGCTGAAGACGGTCTCCGGCGGCTACGACGGCAAGGGGCAATGGGTACTCCGTTCCCCGGACGAATGCGGAGCGGCTTATGAGACGCTCAGCCAAAGCGGCGTGGAGCTGGTGCTGGAGAAGTTCATCGCCTTCCGCCAGGAGATTTCGGCGATTGCCGCCAGAAGCCCCTGGGGCGAGGTTAAGGTGTTCCCGGTGGCGGAAAACATCCACGTGGGCAACATCCTGCATCTGTCCATTGTGCCGGCCCGGGTTCCGGCAGAGGTGCGGCAGCGGGCGGAGGAGCTGGCTGCCCGGCTGGCGGAGTCCCTGGACATGGTGGGGCTCTTGGCAGTGGAGATGTTTGTGACGGAATCAGGCGAGCTGTTTGTGAATGAGCTGGCCCCCCGCCCCCACAACTCCGGCCACTATACCATGGAGGCCTGCGCCACCTCACAGTTTGAGCAGCATGTGCGGGCGGTCTGCAATTTGCCTCTGGGACCGGTGGAGCTGCTGTCCCCGGTGGTGAT
>JAQSYT010000060.1 GCA_029256065.1 Paenibacillaceae bacterium
CCCATTCTATTCCGTTAGGCCACTTGCTGCACCTGAACTGCCCCACTCAAAATGGATGAAGCTCTTCATAACCTCCGCCAACCTTACAGCAATACATATTTACTCGAGTAAAGTATTATCATGTTTTTCCCCCTCCGGACAATCCTTCTCCAGAGGGGGAACTGGGTTTCACTTTGGGGGGGCTGCTTATGGCAGTGCTACAACATCTCCTGCTTGCAGCCCTTCCACGATTTCAATTTTTTCCGGTGTCTCCATACCGGTTTTCACCGGTTTTTTCTCCGTTTGACCGCTGCCTTTGTCCAGAAGGACAAAGGTATTGCCCTCCTCGCGGACAACCGCCATAGCCGGAATCACCAGCGCCTCCTCCTTACGCTCGGTTTCAATCTCACCGCTTAAGGACAAGCCGGCAATCAGGTACTCGCTTTTTTCCAGGGAGATAATGACCTCGAATTGAGCCAGCTGGCTTAAGGTGCTCTCATCCGTACCAGTTTTGGCGAACTTGGAAACCTTCTGAACCTGTCCCTTCAGGGTCATATCCTTCACCGCAGTGAGCTTGACCTCCACGGACATACCCGGCTTGATCCGGAACACATCCTGCTCGCCTACCAGCGCCAGCATTTGCAGCTGATCCAGCTGCACAATCTTGCCCACATACTGGTTCTCCGTCACCGCATGGGGACGTTTGGCTGAGCTTTCGTACAGGAAAATCCCCGCCGCAGGGGATTGATAGTCAGCAGCGGCAAGCCGCTCCCGCTTCTCCACCAGCGCCTTGCGCTGCATGTCCAGGTTGACCCCGGTCAGCTCCCGGTTCAGCCGGGAGGTCTCTCTCGATGTCAGTGCATCCACCCGCTCCGTCTCACTGGTGCCTGAGCCCAGAGCAGCCTCCTTCACCTCTCCGGCATAGCGGGCCAGCTCCGATTCCAGCTCGGTTTTGTGGATGGAGGCCTCCTCCTTCTGAATTTCCGTCTGCAGGTCGGAGCCGTCCAGCTTAAACAGCACATCCCCTGCCTGCACCTGCTGCCCATCCGCCGCCACCCATTCCGACACCCGTGAGCCGAATGGCGCGTATACCATGGTTTCCTGCTGATACAGGGATTTCCCCTTTACCTCCACCTTGTTGACCAGCATCTCCTTTGCCGCCGTAAAAACAATATCCTGCCGCATGGCTGCCGGGTCCACCTGGGATGCAGGATGGGATTGAATGTATAAGAACGCACTTATGCCGATCAGCACAAGACCTAGAATTACCCATTTGATTTTCTTGCGTATATTCTTCATCTGATATGTACTCCCTTTCTATAGATTAGGACTAGGACTAATCCCGCTTGATAGCCGTCAACGCATCGGTTCTGGAGGCGCTCACCGCCGGATACAGCCCCGATAACACCCCGGTCATGATGGCGAATGCCATCCCGGTGAAGATCGTGGCCGGCGGTATGAAGATCATCGGCGTTTTGTCCTGGGATACCGACATGATCAGTACGTTGAGCCCCCAGACCACCCAATAGGAGAACAGGATACCGAGCATTCCCCCTAACAGCCCGGTCAGCGCCGCCTCCACAATAAACATATTGCGGATTTGGGCCAAATTGGCCCCCAGCACCTTCATGATGCCGATCTGCCGGCGGCGCTGATAGGTGGACATGGTCATGGCTACGATAATGGAGATGGAGGCAATAATCAGAATGAAAACACCAATGCCCATGGCCACCATTTTAATAATGGCGAACTGCTCCGCCACCATCTCCTTCTGGTTCAGGTTGGTTTGGGTATTCACCCGCAGCCGCTGAATCTGCTTTTCTACCGATTCCACCACATCCTGGCTCTTCACCTTGACCACTGCCGTTTCGTAGCTTTCCGATGAGCTGGCGGAGTTGGCCGTATTATCATAGAGCTCCTCCCTCAGCATCTGCATGGTCTCCATGGATATGTAGACCTTCTTGTCATATTGGGCGGAATCAGCAGTGGATCCTTGAGGCAGCTTCAATATACCGGCAACTCGAAGAGGCGAGCTGCTCCGCGTTTTGCCCGTTTCCCCGGTGGAAACCTTGAATTGCAGCTGCTTTTGGTACAGCTCCGAGGGGGTCTTTTGCAGCTTGCGGTACTGGTCCATCAGGTCGTCGTCATAGGGATTGCGGGAAATCTGTCTCATCAGATTGTCCAGCGTTTCCGGGTCGTTAAGCCCCAGAGTAGCTCCATAATTCAGCACAATGGCACCAGGCGTATCCGTAGGTCCCCCTTGGGCAAAGGCATGGCCGAATTGAGGCAGAGAATCCAGACGGGTACCGATTACCTGCACGTAGGAAACCCGGTTATCATTGGTCACCATCTGCAGATGGCCCATCTCTACAAACGGCGCCGCCGCGGAAACATTAGGGAATTGGCGGATCAGATCCAGCTTCTGCCGGGTCAGCTTTCCCTGCTCCAGCATGTCCGTGCTGAGCTGGGAGACTCCTGTAGACCCCGGCGCGGATACACCGGCATTGGCTCTGACTGTAATTTCGTCCATTTTGAAAAACTGGTTCATTTCCTTTTCTGTATACTTCTGGGCGGAATCCCCTACGCTCATGGCAACCACTATGGCTGCGCAGCCGATGGAAATTCCCGCCGCACACAGGCCGGTAACCACCTTCCGGCGCTTCACCTGATCCCAGGACAGCCGCAGAATATCCCTGATTCTCATGCTTCCTCACCTCCGGCCGCCACTTCACCGACCCCCTCCGTATCCTGGAGGCGGCCGTCCCGCAGAGTGAGAATACGCTTGGTATGCCGGGCCACCTCATGCTCATGGGTAACAATAATGAAGGTAGTGGAGAGGGTGCTGTTGAGTCTTTTCAGAATCGTAATGATTTCATCCTCCGTCCGGGTATCCAAATTGCCTGTAGGCTCGTCCGCAAAAATAACCGACGGCTCCGTCACCAGCGAACGGGCAATACTTACCCGCTGCTGCTGGCCCCCGGATAGCTGCGAGGGAAACAGCTCCGATTTTTCCGGAATCCCCACCTGCTCCAGGAGTGAGAGCGCCTTTTGCTTGCGGACGGAAGGCCGGATGGACTGAAAGATCAGCGGCAGCTCCACGTTCTCCCTTACCGTCAGATTGGCAATGAGCTCGTATGCCTGAAAAATAAATCCGATATGCGTTCTTCGAAATTCCGCCAGCTGGCTTTCGTTCATCTTCACGATGCTCTCGCCGGCTATGTATATATCCCCCTCTGTTGGCTTCATCAGTCCCGCCATCAGGTTCAAAAGTGTGGATTTGCCGGACCCGGAGCTGCCCAATAAAGCCAGCATCTCCCCCTTTTGCACCCGAAAATCGATATTCTGAAGCACTTGCGTCGTTTCACTCCCGCTTAGGAAGGAGTGAGACAAATGTTCCACTCGAAGCATAACCGCCATCCTTTCCTCGAAAACCCGGTCCGCGCCGCAGGCGAATGGCATCCATGGACACAACCGGGCGTATTCCGAACAATCCGTACCCTCACCCTTCCAAACGGACATAAAAAGGGCATACATATATATTGACGGTTGTGTAACAGAAAAGGTTTCTTAACATTTCCTGAACTTGGCTATTCGGTCGCTTCCTAGGAGAGACCTTCATGAGCACACTGGGATTTGCCCTGGGGGTTTACAACAAATGTATAACGCCGTTATAATCCATCTATAACAATGTTATAGAAAGGCGGCTTTATATGGATCCTAATTCTAATCCGGCCCTAACGCCGGCAACACCACCATCCGGTCACAATCGCTCTGCTGAACCCTCTCCGCCGGCAGACACCCGCATCGCCATTCGGGAAGCGGCCAAACGCCTCTTTCTCCGCCAAGGCTACCATCAGGTGTCCATGCGGACGCTTGCAGCGGAAGCGGGTATTTCCACCGGCCCTCTGTATTTCCATTACCGCAGCAAATCCGACGTATTTTTTGATATTTGCCTGGATGCCCTCTCCCGCTTGAATGACCAAGTGGAGCAGGCGGCCTCTACCGGGCCGGGTTTTCTCTTCCGCCTCCGGGAAATTTTCCGCGCCTTCCAGCAATTTTATGAGCTGGAGCCGTTGAACAGCCAGCTGGTACGGCTTTGCTTCAACCCGCTCTTCGGCATTGGCTTTTCGCAAGACCAGCTGGAGCTGCTTCTGGAAAAGAAAGCCCGGCATATGGAGCAGATGCAGGAGGTCATCCGCCAGGGAGTTGCCTGCGGAGAGCTGAAGGAGCTGGATTCAGCCCGGTTTATGCTGATCCTGTATGCGCTGGGGGACGGTATTTTTTCCGCCCGGGAAAATGGGGACCTGGAGCGCTTCGGCATAACGCTGGAGGCATTGATGGAGGAGGCCTCCCGTCTGCTGTACACGGGAATTGTGAAGAGAGAGGGGAACGGTCCATGCTGACGGGAATGCTGGTTGGGGTATTGTGCACGGTGGCTGCAGTGGCTGCAGTTCTATTGCTCTACCGCCGGGTGAAGCAGCGGGAAATTCTCGCCGCTGCACGGAGAGCCGTGGAGCAGGGAGGCATCAGCTCCGTGGAGGAGGTGGTGCTGGGCGGCGTGCGCCAGCGGATCCTGATCCAGACCCGCCGTGCCGGCACACCGGTGCTGCTGGTCCTGCATGGCGGACCGGGCATGCCGGTTCCGGGAGTCGGCTGCCGGGAGGCGGACTGGGTGTTCAACCTCTGCACCCGGCGGCTGCTGGAGCAATACACTGTCGTTTTCTGGGACCAGCGGGGAACCGGCGCCTCCTGGTCCCGGGACATTGACCCCCGCTCCATGCATGTGGAACAGCATGTGGAGGATGCCGCACAGCTGGTGGAGTGGCTCACCGCCCGTTTTGGCACAGAGAAGCTCACCCTCTGCGGGATTTCCTGGGGCTCCCTGCTGGGCTTGAAGTTGGCGGTCCGCTGTCCGCAGAAGCTGGACGCTTATTTTGGCCTGGCCCAAATTGTGGATTGGACGGGAAGCGATAAGGAGGCTTATGCTTGGCTTCTCCAGGAGGCCAAAGCGCGTGGGCATAACAAGGCTCTCCGGGAGCTGGAGAGAATGGGACCGCCGCCTTATACCCGCAATTTGGCTGACTGGAACCAGCTGAGGAAATGGCTCATGCTGCTGGGGGGATTCATCTATAACGGGGAGGGGACGAAGCATCCCGGCATGGCTGCCGCCTTCCGTTTGCTGCTGTCGTCTCCGGATTATTCCCTGGGAAATCTGGTCAGGATGTTCACCCGCGGCATGAAGCTTTCTTACTCACCGCAGACGCTTAAGGATATGGATGCATTTAACGCATCCATAGAAATTCCCCGGCTGGACATCCCCGCCACCTTCATTCATGGACGGTTGGACCGGGTGATTTCCGGGCGGCTGCTGGAGCAGTATGTGGACCGCCTGGATGCTCCCCAAGGCAAAAGCCTCCATTGGCTGGAGCGCTCTGCCCATATGTTCTGCCCGGAGGATGCCCGGCTGGCGGAGGAATTGCTTCTGGCCGGACTCAATCCGACTTTGCCAGCAGATACAAAAAGTACGGCGTGCTGAGCAGGGTAATCACAATCCCTGTGGGCACATCCGTCCCCATACTTACCGTGCGGGTAAGCGTATCGGCCAGCAGCACCACCAGCGCTCCCGTCAGGGAAGCTGCCGGCAGCAGCAGCTTGTGGTTGGGTCCCACCAGCCTCCGGGCCAGGTGGGGGCTGATCATGCCCACGAAGAAGAAATTACCGCCCACCGCTACGCTTCCCGAGGACAAGGCCACCGCCGCCAGAGACAGGCCAATGAATTCCCGCTTCACCGCCAGCCCCAAGCCGGCCGCCGTTTGGTTGCCTAGCCGGATGGCATTCAGCATCCTGGATTTATACAGCGCGTAGCCTGTAAGCACCAGCACCCACGGGGTCAAGACGGCCAGATACCGCCAATCGTCTCCCCACAGGCTTCCCGCCATCCAGCGTTGGGCAAACTCCATCTGGTTTTCGTCCAGCTTCAGTGTAACCAGAAGGGTATATGCGCTGTACCCGCTGCCTATGGCCACCCCGGTAAGGATTAGCCGTGTCGGCGAAATATCCCGTCCCCGGCTGTGGGAGAGCAGGAAGATCAGCCCGGCTGCCGTCAAACCGCCTGCGAAGGAAAGCAGCGGCAGGAGCAGTGCAGACGACATTCCATCGAGAGAAAAACCGGCAATGACAAGGATGACGAATAAACCCGAGCCGGAGCTGATCCCCAGGGTTCCCGGACTGGCCATGTCGTTTCTGAGTAGGCTTTGCATAATGCAGCCGGAAGCTCCCATTCCGATGCCTACCAGGATGGACAGCACAATCCGGGGCAGGCGGAAGTCGAATACAATCACCCGCTGCCTTGCCGTCCCGTTGCCCAGAAGCACCTGGAACACCTCGCCGGGTGCCAGCCCCATTTTGCCGGAGTTGATGCTGATAACCGCCACCGCTCCCACCAGGATGATCAGCAGCACAATGATCCCGATTCCCCACCGGGGTAAAGCCGCCGCTTCTTTTTGCTGTCAGGCTCCTCATACGGTTTCCCTCCGTTCTTTGCGGGCTAAGTAGAGGAAATACGGGACGCCTACCGCCGCAAGAATAATGCCCAAGGGTGTTTCGTAGGGGCGGTTCACCATCCGTCCCAGGAGATCCGCGGCAACTACAAAAAGAGCGCCGTACAAAGCGCAAGCGGGAATAATCCGCCGGTAATCCACGCCCACCAGATACCGTACAATATGGGGGACAATCAATCCCACGAAACCAACCGGACCAACCACCACAACGGCCAGGCCGGTGAGCACCAGCACAATGAACGTCGCCGCCCCTTTCACCAGCCTGGTACGTTGGCCTAATCCGGCAGCAACCTCCTCGCCCAGACTGAGCAAGGTGACGGAGGGAGCCAGCGCCAGCGCAGCCGCAGTTCCTGCCGCGAAGAACGGGGCGATCATAGCCAATTCCCCCCACGTGGCTCCAGCCGTACCGCCGGCGGACCAATAGGCCATGGCATGGCCCAGCCGGTAGCGGATGCTCAGATAAGAGCTGAAGGCGCCGAACATCATGGAGATAGAGACCCCCGCCAGAACCAGACGTTGGGGGGTCATCCCCCGTTTGCCAAGTGAAGCAACGAAATAGGTAATGCCGGTAGCTAAAGCAGCGCCCGCAAAGGCGAACAGCATGGTCTGCAGATAGGACTTGTCCGGCAGAAAAACCAAGCATAAAGCAATGGCAAAGCCGGAGCCGGAGCTGATTCCCATCAATCCGGAATCGGCAAGGGGGTTGCGGGTCGTTCCCTGCATAATAGCGCCGCAGACCGCCAGACTGGTGCCAACTATGGCATTTGTTACCGTCCGGGGAAAGCGCAGAGTATGAATGATTTGATGCTCCGTAATGCTTGAGTCAAACGCAAATACCGCGTGCCAGGCTGTGGAAAGGCTCATTTCCGCAGCGCCGAAGGAAATAGAAGCTGCTGCGGACAGGAGCAAAAGGGCCGCTCCCGCCGCCATAAAAAGAGTATACCGGACCGCACTGCTTTGGTGGTGCTGAAGCTCCTGCAGGTTTTGCTGGTTCATGTTTTCTCCCGTCCGGCAATGGCTATTTGACCAATGCCGCCAGCTTATCCTGAATAAAGGCAAGCTGCTCTGTCATACTGCCCACATCGCTGTAATAAAACAGTCCCTGATAGTTTCCGGAAATCTCCAGAACCTTTCCTTGCGCCACAGCAGGGATGCTTTTCCAAATATCCGTTTTGGCATATTGGGACTCCTTCCCCTCCTGGCGGAACCACAGGATATAATCTCCGAAATACTCATGGGCCACTTCATAGCTCAATGTAGCCCGTCCTTTTTTGTTGCTGGCAATAAGCTCTTCCAGCTTGGCAGGTTTCTTCAGCCCCAGATAGTCATAAACCAGGTTTCCACCCCGCGACCCGGTTTCATAGGCCACACCGCTCCAATCGCCGGACGGTCCCCAGTCTTCCATGATGCTGAAGGTTTTGTTGGCGAATTCATTAGAGGTCAGCTTAACCTTGGCTTCCTCCAGCTTCTTGCGGAAATTTTCCACCACTGCCTTGGCTTCCGCCTCCCGGCCCAGTGCTTGTCCCAGGAACAGCAGCCGGTCTTCAGCCGGCAGGCTTTCTTCAATTACGATAACAGGGGCCACCTTGGAGAGTTTATCAAACTCCTCCGCTTTATACGTGACGATGACTTCCGGCTCGAAGGTCATAATATTCTCCGCTTCCCACGGCTTCAGCGCTTCGATTCCGTCCAGCTTCGCATAGAAGGGCATGGTCGCCTGCTTCCAGCCGGAGAAGGCCACAGGCTTGATGCCCAAAGCGCAGATATCCCCCAGATACCAGTTAACAGCTACTTTTTGCGGATGTGCAGGCACTTCAATGTCTCCCTTCACTGTTTTTACGATCCGGGTGCCCGACTCGGGCGCTTTCACAGCCTGCTCCGATGCAGCAGGCGAAGACATGGGGGAGCCGGATGCCCCCGCATCCGTCCCGGTTCCTGTTCCACCACAGGCGGACAGGATCAGGGTAAGCCCCAACGCAGCGGTCAGAAGCATATTTGCTTTGGATTTGGTTTGCATAAATGGATCTCCTTTATACTGAAGTTGGAATTTTCCCGTAATGCTCCCATCAGTATAAAGATCCGCTCCGGCAGGGCCAATGCCGCCATCTCTCCACTTCATGTACATTTTCTCTCGGTATTCCCCCGGCGTCATGCCTGTCCTGCTTTTGAAGGTGCGGATCAAATTATGTTCGTCGCTAAAGCCGCAGGCCAAGGCAATGTCTCTCATGGAGGCTGAGCTGCCGGCAAGATGCCGCTTAGCCGCCTCCAGCCGCTTGCGGATCAGGTAATCCTGAGGACTTTCCTCCGTCTGCTGCTTGAAAATGCGGTGCAGATGGCTGTAGCTGATATGCAGCATGCCCGCCAGCTCCTGAATGGAGAGGGCCTCGTGGTAATGCAGCGATATGGAGCGTTTGGCCATCGCCACAAGATCCGGCTGCAGCATGGCTCCATGATTGGAGGCCAATTCCTCATAGGCTTCGCAAATCAATTGAAGCAGGGATGCTTTGACGTACAAACGCCGCCAGGGAGAGGAGGAGCACCAGCGCTCATGCAGCCGCATCAATTGTCTGGCAAACCACAGTGGGTTTTCCGGACAGAGGCCGTATTGGCGGCCGAATGGATCAATCCCCTCTGGCATAGATCTCCACCCACGCTTGCCCGTTAGGGGCATTCTGGCCTTATACAGCACCATGTAGCATTCCAGCGGACCCGCAGCGGGAACGATGGACAGCTTGGTCCCTTTTCCCCCATGAAACAGCCCAAACCGGTTCATTTGATAGGGAATCTCGTCCAGCCACACCTGCCCCCCGCCGCCGGAGACATACAAGAACATACCTGCGGGAGCAAGATATTTCCGTTAATCCGCTGCCCGGATCGAACCGGTGGTGACGGACATCCGCTACAGACACAACGGCATGCTCCCACAGGGCCAGCTCCTGCTCCAAACTTCCGGCAGAAGCGGATACAGGGTATTCAAACAATTCCATGACCTTGCTCCACCCCTTTTTCAAACCGATTATGATATTGATTATCATTATCATTATAAAGAGAAGTTGAGGGGAGGACTAGACCGAAATAAAGAATTCACTGATTTGATGAATGTGGAGTGGCTAACGGCGGTGAGAGATGCTATCTCCGGCAAAACTGCCGGTTTGGCAGCGGATGGGCTCCAATAAGAGCATCCACCGCCGTTAGATTTTGGAATGGACGTTTTACTGCAAAATAAACGCTGGCTTCCGTTAGAATGTTTCCTCCGCGACCACCTCTGTCGGAATGCCGGAAGCTGACAAGAACAGCCGGGTAACCTCCGGCCTAGGGCCATAATCTCCTTTTTCCCTAGCCCCCCGGTCCCTTCAGCCCTGGGCGTACATCTCCTCTCCACCTAGCTCCCCGTGCTCTGGACGTACTCGCCTTTCCCCTTAACTCCCCGTGCTCTGATAATGGCGGACACCCACCTGCCAGACAGCCAGCGACACCGCCATAAAAGCCAGTCCTGCAGGTATGGGCAGCCAGCCGGTCCATGGCGGATACCCCCAGCCGCAGAGAGCCGCAGCAGGATAGAAGCTCACTGGCAGCACCGGCGGCAGGAACAGGAACATGCCCTTCAGCATCCGCGGCATATAAGGCTCGGGGCAGCGGGTCACCTGGTAGCTGGCATTGGTGAGAATATAGATCCAGTCCAGACCCTTAATGGTGAAAAAGGCCACTCCGGAGGTCAGAACGAACACGCCGCAGTACATAATGGTTCCACCGGCCAGAGCCGAAACCAGCAGCGCCGCATTCTGCACGGAGAGCGGCACATCCATCCGCGCAAGCGCCCAAAGAGTAGCGCCCACACCGGTAACCGGGCGCATCAGGCGGTGCAGGTGAAACCGGGAGGCCGCCACCTGCATGAAGAGCGACCGCGGCCGCAGCAGCACCCGGTCAAAATCCCCGGAGCGAAGCATCTGCCAGGGAAAGAAGTCAAAGCCCCGGCACAAGCTCTCCGCCAGCCCGAAGGAGGATACCGCTAGGGCGTAGATTAGAATGATCCGCTCCACCGACCACTCCCCGATGCTGCCGAACCGGGAGAACAGCAGCACGGTGGACAGGGGATCGGTCACTACTACAAAGCCCACCTGAATCAGCATCAGCCACCAGCCCTTGTATTCCATCCCGCTCAGAAGATGCAGACGCAGCAGCTTGAGATAAACCTTGGCCTCCAACAGCCTCACCCTCCCTGAATAATCAGATGCTTAAGCCGGCTTTTCATAATCATCCGTCCGGCAACCACAAATACCGCGATCCAAAACAGCTGCAGCGCTACCCCCAGCCATGCCGCCTCCGGCGCCAGACTGCCCGTATACAGCTGCAAGGGGAGATCGGTGAAGCCGCCGAAGGGCTGCAGGCGGAGGAAGGTTTGCAGACTGTCCGGCCACAGCCGGAGCGGCAGATAGGTTCCCGACAAGACGCCGCTCAACAGCATCAGCATATAGAAGGGACCGTCCCCCCAAGTCGTATTCAGCCGGATGGCGGTAACCAGCATGGCATAGGCGCAGCATAGAAGAAAGGCCAGCACTACCGTCAGCAGGAAGAGGAGGAAGCCGCCAGCGGAAGCAGGTCCAGCCAACGCATAGCCTGCCGGCATCAAGATCCCTGCCACGATGGTCAGCACCCCGCGCAGCCAATTGATCCCCAGCCTGCCGGCCGCGCTTTTCACCAGCCAATGGAGATAGAGATCCATCGGGCGGCACAGCTCCAGAGCCACATCCCCCTTGTTGATTTTGGTGAGTATTTCGCTGTCGACGCTCATGGCTTGGAAGAAAAAAATCCCTTGCGCCAACCACACATACGAGATCGTCTGCTCCAGACCAAAGCCGTTATGGTTCCACGCCCCATCTTGGCTATAGGTATAGAAGACGGTATACACCACACACTCAATTACAGCCCAAAACACACTGATCATTACCCCGGTAAGGGCCGCCACCCGGTACTGCAGCCCCTCCGCCATCCGGACACGAAAAAGAGAGCGGCACGCTCTCCAGGTTTGCATCGCAAGCATGAAATGTCCCTCCTACACCAAAGCCAAGTCATTGTACATGGCAGCAATCATTTCATCCGTGTTTACCTTCATCACAACCTCCGGGGCATACCTCTCCTGGAGCCCGGATAACCTCCCGTCATACAGCAGCCGTCCCCGCCCAATCACCATTACCCGCTGGCATAATGCCTCCATATCGTCCATGTCATGGGTGGTGAGCACCATGGTGACGCCGTTGCGCTGGTTTTCCTCCTTCAAGAACCCCCGGATGGCCAGCTTGGATACCGCATCCAATCCGATGGTCGGCTCATCCAGAAACAGAATCCGCGGGCGGTGAAGCAAGGCCGCCGCCAGCTCGCAGCGCATCCGTTGGCCCAACGACAGCTGCCGTACCGGCGTCTGCAGCAGGCTATCCACCCCAAGCACACCGGCCAGCTGGTTCAGCCGTGTCCGGTAGTCCGCCGCGGTGATGCCGTACATATCCTTCAGCACATCGAAGGAATCCGCCACCGGCACATCCCAGAACAGCTGGGAGCGCTGTCCGAACACTACGCCAATCTGCGACACATGAGCCACCCGCTCCTTCCATGGAGTCCTGCCCATAATGCGGCACCTCCCGCTGTCCGGCGTCAGAATCCCGCTCATAATCTTCACCGTTGTGGATTTCCCGGCACCGTTAGGACCGATATAGCCAACCAGCTCCCCCTCCCCAATCGAAAAGCTGATTCCATCTAACGCCTCCACCTTTTGCACATTCCGCATAAACGCTCCCCGGAGCAGCCCCCACTTGCCCTCCGGGCGCCGGTACACCTTGAAGCTCTTCCGGATATCCTCCACAATGATTTGCATGATCCGTCCTCCTTTGCTGCAATAACGTATCATGACCATGATGTATATGGAAAAGACCGGGAGAGGCTCTGACCATCCTCCACTTCAAAGGTCTACCGGGGGAAACAGTGGAAACGCTCCTTTTTTCGCAGCCATCCTTGATTTTTCACCACTTGTATGCCATACTATATTTATAATGAAAGTTGAGAGAACGCGAGTTCTTTTTACTATCGTCTTTTTCAGGTAATCGATGATGATGATCATCGGTTTTTTTGTTTTTTTCAGCAAAAAAAGACGGCAGCAGCCGCCCTCATGCTTTCCTTGAATGGAAAAGGACCCCTTGCGGGGTCCCTCCAGACGGTGATTAATGGTATTTCGTTTCCTCTGCCAGACGCCTTTGTTACGTTACCAAATTTCTCTTTAAGGTTTTGCCCTTACGAGTCTTTGGCACATCCCTCCGGTTTCTAATGAGGCTGACATACCTCCGATTGGTTCTTGATCGGTTGTGGCACTAACGTGTTCAACGCAACCATCGCCTCTCTCTTCACCGTCGATATTAAGATGTCCGAAATCCTCGGCTTATATTCATACCGTGCAAAACTTTTTTAAGCGGTGTACCTGCCCCGTAAAATCAGCTGCCCTCGTGGGGAGCCTTATGAGTGTGATTACGGTTCTTGACCTTCTTGGAGCCCGACAGGGGCTCCTGGGGGCCTCCTGCCCCGTCTCCGTCCCGTTGCCCGGAGGGCGGGTTCACCGGATTAACCTTCTGCTTGACCATCTGTTCTCACCCCTCGCTGCGTGTAATCACATGGCCGGGCCATATGGCGGAATCTATTGGCGGGTTGTGTTATCCCGGTTTAACGCATCCATATGCTTCCGGTCATTAAGATCCTGCTTCAGCTGCTGGGCATGATGGGCGTTGACCCCTTCAATTTCCAGATGCTTCGCTACATTTTGCAGGTTTTTATCCTGAGATTTCTGCTTGGTCACCTGTTTCCTCTCCTCTCGCCTTGTATCGTTCCTGATGGATCAGGCATGGGTTTCCTGCTGTAGGGCCTGGGCGCACTCATGAAGATTGCGTACATGATCCTGGATTAAATCCTGGACCAGGTTGCCCCGTTCATCGATGGTCCCGCCTTCGCCTTTTTCCGCATCCACCAGTTCCACCTTCACCTCGCGGGAATCCACATAGGTCACCAGAAAATCAAAGGTGTACAGACTGTGTCCCGCATTGCCCACGGCTACCCGCAAAGCCTTGGGATTGGCCTCATCTGCTTTTACCGTTACCGCATCGGTGGTTTTCATCGTTGTCGGCAGCACCCGGCGCCATGCGTCCACCAACTGCGACTGATCCAATTGAAGCTGATCCTTCTGCTTGTCACTCATCGCTTTTTGACACCTCCCCTTCATGCTTTAAGGTGCCGAGAGCAACCCTGGTTTATACTTGTCTCTCCCCGGTCTCCTCCAAACAACAAACCGGAGCATGCAGCAGGAAAGTCCTCTGTCATGCTCCGGTTTATTGGTTGTTTGGTTCAGTGCCTAATGGGAAGGATTAACGGGTCAGAAGATTATACAAGATCTGCGCCATTTCCGCCCGTGTGGCGGTATCTGCCGGCCGCAGTCTGCCTCCGCTGCCGCTGATCAAGCCGTTTTCCGCCATCAGTGCCACGGCTTCCTTCGCCCAAGGCTCAATCTCCCCATGATCAGCGAAGCCGGATAATGTTTCTCCGGATCCACCTTTGCCATCGGGCAGCTGGTGGACGGTACCCAGCACATTTTTGAGCAGTGTGAACATTTCTTGCCGGGTGATTTCCCGCTCCGGATCGAACCGGCCGGAATCGACTCCCTGGGCAATGCCCAGTTGCTTCGCCGCGGCCAGATATCCGGTGTAATAGGTGTTGCCCGCATCAGAGAAATTATCCGCTGACGGGTTTGCGGGAGTGATCCCATAGGCTCGCATCGCCATAACCAGGAAGCTGCCCCGGGTCAGTACGGCATCAGGACTGAAGATTCCCTCTCCTGTGCCGGAGGTAATCTCCCTCGCCGCGATGAAGCCCACTGCTTTGCCATACCATGCTTGCTCAGTTACATCAGCGAAGCTCACCGGGTTATAGCCCACCCCATACACAGAGAAATGATTGGTGCGGAAGCTAACTGTCCCTGTTCCGGGAATATAGCGGCTTTCTGCCACTACCGCCGGGCCTCCGGCACCGCTCAGATAATAGATAACGATAGCGTCGGTATCCTCCCCGGCCTTTGGCGTATATGGAACGGATACCGTCACGCCTCCTCCAAATTGGGATATAGTCCTGTCTCCGCCGGTAACTGCAAGGTCAAACACCGGCCGGTCTCCCACCAAACGCTGCGCTGCCGGGGACAGCCCGGAGGAATCTCCTTTGGACAAGTGGAAGCTGACATCACCTGTTGCTTCCTTCGCAATGGTCATAAGGGTTTCCGTATCGAAGGCCGCCGAAAGAATGGAGGTGGAGAACGTCAGGGAGGCAAGCCCTGAGGAGGCAACCTGCTCCATAGCCGCCCGGGAAATCCGTGTTTCAATATCCGCTGCGCCTTCCCCGGCTTCGATACGGATGACAACCGCTGCCTTAACCCCGTTTCCTTGCGCCTTGGCGGATTCCAGCGCCCGGTTGATAACATCGTTTATTTGCCCAACTGTAACCGATGCAATAACCCCGCCATTCGTGCCGGCCGCTGCCTTGATAGTCATTGTAACGGTCGCTATACCTTCTTGCACATCAACGGTAACCGGCTCTTGAGGCGAACCTGCCCCAGCTCCTCCATTCCCGCTGTTGCCGTTGTTGCTGGTGCCGCTGCTGCCCTCATCGGTACCTCCGCCTGAAGGGCCTCCGCCTTCGTCCGGCGGTGCCACAGGCGTCACTGTATTGGAAACCTCCGATTCCAGTCCCGCTCCGGCAGCATTATATGCTCTTACCGTAAAGGTATAGTCCACCCCATTAGCCAGCCCTGTGAAGACGATGGGACTGCCCGCACTTTCAGCCGTTTTACCGCCGGGACTGGAGACGGCAATGTAGGTTTCTATGGGGCTTCCCCCATTATCTGCAGGAACCGCGAAGGTAATCGTCGCACTGCCGTTTCCGGCCACAGCCTTAACCCCTGTAGGCTGCCCCGGAACCGTGCGGGGTGTTGCGCCGATCCGGGCAGATTGGAGGATCCGGTCCACTTCATCTACAGCAGTAATGTAGAAGGTGTAGGACACGCCATTGGTTAATCCCCCGGCCTGATACCCGTATACACTTGCCGTTACCAGTCCTCCAGTTCCCAGATAGGTGTTCCCTGGGCCGCCATAAACGCTATAGGTCACTGCTTCAGGCACAACTGGCCAGCTTAGCAACACAGTCCGGTCTCCTGCCTCCACCGTCACCGGTAAATCACCTGCGGCTGAAATGGTGTACCGCTTTTCCATAACCGCACTGTCGGTCATTCCCGGCTTCACCGCAATAGCCTTCACGGTAACCGCATCTCCCGGATTGCCGGACACCGGCACAGGACCCGTATATCTGATGCTGCTTCTGTCAGGAGAACCGCCATCCAGAGTATAGTAGATCTCTGCTCCGCCAGTGGCTGAGGACAGCGTAACAGGCGTACCGGAAAGAATACGCTCCGTTTCCGGGCTTGCCTGGGGAGCAGCCACAGTTCCTGCGGGGAGGATAGCTCCCTTGGCGGCAGCTGTGGAAGAGGCCAGCCGGTAATTCCCCGCATCGGCTCCAGTGAGCCTCAGGCCGGTAATGGTCACCGTTTTACCGTTGCCGACGCCTACATCCGCGAACACTGCCGCGGCCGAAGCATGGTCCACCTCCACCTCGTCCCCGGGTGCTTTCCAGTCCAGAGAAATTCCCGTTATGACGGCTTCGACGCTGCCATCAAACACCTTATCCGCGATAACAGCACTGCTGACAGCCACCTCCCTGACCCGGATATCCGCTGTCAGCGTGGGCTGCACAAGCTCGTAGTATATGCTGTCTGCACCTGCCAGGGCAAACCCGGATGCCGCTACAGTCTTGCCGTCGTCCGCTTGCTTATCCGCAAACTGCCCTGAGGCTCCGTCCGTCAACAGAACCACATCATCCCCCGGCTCCACCGGGCCGGACAGCGCTCCACCCGTTACTGCCGTTTCGCGGCTGCCGTCGTAATCCTTGCTGGACGCACTGGCCCCGCTGACCGTCAGAGTCCGGATCTGGCGGATGGTGTAGGAATAATGCGCTGCCGGACTGCTGCTGTAGCCGGTCTGCGTTCCGTATACGCTCAGCACCACAACCCCGCCCGGACTGCCCGTAATAGTTACAGTCCCTCCACTGGCTACATGGGCAGACATCTCACTGGGATCAGCTGCAGCCGGTCCGGTTGCATAATAAATGACAGCACCGGGGAAGCCTGCCGTCAGTAATGCAACAGCTGTTCCGCCTTTGACCTCTGTTCCCCCGGCAATTGATGCTGAAGGGGTATCTACCGTGCCAACGGCGGTGATATTGCCGGATGCAATGAAGCTGCCGTCATCCATCCGGTAATTGCCGCTGTCCGCTCCTCCCAGCTTCAAGCCTGTCACGGTTACGGACTTTCCGCTTCCTATGGCCTCATTGTCAAAAGAAGCAACAGCTTGCGAATAATCCACCGTAACATCCTCAACGCCGATCCTGCTTGTGAGAGAAGCGCCAGCAATGGTTGCGGAACGGGTTCCGTCATAACCCTTGTCGGCAATGACAACCTGGCTGACCGCCACCGGCTTGGATAGAATGTCCGCTGTAGCCTGAGCCGTAGAGGCAACACTGTAATTGCCCTGGTCCGTTCCTGCAAGCACAATATTGCTGACCGCAACGGCTTTATCCGGCCCTACGGCCGAACCACCCGTAAAGACTGCCGTAGCCTGGCTCACATCCACCGCGACGGAGTCAGTGCCCACTACGCCGCCTGCAATGGATATGGCATCCGCCTGGGCGGTCAGAGTACCGTCATACTCTTTATTAGCCACTGATATTTCCCCCAGAGTGAGCGGCTTCCTGGCAATATTGGCGGTTGCCGTCAACGTCTGGTTCAGGGTGTAATATTCCGCATCCGGCCCGGTTAAGGAATAGCCGCTGACCGTCACCGACTTTGCATTCCCGGCAGTCTTGCCGGAGAACGCGGCGCTGGGTGTACCTGACAGCGCCACTATGTCGTTTCCGGCAATTCCGTTTAAGGCCGCACCGCTGAAGTCGGCAACAGCAACTGCGTTCCCGTCATACTCCTTATCGGCTACTGTAATTCCCGTTAAGGCAAGCGCCGTTTGAGCCTGGACAGTATAGCTGAAGGCAGCAACTGTGCTATCCGTCTTGCCTGCTGCTACCGCTATCGCCTTGATATGCAGCACATCCCCGTATGAAAGCACGGGATAAGCGATGGCTCCGCCATTCGCAACGGAGGCCGGCGTTGCCGCTGTTGGCAGATCAGGCTCCGCATTAACCGCGGTTGTATAATATAGTGTCGCCCCGCTTTCTGAGGACAGGGTGATTGCGGCGTTCTTTTTGATAAACCCGCCGTTAGTGGCAACCGAAGCGGTTGGCACTGCCGCAGCAGGCTGTGTATACACAAACCGGCTGTTGGGTCCGATTGGGCTAGCGCCTCCGGGTCCCTCCACCCGCACATCCACCGTTCCGCTCCCCGAAGGCGAAGTAACGGTGATCACCGTATCGCTGACCACCTTCAATTCTGTTCCCGGATTGGCACCGAAGCTTACTCCTGTCGCGCCGGTAAAGCCTGTACCGGTGAGGGTCACAGCTGTCTCTCCCGCTGCGGGTCCTCCGGCTGGGCTGACAGCGGTTATCTTCGGGATGTCTGTAGCCACAGCCAGACCATAGGCGTTTACTCCGGTCATAATAGCGGACGGATTGGGCGTTTCCGTAAGACTGGCTTTATATATGCTGGCCACAGAGGAATGCCAGTCGGAAAAAAATAAATTCCCCCCTTGCTTATGTATGGCCAATGCTTTGGGTGAACCGGTTGCGGATGTATAGATAATTTCTTCCTCTTGTCCGGTAGAAAGATCCGCTTTGGCCACATAGAAATCGGGGTCATAGGCCACGGAATAATACAGCTTCCCATTGGCCTCATCCACAGCAAGCCCTGCAGCATGCACCCCGCTGATAAACGTCTGGGGACCGGTACCGTCCAAACTGGAACGGATGATGGCGCCCAAGTTATAATCCGCGATGTACAGATAACCTGCAGCCGCATCCACCGCTACCGCCCGGGGTGCGCCTGTTGAAGAATAAACAATTGTCCCGCCGGATGCGCCTCTGGCTGCCTTATATACCGTTCCGGTATTGGGCTCCGCATAATAAAGGTCTCCGTTTGCCGGATTTACGGCAAGCCCCTGGGCGTGGACACCTGTAATAACAGGGGTTACCCCGCTTCCGTCCAAGCCTGCCTTGAATATGGCGGCAACTGTGCTGTGAGGATCGGAAAAGTAGATGACCCGGTTTGCTTCATCCACCGCAACAGCGTAGGGGCTGCCCGTTTCGGACGTATAGATGGCGCTTCCGTGAGCCGGATCCGACAGAGGAGCCACCATAAGCTGGTACGGGGCGTAGGACTGGGTATAATAAAAATATTCGGCGGCATAGGCTTTTCCTGCCGTAACGCCTCCAA
>JAQSYT010000439.1 GCA_029256065.1 Paenibacillaceae bacterium
AGTGGTCCCGAAGGACCGTTATGTTAGAGCCGATAGCTCAATGCTTCAAACGTTTGGCTTCATTGTTTTGCTGCTCGTTGTTCAGTTTTCAAGGAGCTCATTTTGTTTCCTCGTCGTTCTCTTCTTCAAGAGGCGACTTTTTTAAAATACCACATTGCCATGCATCTTTGCAAGCATTATTTTTTAATTTTTTGCTTGCTTTGCTTTCTTGCCCTTCCGCTGTGTTGCTTGTTTCAGCGGCGGAATTTGATAATACCATAGTATTCTTACATAATGCAACACTTTTTTTTTCAAAACAACCTTTCAACCGACAACTGTCAGCTTCAGAGCCACCAGCAAGGCCAGCCCCGGAACACCCAGCACACCAATAGTAGACAACGTATACGCATTAATCGGAACCTGGAACATATACCGTTGTCCCACCCAGTTTACGGCATATAGAAGAATAGCGGCGGCAATTACATGGAGGCCTAATGTTTTCAGCCAAGACCCCGCGCCCTTGTTGCGGAGCACGAGCAGAACCAGCGAAGAGAGGGACAGGAGAAAGATGCCCCACCACAGATATTCCATTTCATATCCCTCCCATCAGTAATTGGCCGCCTGGCCACCCCTTTTTTTGGGCGTTTCTTTTCCTTTGCTGCCATGCTGCTGCATTTTGTAAGCTTGCGTCGCCACCAAAAGCCCGTCTTCCCATTCCATCAGCTTGGCCTGACGCAGCAGCATGACATAACGCTTCTCTGCCGCTTCCAGAGCATATATGGCATAATCAATCTGATCCTTTTCAACCATCCATTCCAGGCGGAGATGTGCAGTTTTCCATTCCAAATGAGCCTTGCGGATCTCCTCATGCATACCCAGCTTATCCTGAAATTTAGGCTCATCCAACTTTTTCTTCACAGCGCCTTTCCAATTCGGCAGCCATCTCATGCATAACCTCTCCCTTCCGGTGAACCGGCATGTCCTTCTTTCTAGATATATAGCAATCTAACGAAAGAATAGAACAAGAACCTGACCAGATAGGCTTCCGTTTATATGCATGATGATATTTTGCACAAAAAAAGAAGACCTTCCGGTCTTCTCACTCCCATATATATCGGCTAAAACCGCGTTATAACTCTCTTCGCCCTTCCAACGCCTTGGTCAGAGTAACTTCATCGGCATATTCCAGGTCTCCGCCTACCGGCAGTCCATGGGCAATCCGCGTCACCTTGATCCCGAAGGGACGGACCAGGCGTGAAAGATACATCGCTGTTGCCTCTCCCTCAATATTGGGGTTGGTAGCCAAAATCAGCTCCTGAACCTTATCATCGCTCAAGCGCTTCAGCAGCTCAGCAATATAAATATCATCCGGTCCGATTCCCTCCATAGGGGAAATTGCCCCGTGGAGCACGTGGTAATAGCCGTGGAATTCCTTGGTCCGCTCCATAGCCACCAGATCCTTAGACTCCTGGACGACACAAATGACGGAACCGTCCCGGGTTTTATCCTGACAGACTCGGCACGGATCCACATCTGTAATATTGCAGCAGGAGGAGCAATAATGGAGGTTGCGCTTCACATTTACCAGCGCCTTGGCGAATTCCAGAACCTCCTCCTCCTTCATATTCAAGACGAAGAAGGCCAGGCGTCCGGCCGTTTTGGGGCCGATACCCGGAAGGCGGGTAAAAGAATCAATCAGTTTCGCTAACGGTTCCGGGTAAAACAAGCCAGCAGCCCCTTCTTTTGTTAAAATGACTCCGCGCAATCAAGTCTGCGCAGGAGGAAATATTAGAACAAGCCTGGAATTTTCATGCCGCCGGTAAACTTGCCCATATCCTTGTTAGCCAGCTCATCAGCTTGATTCAATGCGTCATTTACCGCGGTAAGCACCAGATCCTGAAGCATTTCCACATCCTCCGGATCAACAGCCTCCGGCTTGATGGCGATGGAGACAACCTTCTTTTGCCCGTTCACCACAACGGTAACCACACCGCCGCCGGCGGTTCCTTCAACGCTCTTGGTCGCCAGCTCTTCTTGAGCCTTCATCATTTGCTCCTGCATTTTCTTCACTTGCTTCATCATTTGGTTCATGTTATTCATTATTATCGCTCCTTTTTAATATTCAGTCTTCCCTAATGCGAACCAGATCTTCGCCGAACAGTTTCACCGCTTCCTGCACCCATTCCCCCTCCACCGGTTGGGACATTTCCTGCTCCAGCTTCAGTTCTTCTGGCTGTGCCTGTCCGGCGCCGGAGGATTGGGCTTCCTTCCATTCATTCATCATGACCGTGGCCAATCTGGCCGGTTGGCCAAGAATCTGGGTCAGCACCTGCTCGATCACCTGTTTATTGGCAGGCTTCTCGGTGGTTTCCCGGTGCATGGGGCTTTTGAAGGCAACAAGCACCAGGTCTTCCTGGCTGCCCACAGGCTCGCCGTCCACCAGCCAAGCATGGACAGTAATCCGGGCTTCCTTGACCCCCGTCAGGACTTGGCTCCACTTAGCCGCCACCTGCTTGAAGAATGGGGACTGCCCCTCCTTCACAAAACCGTCCAGTCTGATGGACGATCTGCGGACTGCAGGGGCGGAAGCGCGGCCTCCAGGAGACTGGCCTGCGGAACGGTTAGCCGCAGGCTGCGGACTCCCTGCTGCCGGAGGATTCCGCAGCAGCCCGGCCAACTGCTCCTCCAGCTGGCCGATCCGCCGCTTCATAAGCTGAAGCTCCTCGTTGTTCACGGGTGCGGCAGCGGAAGCTGCCGCTGAGGACGGCTCCGTCTTATGGGAAACAGCTTCACCTGTGGAAGCCAGAGTGCACAGCTTCAGCACGGCCACTTCAAACAAAGTTTGGGGTTGGGTGGAGTATTTCATTTCATTCTGGAAGTGGTTCAGCACTTCCATGATGGAAAACAGCCGATCCGTTGTAAAGGTTTCCGCCATGGCCTTAAACCGGGCAATATCCAAAACCCGTTCCGTGACGGTTTGGGAGCCGGGGACCATTTTGATCATCAGAATATCGCGGAAATAAAGCAGCAGATTCTCCATGCAGCGGTCTGCACTTTTGCCCTCCTGCATCAGCTGGCTGATCCAGGTAAGCGCCTGGCCGCTGTCTCCTTCGCGGATATAGGCAGCCAGCTCGGCAAACCGTTCGCCGGCAATGCCTCCGGTCATGGCAACCGCATCCTCATAGGTGATGGTGTTGCCCGTAAAGGAGATGATTTGATCCAACAGGCTTAGGGCGTCCCGCATACCGCCTTCGGACAATCGGGCAATGTACTGGGCCGCTTCCATCTGCAGATCCACACCCTCCTCGCGGCAAACCTCGAGAAGACGGCCAACCTCCTCCTCCAGCGGGATCCTCCGGAAATCGAAGCGCTGGCACCGGGAAATAATCGTCGCCGGAATACGGTGAGGTTCTGTGGTCGCCAGGATAAACATCACGTTGGGAGGCGGCTCCTCCAGAGTTTTAAGGAGGGCATTGAAGGCCTCGGTGGTGAGCATATGAACCTCATCAATGATATATACCTTATGCCGGACCTCGGTATAGGCAAAAATCATCTTGTCCCGGAGATTGCGGATTTCATCAATTCCCCGGTTGGAGGCGGCATCGATTTCCAGTACGCCGATTTCCGAACCTTCCGTTATGGCCATGCAGGAAGGACAGGTATTGCACGGCTCTGCCCCGGGACCCTGGCGGCAGTTGACAGCCTTAGCCAGCAGCTTGGCAATGGTTGTTTTGCCTGTGCCGCGGGGGCCATTGAACAAATAGGCGTGGGAGAGTCTGCTCTCTTTCAGCGAATTCTGCAGAGTACGGATAATATGCTGCTGTCCCACCACATCCCCGAAAAGCTGGGGCCTCCACGTGCGGTACAACGCTTTATGAGCCATG
>JAQSYT010000061.1 GCA_029256065.1 Paenibacillaceae bacterium
AATCCAGCTCACGGAGAATCCGCTGATGCCAATAAGAGGCCCAGCCTTCATTCATAATTTTCGTCTCCATCTGCGGCCAGAAATAGAGCATTTCGTCCCGCAGCATGGTGAGGATATCACGCTGCCAAGGCTCCAGGACCGGAGAGTATTCCTGGATGAACCAGAGGATGTCCTTTTCCGGCTTGGGCGGGAACCGCTTCGGCTTATCCTCGTCCGCCGCTCCGTCTTCCGTGTTCTCCAATTCCCACAGGTCCTCATAACCGGTGGTTTTGACTGTTGCCTCCTCCGCCTGGTCCATCACGCCGTCACCGTCCATGTCATAGCGGTTGGGACGGTACGGCCGCACCAGGTCCGGGTCCACATGCTCCTGGATGGCCAGCACCGCATCGATGAACTGCTCCACACGCTCCGTGCCGTATTTGATCTCATAGGACCGGATACGCTCTGCTGTGGCCGACATGCTCTCGACCATGTTGCGGTTGGTTTTGGAGAAGCGGGCGTTGTTCTTGAAGAAGTCGCAGTGGGCCAGTACGTGGGCCACGATCAGCTTGTTCTGGATCAGGGAATTGCCGTCCAGGAGAAAGGCATAGCAGGGGTTGGAGTTGATAACCAGCTCATAAATTTTGGAGAGGCCAAAGTCGTATTGGGTTTTCATCTTGTGGAAGGTTTTGCCGAAGCTCCAGTGGCTGAAGCGGGTAGGCATACCGTAAGCGCCAAAGGTATAAATGATATCCGCCGGGCAAATTTCGTACCGCATGGGATAAAAGTCCAGGCCGAAGCCTGTGGCAATCTCGGTGATCTCGGCAATCGACTTTTCCAATGCGGCAATTTCATCCTGGTGCAAGGTAGGTTCCCTCCTCTGTCTCTCCTGATAGCGGCATAAAAACAGCCGAAGAGTCTGTACGATCCGTATAAATCAAGGTTCGTAACAGTTTATGAGGGGAAGGGTGGGGATATTCTAGGGGCTTAAATGCGATTCGCCATGCTGGGTTGACCGTATGATTTTCTCTGCCGGAGCCACCGTCCCTGCCTAACGCAAAATCCGATAGCAATGAGGCAAGATCGCGCCTAGCTTTCAAGTCGGGTTTTTTCTATAATCAGGGCATGAGATGAAAGGGGCGACAGAGAATGGCAGAGGTCATTAAAGTAACCATATGGAATGAAAACCGCCACGAGCAGAAGAACGAAAAAGTGCGGAGCGTATATCCGAAGGGAATTCACGGCGCGTTGGCTGACGGCCTGGGTGTGCAAGGGCAGCTCGAAATAACCACTGCCACTCTGGATCAGCCGGAGCATGGCTTGACAGAGGCACGGCTGGCGGAAACGGATGTGCTGGTCTGGTGGGGGCATACGGCTCACGGCGAGGTATCCGATGATGTGGTGGAACGGGTATACCAGAGAGTGCTGCACGGCATGGGGCTGATTGTCCTTCACTCCGGCCACTTCTCCAAAATTTTCAAGAAGCTGATGGGCACCTCCTGCGATCTGAAATGGCGGGAGATCGGCGAGAAGGAGCGTCTGTGGGTGGTTTCCCCCGGACATCCCATTGTGGAGGGGATCGGGGAATACATCGAGCTTCCCCATGAGGAAATGTACGGGGAGCACTTCGACATTCCCCAGCCTGATGAGACGGTGATGATCAGCTGGTTCGCCGGCGGCGAGGTATTCCGCAGCGGCTGCACCTTCCACCGGGGCCAGGGCAAAATCTTCTACTTCCGCCCGGGCCATGAAACCTACCCGACGTATTACAATGAGCAGGTGCTCACGGTGATCCGCAATGCGGTTAGCTGGGCGGCGCCTACAACCCGGGAATACCCCAAGTACGGCAAGGCCGAGTCCTTGGAGCAGGTTCCCGTTCACGAATAAGCTGCAGCACAAAAAGCCTTCCGTAACCCGCATTATGCCGCGAGACGGAGGTTTTTTTTATAATCGATCAGCAGCCCAGCTTCTCTGATGTTGACCGGCTTGGGGTGTCCAAGCGGACACAGAATCCCTTATTTAGCAGAGAAATGGTGTTTTTTCTTCTGAGCGGACACAGGAGCCGTTATGTGCCGAAAAAGAGTGGGTTTCGGCGGTCCATTGAGGAAATAACGTACCGTGTGTCCGCGAAATCATCAGAAATGCGTACATTGGCAAAATAACGGCTCCCCGGTCCGGATAGCCGGGTCACACGCCGCACACGCCGGCATCGCCAATAAAGCGGAACCGAAGCCCTGGTAGGGGAATATTTCCACCCGGCCCCGTCTTTACAGAATCCTTACAAAAGTATAATCTTCCCCGAACACACAGGGACTACGATACATGCAAGGCAGACAGAAAGAGGAGAAACCATGAAGGAATGGCCGGTAATTGCCTCCGTAACCCGGGAGAAGCAGATTCCGAGTGCTGCGGACAGCAAGGTGGAGCGTGTGATCCTGATGGCCGGCACCATCATGACTCTGGACGCGATCATGAAGCGCATGCACAAAAAAGGCAAAAAAGTCTATCTGCATACGGAAATGGTAGGCGGCATCGGCAAGGATGCCTCTGCTGTGGAATATCTGGTGGAGATGTTCGGCATCAACGGAATTGTTTCCACCAAAAGCAGTATGATCACCGCGGCCAAACAAGCGGGAATCCCTTCGATTCAACGGGTATTTGCCATCGACTCCGCCGCCGTGGATACAGCCATCCGGATGGTGAGGCAATGCCGCCCCGACGAGGTGGAGATGATGCCCGGGTTAATGCCACGGGTCATCCGCACCTTTAAGGAGCAGGCGGGGGTTCCCCTTATCGCCGGCGGATTGATCCGCAACAGAGACGAAGTGCAAGCGGCACTTGCGGCAGGGGCAGATTTTGTATCCATCGGTGATGAGTCATTTTGGCAATAAACTAGCAGCAATGAACCGGCAACCGCATATCGGGAACGGGTGGAGTCTATGTGAGAAAACCCTGAACAGCAACGTTTTTCTTCGGCGCAGGCGCCAGGGGCTGTTTAGGGTTCTTTTTTATACAAGAGGAGAATACCCATACAAAAGAATAGGAGTGATAACCATGAAATTAATTCTGATGGGGGATTTGCATTATCACCAGGCGGACGAAGCGGTACCGGAGTGGCTGGAGGCCAGAGACGAGTTTTACAGGATTCTTGTGGACCGCTACATGGCATTAGAGGGGGATGCACATATTGCTTTAGGGGATCTCACCAACTACGGCCGCACGGAGGAATTGCAGGAGGTGTACCGGCTGATCAACCGGCATACGCGCAATTTCTACCATGTGCTGGGCAATCATGATTTATATGCCCAGCCCCGCAAAAGAGTGCTGGAGCTGACCGGACAAGCCCGTTACCGGTCCTTGGAGACGGACGAAGCGGTACTGGTATTTTTGGATACCGCCAAGGAGATGGACTTCGAGGATTGGGGAGGCGTCGTGGATGACAGACAGCTCGCCTGGCTCTCGGATGTAATTGATGCTTCCGGTGAAAAGCCTTTGCTGGTGTTTGCCCATCATCCCGTCTACGATACTACCGCCCGTTCCACCACCGAAAAGGCCTCCGTTCATAAGGACATCCCCCTGTGGACGGTACTCCAGCGCAAAAAAGGCGCCGGTGTTTATTTCAACGGCCATACACACGTAGATTCCATAGCCCGTAAGGAGAATTGGACCTTCGTGCAAGTGTCTGCCTGTCTGGATCAGCACGCATTCCGGGTAGTGGAAATAAGCGGCTCGGAAATCCGGATTTCTGCGTTGGATGTGGACGCGCCTGAGCTTCATCTGCAAACCCCGGTCATCTTCCGTCATATGGAGCATTTCCGGCCCACTCCCGAGGAGCGTGGGACAGAGCTAGACCGGGAGACGGTTATTACCCTGGTCCGGGGAGCGGAAGCGGCTATGTAATTCCTTGTTAAGATCCAAGCTATCACTAATCTTTAGAAGCTCTGCAGCTTGCTGCGGGGCTTTTTCCCATTTAAAAGGAACGAAATCCAATTCTTTCAATATTAAAATTTAGATCAATTAGATAGAGTAACCATTCGGGCATAGCTCTTTTGGCATATCTTGTACCAATGAGCCAACGGTTTTTTTACGGCCGGGGCTCTAAGAGAGAAGAGGGGAGATGGAAGCGTATGCCGGATGAAACCAACGAAATTTTACAGCGCTTAACCCGGGTGGAAACCAAGCTGGACATGATCAACTCGGCCCGGGATATCGGCATAGAAGCATTGCAGGCCACACGCACCTTGCAGGTTAGGGTAGAAGAGCTGCGTGACGAAGTGGAGCAGCTGCGCAACAGGCAGGCCGAATTCCAGAAATGGCTGATTGGCATCATCATTAGTTCGGGAGGACTACTTGTGGCAGCAGGCGGGCTCTTGCTCCGCGTGATGGGAATATAAACCATAAACGGATCTTTTTCGTGCTTATGCCGGAATAGGTCCTTTTTTTAATGCCTGCCGCGGCAGTACCGCGCGTCTCTATCTATATCGTTTTGGTTTCAAGTGGAAAATGCCCTGTTTTTGCATGAAATCAAAAAAAGACAAACGTGATCAAAAAAGTTAAACCCCAAAATTGGCTGAGGTGAGCGTAATATTTGTCCAATTCAAAAATGTTCAATAGACGTATAAACCGTAGCGGTGATAACCTGAATGAGGATTCCGAAGGTTCATGCTTTATTTTGAAAACGCTTCACTGTAGGCGGATTAATTTTTTGATAAAGGAGGGTTATTTGTAATTTTGGAGTGAGTAAAAACAATTCATAAGGAGGCTACCAAATACGTGCAGACATTTAAACGGTCGAAAAAATGGATAATGGCATTGCTTGCTTCCACCCTAGTATTTTCGCAGGCCACTATGGCTATGGGCGCAAGTATTCAGACGGCAGACACCAGTACATACACCGAGATTCTCCATATGAACTTCGAAGATAGCAAAGTATCCGATTTTAAAGGAAATGCTACGGTAACGGTTAAAGATGATGTTTATGGAAAATATATGGAAGTTTCAGGCGCTGCTCAAGGCGGAACCCGGAATGCTGATATGGTCTTAGCTGCACCAACCTCTTCTGCTCAGGTATTGTTTAACTTTGACTGGCTGCCGGGTACGATGACGCCTGCATCAGGCTCCAATGAAGTCAGGTTCATCGATAATTCAACGGCCGGACTGACACTCTTCAGGCTGGTCAAAACCGGTGACGGCAATATCAAATATGACACCGGCAAAACCGGCACAATTGCAGCGGCTGCACCCAGTGTCACGAATGTTACCTATGGCGGCAGCGCTTGGTTGTCCGTTCAGGTATTGTTCGATTTCACTGGTGAGACGGTTTCCTTCGAAATCCATGACAAAGCAGAGCCCGCAAGAAGTTTTTCCAATGAAATTAGCTTCAGCGCGTTAAACTATAGCAACAGGGTGAAGTCTGTTGGTTTAAGCGGCAACCGTGATGGCAGCAATATTACCTTTGCAACAGGGTTGGACAACCTGGTGATCAAAACATCCAACACCCCCGCACCGGTGCAGCCTGTTCAAAATGTGGTTTCCATTGTTAGTCAAACTCCAACAAGTAAAACATTGGCCTTGAAGGCATCAAAGAGCGAGGTTATTACCGTGCTGCCCCAATCTGTTGAGGTGCAGCTGGAGAACGGCAAGGTAGTGGCAGCTCCGGTTGTATGGGACAGCATTACGTACAATGCCAATAAAGCCGGCACATATGACTTCTTCGGAACCTTGAACCTGACGAATGTGTTCAATGTACGAAACGATAATCAGCTTGGGCTTAACTATTCGATTACACTGGCGCCGGTGCAAATTCCGGAGATAGAAGGATTCTCCAGTGTTCTCTATTCCGATATGGGCGATTCTGTTGAGGTTGCACCGTTGAATTATGGCTTCACTAATAATGCAACGGGTGGAATCATCACAACTGCGGTGAGTGGAAATACAACCCCGAAATATTCCTTGGTTGTAAATAATCAATCCGGAGGCCGTGCCGCAACAAAGACCTTCAATCCGGTAACCGGAACCAAAATTTTGGTTACAGCGGATTGGTATCCGGGAACACTGGCTCCAAAGGGCTCTAATCCCAATGAAAACAGTGCGGAGTTTCAAGTTCAGGACACCGCAAACCGGTTAATCACAACCCTGCAATTCACCAAAAACGCTCCACTCGGCTTTTTCATTGGACTGAGAGATGCTTCGCCCAAGGTAAATACCGGTTTCACCAATATGGAGACCTGGTATGCTATTGAAATTCTGCTTGACCAAGGGAATGGCAGCGGCCTGCTGAAGATTACCGATAAAGCTACCGGCGTGGAGGAACTCCATCCGTTTTCCTTACCCACCGGCGATAATAAATTTAGCGGAGCCATCAATAAGGTTATTCTGAATGGTGTAAGAACCAGCGGCAACAACCTGACATGGACAACCTATCTGGACAATCTGGGCGTCTATATCGAGCCGGCTCCGGGCAATACCATTGTCACGACTGTGGCCCTGCCCTACAAAACGGTTTATGTGAATACAACATCTGCGGATACCGGCAGCATCGGATTGCCTGAAGAGGTTCCTGTCATCCTGGCAGACGAACGCCAAGTGGAAGCAAAGGTCAGCAAATGGACTGCGGATAAAACCTGGGATCCTGCAGTGCCGGGCGTTTATAAATTCATTGGCGAGCTGGACCCGGGTACAGAACTCCTGAACTCGTTCCAAGTGAAAACCGTTTATTATGTATACAACAGGCTAAGCCCGCCTGAAAGCAGCGACCGCCAGGTAGAATGGCTGGATCGCGGTTTAATCGCACTGAAAGCAGAAAAAGGAACATTTATCAGCTGGAGAATTCTGCCGGATGAGTATCAATCGGGTATCGTCTTTAATCTGTATAAGAATAATGAGCTGTTAAACAAGGACGGACCGCTTACAAAAACAAATTATGCGGACACCACCGGTTCTGCCGGCGATGTTTACAAACTAATCGCTTTGAATAAAGCGAATCTTGCTGTTATTTCTACGGATAAAACAACGGCTTTGGCCCATGATTATTTATCTATCCCGCTTCAAAAGCCTGAGGGTGGAGTTACCGCTACCGGAGCATATACCTATACGGCCAATGATGCAGGGGTTGGCGATCTGGATGGTGACGGGCAATATGAGGTCATCATCAAGTGGTATCCCACCAATGCTATTGACAGCTCTCAAAGCGCTATGACAGGCCCAACCTATTTTGACGCATACCAGTTGGACGGAACCCTGCTGTGGCGGATGAATATGGGGATTAACCTGACCTCCGGCGCTCACTACAACCAGTTTGTGATCGCAGATTATGATGGAGACGGCAAAAGCGAATTCATGATCAAAACAGCTGATGCTACAACTGTATATGGTGTAACCGGCAACAAGGCTGACACCAGTAAAGTCATCAGCGTCATCGGCGACCCGTCGAACCAGGGCACGTACCTGAATGAGAGTGGCCATATTACCGGAGGACCGGAATTTATGTCCGTCTTCGAGGGATTAACCGGTAAGGAAATTGATACGGTCCCCTATCCTTTCCCTGTTGGCGATGAGGATAATGGAGCATCATGGGGCGATACCTGGTATAACCGTTCCGACCGTTTCCTGGCTGGACCGGCCTATCTGGATGGTGTGAAGCCAAGTGCGGTATTTGGCCGGGGCTATTACGAACGGACGACCTATGTGGCATTCAGCCTTGTGGATGGCAAATTGAAGCAGGAATGGACCTTTGATTCTGCTGTTGCCGGCAAAGGTGGCGGCCTGGGTTACCACAGTCTCGCAACGGCTGATGTTGATAATGACGGCAAGGATGAAATTATTGCCGGCTCCCTGACATTGGACGATAACGGTCAAATTCTGTACATGATGGACGGCTATGACCAACGTGAGCTGGGCTCACACGGAGACGCCCTGCATGTGGGTGCATTTGATCCGGATCGTGAAGGGCTTCAGGTCTATGGTGTACATGAGGTTCCTGCCGTTGCATCATTGGAATATCATGATGCGGCAACAGGAGAAACCTTGGCTAAATATTATGCTTCGAAGGATACAGGCAGAGGTCTTGCTGCGAATATTACTTCAAGCCCTGGCTATGAATACTGGGCAACCGGCAGCGGGACGCCGGAAACAGGCAGTGCAATCTACAATGTCCAAGGTGGAATTGAACGCGAGAGCAACTCCGGCTTATCCGTTAACTTTGCCCTTTATTGGGATGGAGATCTTCTTCACGAGCTGTTAAACGGAGTAACCAATGATGGGGCACAGATCGACGGCGGAACAACCATTGACAAGTATTTGGAACAAACAAAGTCGGTTGCTAATGTGAAGACCTTCCAAGGTGTTTACAGCAACAACGGAACCAAAGCAACACCTTCCCTGCAAGCTGATATTCTTGGCGACTGGCGTGAGGAAGTGATCCTGCCAACAGTAGATAGCTCGGAGCTGCGCATTTTCAGCACAACCATTCCGACTGACTATACGATTTACTCGCTGATGTATGATCCGGTCTACCGGAATGCCATCGGCTGGCAGAATACAGCTTACAATCAGCCGCCTCACCTGGGCTTCTATCTGGGTGAAGATATCAAGGCTACCGTTCTGGCCAATGGGCTGAAAGCACCTGAAGCCAACTACACGAACAAACCCGGCAACAATGATGAGAAGGCAATTTTGGTTAACAATGTTGAATTTGTGGATTTTGCCGGCCATGCTGTGACAAGTCTTGCTCCTTCTTCGGATTTGGTTGTAAAAGCGGATGTGACCAACCAAGGAGTGTCGGAGCAGGAGGCTACACTCGTCGTTGCGCTTTTCAATGCTGATAATACAATGGTGAATTACTCTATGGTGAAATGGAACACAGAGCCTTCGGAAAGCCGTACACTGCAGGCAGGCTTCCGTTTGCCTGAGAATGTGCAGGGTCACAAGGTCAAGGTATTGGTGTGGGATAACATTACCAGCATGAAGCCCTTGTCTAATGTAGAGGTTCTGGAGTAGCACCGGGCACCGGGTTAGCGGGAATATGCCTTCGCGGCATGTTCCCCTTGGCCTTGGACATGATCGGACATCATTAACGGAGGAGGGTGCTCGTTGAAGAAACTTACACACGTGCTTCTTATTGCAATCGTGTTCTCTTTGTTCGGTTTTCAAAATGCACTTGCCGAAGGCTTGCGCGCAACGGTTGATTTGAACAATACCACCGGGTTGGTATCTGTGGCGGGTCAAGGGGCAAAAGCAGGGTCTGCCGTGACCCTGCAGGTGCTGACTCCAGCAGGTATGCTGGATATGGTTGACCAGACTACGGCTGATGAGCAAGGAGAGTTTTCGTTTCAATATAAAACGGTTTTGGGTGCAGAAGGAAAGTACACGATAAAAATTGGCGGTGGAGGTGCGGCTGCAGTAGTATCACAGACTGTGGACTATACAAAGCCGGGAACGCAGCCGACGCCCACGCCGACGCCCACGCCGACGCCCACGCCGACGCCCACGCCGACACCAACACCAACACCGACACCAACACCAACGCCAACATCAACACCGGATTCAACACCTGATTCATCCCCGGACAGCACCCCTTCGGGTGGAGGCACTGCACCAACTCCAACTCCGTCTGCGCCGGTTACTATCGACGGTTCGGTATCCATCGCCCTAACAGGCAAATATAACGAAACCGCCAAGCGTCAAGAAGCCGCTCTCGCCAAGGCAGCTCTGCAGGAGGCGCTGACCAAAGCAGCCGCAGGTACAGACGGAGTCAAAAAGTTGACCCTGAAGCTGGACGGTACAGCAGATGCTTACCTGGTAGAGCTTCCTCTGGAAGCGCTGCGTGCCGGAGGCGGCAAGCATGAGCTGACTATCGTCAGCAACGCTGGAGAAGTGATCCTGCCTTCGTCAATGCTTAGCACTCTGGACCTCAAGGATGGCACTACAGTTGCTCTTTCCCTGGTGACAGAGAAGCCGGAGCATGCAGCAGATAAGAAAATGATTAGTATCTCTCTCCTGCTGGACGGCAAAGCCGCAGCCTGGAGCAATCCGGGGGCGCCTGTAAGGGTGGCTATTCCGTATCAGGCGGCAGCAGGTGAGGATGCCCAGAAGCTGTCCGTTACGTATGTTTCTGATTCCGGAGAACGCACACCTGTCTATAACGGACGGTACGACGCCAAGAAGAGCGCCGTTGTGCTGAAGACCTCCCATTTTAGCAAATATGCGGTTACCTATGCCCCTAAAACATTCGTGGATCTGGGAAATCACGCCTGGTCCAAGCAGGCAGTTGAAGTGCTGGCTGCCAAGGGCATCATTAGCGGAACCAGTGATGCTGGACAAACCTATGATCCCGCGTTAGCTGTAACCCGGGCGGATTATACGGTATTGTTGGTAAAAACATTGGGACTCACAGCTGATGGAACGGATAACTTCAAGGATGTGGCTCAAGGGGATTACTACTATCAAGCTGTAGCCGTAGCCAAGAAGCTGGGGATTGCCCAAGGGCAAGAGGACGGCAGCTTCAACCCCAAGGCGCCTGTAACCCGCCAGGATATGATGACCCTTACGGTTCGGGCCATGAAGGCTGCAGGTTATACTGTCAGTGGCAACGCCGGTGCGCTGGATGCTTTTGCCGATAAAGCAGATGTAGCAGCTTACGCCCGCGATGCGGCGGCAGCATTGGTTTCGGCCAAGCTCATTGACGGCTACAATGGGCAAATTCAACCATTGGGCCAAGCAACCCGGGCTGAAACTGCTGTCTTTATGTACCGGATATACATGCAGCAGTAGGCTGCAGGCAGAATAATAGATTCAAAGAAAACCGTCCGTTTGCCAAGAATCAGTCTGGCTGCGGGCGGTTTTTCCATTCAGCTGGCAGTGCCTTGACGCCATATCCCACGCAAGGGATAATGAGGATATTCAAGCAGTTCGATTTATTATTGGGAGAGAAGGTTGGTTTATGAAAAGCACTGTCAGGGACTTTGCATTGTCCGATAACGCCGCGGTTATCCGCAAGCGGGTTTCCGTCCGCAACTATGCGGCGCGTCCGGTTTCGGAGGAGGATTACGAGACCATTACCCAGTATCTGGCGGAAGCAAGCCGCCTGACCGGACCCTTCGGCGGGACCACACGGGTAGAGCTGGTGAAGGTTACAGGAGCCGTTTCGGAGAAGGGCATCAAGCTGGGCACCTATGGCATGATCAAGAATCCCCAGGCATATTTGGTGGGGGTTATCCCCAAGGACGACAAGCTGGCGTTGCTGGACTTCGGCTATGCCTTCGAGAAGCTAATCCTGCTCCTGACGGATATGGGAATCGGAACATGCTGGATGGGTGGCACCTTCAACCGCAATTCCTTCGGCAGGGAAATCAATCTGTCCGATAAGGAGACGATACCCTGCGTAACTCCCATCGGCTACCCGCAAGGAAAAGAGGGCTTGCTCCGTTCGGCTATGCGAACATTGGTGAAGGCAGATAACAAAAAGGGCTGGAGCGAGCTGTTTTGTGACGGTGCCTTCGGCCGTCCGTTGGAGGAGAAGGACGCGGGGAGGTTCGCTGTGCCCATCGAGATGGTCCGCCTGGGGCCGTCCGCATCCAACAAGCAGCCCTGGCGGCTGGTGCTTGCGGAGGACCGCAGCGCCGCCCATCTGTATCTGGCGCATACGCCCAATTACAGCGAGGTGATGCAGCGGACGGATATGGGCATCGCCATGAGCCATTTTGAGTTGGGCTGCCGCGCGGCCGGAGTGGACGGAGGCTGGGTGCAGCGTGATCCTGGGCTTCCGCTGCCGGACGACCGGACGGAATATATGGCGAGCTGGATTGCAAAAGCGTAAGAAGCATACCGAAAAGCCCTTTCCCGTATCAAGGCGGGAGAGGGCTTTTGACTGTGAACATTCAGGGCTTCAGCAGAACCTTGATGGCATTATCCTCTTTTTTATCGAAAATGTGGTAACCGTGCTCGGCTTCAGCCAGCGGCAGCGTGTGTGTGATAATATCTGTCGGATCGAACACTCCGTCCTTGATCTGCCGGTACAGCTCAGGCAGGAAGTGGATCACTGGCGCCTGGCCCATCCGCAGATTAATATTCCGGGCAAACAGATCTCCGAAGGGAAAGGCATTATAGTTCATGCCGTAAACTCCGGTTACCTGAATCGTGCCGCCTTTGCGTACCAGCTTGGTGGCCATCCGGAAAGCGCCAAGGCCGCCTCCCTGCAGCTTAAGAAGCGTTTCTACTACCTCCAGCACCGTTTTCTCCGCATCCAGCCCCACACAATCAATGACCACATCCGCTCCGCCGCCCGTCAGCTCCTCCAGATGGCCCAGCAGGTTGTCTGTGGTTTTGAAGTTGAAGGCTTCCACTTTATTGGTGCGCCGCGCATGCTCCAACCGGTAATCTACATGATCCACGGCGATAACCCGCTTCGCTCCCTTCAGCCAGGCGAATTTCTGCGCCAACAGCCCCACAGGCCCGCAGCCGAGAATGATGACGGTGTCTCCATCCTTTACTCCGGCATTCAGCACACTCCAATAAGCGGTTGGCACAATGTCCGAGAGAAACAGCAGCTTTTCATCCGGCAGCTCGGCATCCTCGGGAACCTTGAACGGCATGAAGTTGGCAAAGGGGACCCGCATATATTCCGCCTGCCCGCCCGGATACCCGCCGTAGGTTTCACTGTAGCCAAAGTACCCTCCGGTGTCTCCATGCAAAAACGGGTTGCTGTTGTCGCACTGGCTTTCCAGCTGGTGGGTGCAATACCAGCATTGCCCGCAGGCCACATTGAAGGGAATAATGACCCTGTCGCCTTTTTTGACGCTGGTCACCTCGGCCCCTACCTCCTCCACAATGCCCATCGGCTCGTGGCCGATAATAAAATCCGTGGGTGTATTGGGGATCTCCCCGTTAAACATGTGAAGATCCGAGCCGCAGATGGTGGTGCTGGTGATTCGGACGAGAATATCATCCTGCTTCTGCAGCTTCGGCTCCTCGACCTCCTTAATCTTGACCCGGCGCATGCCTTGGTATGTCAGAGCCTTCACGAAAATCATCCTTTCAGTTTTGGTTAGCATTTCCGGATGAGAGGAGCCATATGCCAAAAATGGATAAGAGGTTCATCTGTTTTGGGGCAAGTTCACGGTTTTGTCCCGAACAAAAGCGGATTTTGGCGGCGGTCCGGCAAAAATGATTGATTTTCCAAACCGTCCGCCCCATAATGAAACGCGGAACCATACCTAACCGCATTCAAAAATTTAGGCGGTTGTGCACATCCCCCAAGGGGATGAAACAGGAGGAAGAGCAATGAGTTTTATTGAGACCAGAATCAAGGATCTTCATGCGCATTTTCCCAGTCTGAACGCCCCGCAGGATCTGGATGTATTCTGGACGGATGTGCTGGCGGAAACAAGGGAGAAGCCCTTGTCGGCAACCCGCACATTAGTGGAGACACCGCTTCAGGGTGTAGCTGCCTACGATGTGGTTTATCTGGGCATTGACGGGACCCCTGTCCACGGGTTTTATCTGGTTCCCGAATTTCTGGGCAAGGACCGTTACCCTTGTATTGTACACTATCACGGTTATACCGGAAGCCGGGGATTGCCGGAGAATTTCGCTCATTATCTTTTGTCCGGGATGGCAGTTTTCTCCATCGATATCCGCGGGCAAGGTGGCTTAACCGGAGATTATACCCCTCTTGAGAGCGGAAAAACCAAAGGCTGGGTGACACGGGGCATAACCGATCCTTACAAGAGCTATTACAAATCCTGTGTGACGGATGCTATCCGCGCAGTGGATTGGGTTCTCGAGCAGCCGGAGATTGACCCGTCCAAGGTAGGGGTAGCGGGTGGAAGTCAAGGAGGCGGGCTGGCTCTGATTGTCAGCGCTATAGGCTGCCGGCATGCCTTCGCTGTGGCGGATATTCCGAACCTGTGCTATCTGGATTGGGCCGTGTTCAATACCACCGGGTCCTTGACGGAGATTGCTGATTACATCGGGCGTTATCCGGAGCATATGGAGACGGCGCTTACGACCATCAGTTATTTTGACAATGCCGTACTGGCAAACCGCATTCGTATTCCGGTTCTGGTGAGTGTCGGGCTGAAGGATACGGTATGTCCTCCCGAGGCGGTATTCGCTGCGTACAATCGGATAGAATCGGAAAAACAGATAGAAATTTTCCCGTCCCACGGACATGCAACAGGTCCGAAGCATGTGCGGACCGTGCTGGAGTTCGTGCGCAAGCAGGTTATGCTGTAACAAGAGTTTTTTGCACAGGTAAAAAAGATGTGCCGCCCCGGCCTGCTGGAGCGGACGGGTTAGTTGAACCGCCGGAACTGGTTTCCGGCGGTTTTTCGCGCGTGGAGCCGGTAGCGGTTCTGCTGGACAGGATGGTTATCAGCGGATGCTTTTATTTGAGCGGACGAGACTGTTTGGGAGTTTTGTTTCCGCAGGGCGGTTGTCCGGGATAGAGGGTTTACATGAGAGATAACACGTGTTATTATAGGCGCAAAGAGGTGGAACACATGAGCAGGAAGCGGATAACCAGCTTTGATGTGGCCCGGCGGGCGGGAGTGTCGCGGAGCGTGGTTTCGGCCGTGCTTAACAATACTCCCGGCATCGGGGTCAGCGAGGAAACGAGGGAGGTAGTGCTGGCGGCTATCCGGGAGCTGGATTACCATGTCGATGCCCAGGCCCGCAGCATGAAGACGGGTAAAAGCATGTGCCTGGCCGCATACGGCGATTTGGGGCATCCGCTTTTTCTGCAGCTGCTGGAGGGGATGCAGAAAAGCTGCGAGGCCAGGGGTTACCAGATACTGCTGTGCTCCGGCTCCCGCAGCGGCGAGCAGGACCGCGGCAAGCTGCTGACGCTGTATCATCAGCGCAGGATTGACGGGATCGTCACCTTTGACGATACCAGTTATTGCGATGCGGCCTGGGCGGAGGCGGTGATCCGGGCGGGGGTGCCGTACATGTCGGTGGAAGGGTTCGCCGAGTACGACGGGGTTTCGTCCATTCAGGCGGACTACCGGGGGAGCATCGCTTTGGCTTTGGACCATTTGGCCGTGGGAACGGGAAGCGTTACCGCAGGACGGCCTGCCGCCGCGCCGCTTTATCTGGAAATCGCCAGCCCGGCCAGCAGCGGGAATTGGGCGGAGCGCAACCGCCGCGAGGCCTATGCCGAATGGTGCGCCCGGCGGTCGTATGCCCCGCGGCTGCTCCAACTGGAGGAGTCGCGCCCGGCAGGGCTGGAGGAGCTTCTGGCCGGGCATCTGGCAGACGGGAGCCTGGCCGGGGGGCTGCTGCTGAATTGGTCCAGCGCGGTCCCTGACCTGTACCGGGCTGCCTGGAGGCTCCGGCTGCGCATCGGTGAGAATCTGCGGGTGATGGCGGCGGACAACACCATCCGCGGCCATAAGCTGCTGGTTCCGGCCCTTAGCTGCGTGGAGATTCCCTACGGAAGAATGGGGGCCGAGGCGGTGGAGGCGGTGCTGCGCCAGATGGATGGCGGCAGGGAACGGCAGCCGGAGAAGATCTGGCTCCAGGCCTCCCTCCACGAGGGGGAGAGCGTGTAGAAGCTGCTGCGGCAGGCTTTTGGGCAGCGGAGCAACGCTCTGCGGAAGCGGAAGGGGCTTCACGGAGCGGAACAGGTGCCAAGCAGCCGCTGGAAGCGCGCAGGGCTGTGTCTTCGCCGCACCGGAGGAGAAATAGCGGCAGCGGATTTCCGCTATTCTCCGCCCGCGGCAGCAAAACACCTGATAGCGGAAGGGATTTTCCGCTAAACTCCTCAAACTGCCGTCAAAACGGCGGCGGATAGGGTAATAGCGGAAAAAGGCTGCCGCTATTACCCACCAAAAGGAGGAATGCAGCCTAATAGCGGAAAAGCATTTCCGCTAATGCCCAATTCAACCCTACATGCAGGAAACCGGCTCCGCACAGGCGGAGCTGCTTATTGGCCTAATAACACGTGTTATTTACTTTCACAAGGAGGCGACGCGCCATGATGTTTTGGACAGAGGAAAAGCTTGAATTGCGTATAAAGGAGCTGCAGGATTACCGCTACAGGGAAAGAATTTCCCTTGACGAATGGAGCTTCAAGGAGGACCCGGAGGGAGCCAACGGCATGTATCCTCCCCCCTCCGATGGCGAAGAAGGCGTCCTGCGCCTGGGCCAAAAGTGGAGGGGGAGGGACCGCTACCTGTGGCTCCGCCGCCGGGTCCGGCTTCCTGAAGAATGGAAGGGACAGCGTGCTCTCGGTCTGTTTGATTTCGGCATAACCGGCGCCGGCAATAATGGCGGCTTCGAGTCGCTGCTGTACGTGAACGGCAGACCTTACCAAGGGGTGGACAGCAACCACAAGGAGGTTTTTTTCACCGATGAGCTGATGGGGCAGGAGCTTGTGCTGGATTTCCGCCTGTGGTCCGGTCTGGACCCGTCCGCCCGTCCTGTGGAGCAGGAGCATGAGCTGAAGCGGGCGGAGCTGGCTCTTCTGGACCCCGCTGCCGATGACCTGTATTATACCGGCCGTGCGGCGCTCAATACCTCCCGGCAGCTGGCCGAGGGCCAGCCGGAGAAGCAGGAGCTGCTGAAGGCGGTGGACCGGGCGTTTAATCTGGTGGATTGGTCCAAGCCTGGCAGCGCAAGCTTCTATGGCTCTGTTGCGGAAGCGGCCGCCTGCCTGCGCCGGGAGGTGCCGGTCTGGGAAAAGCGGCATGCCGTGACCGTAACCTGCATCGGACATACCCATATCGACGTGGCCTGGATGTGGCGGCTGACCCACACCCGGGAGAAAGCGGCCCGCTCCTTTTCCACGGTGCTCCGGCTCATGGAGCAATATCCGGAGTATGTTTTTTTGCAAACCCAACCCCAGCTGTATGCCTACATCAAGCAGGACTACCCGGAAATCTACGAGCAGATCAAGGTCAGAGTAAAGGAGGGCCGCTGGGAGGCCGGGGGCGCCATGTGGCTGGAGGCGGACTGCAATATTACCTCCGGCGAGTCCCTTGTGAGGCAGCTTCTCTACGGAACCCGGTTCTTCCGGGAGGAGTTCGGCGTGGACTGCAAGTACCTGTGGCTGCCGGATGTGTTCGGCTACAGCTGGGCCTTGCCGCAGATTCTGAAGAAGTCCGGGATCGATACCTTCATGACCACCAAAATCAGCTGGAGCCAATACAACCGGATGCCCCACGACACCTTCCGCTGGAGGGGCATCGACGGCAGTGAGGTGCTGACTCACTTTATCACCACACCGGAGAAGGCTGAAGACGGTGTCTGGTGGTATACCTACAACGGCCTGATCGAACCCTTCGCCGTCAAAGGCATCTGGGACCAATACCGGGACAAGGATGTAAACCGGGAACTGCTGCTGTCCTACGGATACGGGGACGGGGGTGGCGGGGTGAACCGGGATATGCTGGAGATGCGCCGCCGTCTGGACGAAATGCCCGGCCTGCCCCATGTAAAAACCGGCAAGGCGGAGGATTATTTCAAGCGGCTTCAGGACACCTTCGGAAGCACCGACCAGTATGTGCATACCTGGGACGGGGAATTGTACCTGGAATACCACCGGGGCACCTACACCAGCCAGGCCCACAGCAAGCGGATGAACCGGAAGCTGGAGCTTTTGTACCGGGAGGCGGAATGGCTTCAATCGGTGCTGGCCCTGGAAGCCGGGCAGCCTGGCGGATATCCTGCGGATGAGCTGCGGCGGGGCTGGAGCATCATTTTGCGCAACCAGTTCCATGACATTCTCCCCGGCTCCTCCATCCGCGAGGTATATGAGGATTCAAGGGTGGAATATGACGAGGCAGAGCGGCTGGGCCGGGAGGTGCTGGATGGGGCGTTAGACCGATTGGCGGAAGCCGGAGCAGGGACACGGGCTCACATCTCCACCGGCGTGAAAGTAGGCTATAGTGTGTTCAACAGCACCTCTTTCATGAGAACCGGGCTGGCTGCCGTCCCCGTCTCCACTGAAGTAACCCTGCAGGGACAGTGGACCGGTGCGGACGGACAAATCCTCAAGGCCCAATACGTGGAGGGGCAATGGCTGGTTCAAGTGGAGGGGCTTCCGGCTCTGGGGGGCAAGACGATTTTCTTCCAAAAGGAAAGTGTACCCCAATCCGGTCAGCCTGCCGTTCTTCCCTTCCGCTGGAGCGAGGGCGCGCTGGCTACGCCCCACTATGAATTGGAGTGGAATGCCAATGGCCAGCTGACCCGGATATGGGACCGGGCTGCCGACCGTGAGGTGCTGGCGGCCGGACAGCGGGGCAATGTCCTTCAGGTGTTCGAGGATAAGCCCAAGATGTTTGACGCCTGGGATATCGACCTCTTTTACCAGCAAAAAATGCGTGAAATTACGGAGCTGACCTCAGTGTCCCTGTTGGAAAACGGCCCGCTCACTGCTGTGGTCCGTTTCCAATGGCGCTACATGGATTCCGTCATTGTCCAGGACATGAGGGTGTATGTCCATAGCCGCAGAATTGATTTTGCGACCAGAGTGGATTGGCAGGAGCGGCAGCAGCTGCTGAAGGCGGCCTTCCCTGTGGATGTCCGCGCGACGGAGGCCACCTACGATATCCAGTTCGGCAATGTGAAGCGCCCCACCCATTGGAATACCAGCTGGGACTATGCCCGCTTCGAGACGGTAGGCCACCAATGGGCGGATCTGTCCGAACGCAGGCACGGGGTAAGCCTTCTGAATGATTGCAAATACGGCTATGACATCAAGGACAATGTTTTGCGCCTTTCCCTCATTAAATCCGCCATCAATCCCGACGAAACGGCGGATCAGGGCAGTCACCTGTTTACCTATGCGCTGCTGCCCCATGAAGGGGACTGGGTATGCGGAGAAACAGCCATGGAGGCCGCCTTCCTGAACAGTCCGCTGATTGCGGCAGAGGGCGTATGCCCGGATAAGGCCCTTCAGCCCGTGGTCTGTATCGGCAGCGGCGGCTTTCCCGGAGAAAATGCACATGTGGCGGTGGACGCGGTGAAGCAGGCGGAGGACGGCAGCGGCTTGATCGTCCGGCTGCATGAGTTTGCCGGCCTCCGG
>JAQSYT010000062.1 GCA_029256065.1 Paenibacillaceae bacterium
AGGGGTAACCTTCTACACACAACATTAGGAGATTCTTTTCGTTTTGGCTACCTTTTTTTGCCTTCATTCGCCATGTTAGGCTCGATGCAACGCCAGTGACACAGAAACCGTTATATGTGAAAAAACAGGGTGTATCCATGCTTCTGGAGCAAAACAACGGATCGTCAGTCCGCGGAAATCAGAAAAAGCCTATTTTGAAGAAAATAACGGATGCTCTGTCCGCGAACATCAGACTCTAGTCTCCGCCTCCATCAGCTTAAACGTGCCCCCCATCAGGCAGCTCATCCTCCACCTTACCAGACTCTAGTCCCGGCCCGCAGCAGCCGCATATGCCCATGCCCTCTTTTCCAAAAACAAAAAACCGCCCCCTCCTGTTCAGGAGCGGAAGCGGCGGCGTCCCTTGGCGTTTGAAGACAGCCCCTAGGGCAAACGGCGGTGTTTTTTGCGGTATTCATGGGGGGAAAGACCCGTCATTTTTTTAAACAGCTTGGCAAAATAGGAAAAATGGGTGTAGCCGATGGCCTCCGCCACCGCACCCACCTTGAGGTTGGATTCCTCCAGAAGGCGGCGGGCATGTCCGATCTTTACCTCCAGCACATATTCTGTCAGGGACTGGCCGGTTTCCTTGCGGAACAGCCGTGACAGATAAGCGGGATTTAAAAACACATGGGATGCCAGCTGCTCTCTGCCCAGCTCCTCCTGGGGATGCTGCTGGGCAAACTCCTTGATCTTGGCGATGATGGAGGACTGCTGGTGCGGCTCTCCGTGAACAGCCGCACCAGTCCAATATTGCTCCAGGAGGCGGCCGCACCATTGCCGCAGAGCCGCCAAGGACTTGACGGGGGACAGGGTCATGGCCTCTTCTCTGCCATCCAGGGCTTCACCCAGTGAAACGCCCTTCTTTACGGCGGAATCCAAACAAAGATGGGCCAGCCCAAAATAAACAGCCTGCAGCGTTTCCACGGACAGCTCTTCCTTTTCCAGACGGCTGAAATACCTGTTCAACTGCTCCGTCAATTCTCCTCTGCCCCCGTTGTCCAGGAGCAGCGCCCACTCTGCCAGGGGCGGCGGTGGTGCGGGCCGGGTGGCGGGTTTACCTGCCGCACTGGGAATAATCACGCTGTTGGTCCGGGTAACATTGGCCCGCTCCGCCTCCAGAAGACGCTGGTAAGCCTCCTCCAGACCGGTTATACCCACCTCCCCGCCGATATAGCAGGACAGCCGGCAGTGGAAATATTCATTGCAGGATTGGATGAAGGACATGCATTTTTCCTCCAGCGTCGCCCCCTCCGCCGCCGCTTCCGCTTCTCCGGCGGCAGACCGGTAGAACAGGATCAGCCCGCTGCCGCTCCGCTCCCCCACAACCATCCCGGGGCTTCCGTCCAGCACCAGCTCCTCGGCAGCCTTGCGGATGGCATATTCCATAATTTCCTCATCCCGTGCGCCGAAATCCTGCTGCCATTGCTCAATGCTGATCAGCACCGGAAACAACCGGTCCTCTGCAGCCAGAGGAATATCGTATTGACGGAGGGCGGCATCCAGTTTCCCGCTTAAGAAGGCGGTGCGCCCTTGGATTACCTCCTGCCAGAACCGCTCCACCAGAAGGGGCTTTTGGCTTTCCCACAGGCTGTAATACTTCCGGTACACGCTGCGGTAGTCCTGCATCTCACGCTCAGAGCGGATTTTGTCCAGCAGCTGCAGAATTATCTCCGCCAGCCGCTCATGGTCCACCGGCTTCAGCAGATAGCGGAACGCTCCCATGGAGAGCGCTTGCTGGGCGTAATTGAAATTGGCGTGTCCGGTAAGAAAGATCACCTCTGCATGGGGGTGCTGCTCTCTCAGCCACTCCGCCAGATTCAGGCCGGACTGCCCTGGCATTTCAATATCCAGGATCACAATATCCGCCTCCCGTTCGGAGAGAAGCTCCTTGGCCTGGCCCACATCATAGGCCTCCATCACCGCCGTAATCCCCAGCGCCTCCCAATCCATTCCCGCTGCCAGCCCTTTGACCGCATATTTCTCATCATCCACCAGAAGCACGTTGTACATGATCCTCGCCGCCTTTCTCAAGTCTGGTTTCCAAGGGCAGCACAATGAGCACCTCTGCGCCGCTTTCCGCATTCCGGAGTATGACACTTGCTTTATCGTCTGTAAAAATAGATAACCGCCGGATCACGTTCCAAATTCCCACATGCTCATCCTGGATGGTCCGCCAGTCGGTTCCGGCGAATTTCTCCAGCCATTCTGCAGAGAAGCCCACTCCCGTATCCCGGATGGAGATCCGCGCCTCCCGCGCTCCTTCATGCTCAATAATGTGCGCTTGGATATACAAGTGGAAAGGCTGGTTCCGGTTTTTGAACCCGTGGATCACCGCATTTTCGGTGAAGGGCTGGATGGATAGCGGCGGAATGGCTGCCTCCTTCAGCTCATCACTGACGCTAATCTCAAAAACAAGATTGTCGGGATACCGGAGCCGCTGGATTTCCATATAGTTGGCCACATGCTTCAGCTCCTCGTCCAGTGTAATATGGGGCCGGTTGCTGTGGACGGTGAAACGGAAATAATCCGCCAGATGGAGAGCCAGCTTCTTCAACGTCTGGTAGTCCTTCAACACCGCCAGGTTATAAACGATGTTCAAGCTGTTCATATAAAAATGCGGGTTGATCTGCACCTGCAGATGCTTGTATTCCGCCTGCTGCACCCGCAGCTTTTCCTCGTAGACATTGATCTTGAGGGAGCGGATCTGATCGGCCATGTCGTTGAAGACCGCCATGACATAAGCAAATTCCCCCTTGCGGGCGGTAGGCAGCCGGGTATCCAGCTTGCCCTGGCCGATGCGCCGCATGCCTTTGACCAGTGCCGAGAAGGGCCCTACCAGAATCCGCTGGAGAACCAGGAAATATATAAACAGGACAACCAATACGCCGAAGGGAGTCACATAAATCGCCTTCTGAAAAAAGGGCAATCCCCGGAGAATAGTGGTTTCCGGAATAGCCAGCATAAGACGGAGGCCGGTTGCTCCCGAATCCGCCTTGACCAGCAGCATTTTTTCACTGAGCCTGGCATCGTCAATCAGGAGATAATTTCCTTTTTGGGTAGCCTTCTTCTCCGCATACCGGCCCCAGATATCGGCGCTGATACGGGTATTGGAGAGGAGCTTATGGCTGCTGTCCATGGCTACAACCTCTCCGCCCGGTCCCAGATTCCAGTTCCGCAGGGGAGCGACAAGCTTGTCCGGGTGCACCAGAACACCGGCAATCAGCTCAGAGGAAATCTGCGCGACGATCACCATAGCGTAACCGTCCGGGGTCTGCACCAGATGCCATCTGCCATCGCCATTTTGCGCCAGCGCATCGGCCATCTGGGTAATGTTGCGGGTCTGGCGGTTGTGGTCATCGGAGCTGGCCAGCAGCAAATCCTTGTAAACCGGAGAATAAATAAAGATAGAGCTGGTGACGTTGAAGTAGCCGATGCCGGAGGTGAGCTTGCTCATGATGCGGATTTTGGTCAAATAGTATTCATTAGAAGTGGTGCCGAAGGCATAAAGGGTGGTGAAATCCGGATCGTTGACAAAACGGTACAGAAACAGGCTGGTTTCGTTCAGCATCTGGTCCGTGCTCTGGACATATTGCTGCAGCAGGTTGTCGTAGTTGCTGGAGATCTGCTCGCGGACAATCCGGATGGAATACATGTTATTGTAGAACAGGAAAACCACGATGGGCACAATGACAATGGCAAAGCCCAGAATAATTTTCAGCCTCACGGAGTGGTACCATTTCATGGAGGGTCCTCCCTTGGGGAATGGAGCCGGAGCATTGCCCTGCCTTCAGGAATGGCCGGCCCTGCTGCGGGTATGAATGTAAATTCGGGTATCAGATACCATGGCAGCCATGAATTGTATGCGCTGTCACACAGGTGAAAAAGCGATGTTCTGCCGCTCCTGGTATCATCATGCCACGGTTTTCCAAAAACGTCCAGATGAACATTTTACCGCCGGTTGTGGTTCTGCGCCGCTTCCCTTAAGATCGGACAGCAGCTTCCTGAGACTTCAATTTACCGCAGCTATCTTGAAATAACGCGGATCTATGCCGCAGGCGGATGGTATTTTGGAAGCCTCGAAACCGGCAAAGACAGTTTCAAATTCCTTCTCCGGCTTGTCATCGGTCTTCAGTGCGGCGGGAAACACAGCATGAATGGCTGCGCGAGAAAAAGTTGTTGCCAGCGCTTCCGGGAATGGTTACAATAACCTTGTAAACGCGCGTTCACGAAAGGGGCATTCCAGCACATGCGCAGTGAGGATATCGCCAGGCTGGCGGGTGTCTCCAGAAGCACCGTCTCCCGTGTGATCAACAATTATTCCAACGTACCGGAGGAAACCCGGCAGCGGGTGCTGAAGGTGATCGAGGAGCATCATTACGAGCCCAATACCTCCGCCCGTGTACTGGCAGGCAAAGGAACAGATACCATCGGCCTGTTTGTGGTCAGCACCGCCGAACGGCCCGAGGTCAACCGCATCTACGACAACAGTTATTTCGCCCGGTTCGTGGATGCGGTGACGGATCATGCTAATGCCAAGGGCAGCTATGTGCTGATCCATACGGTTTATTCACCGGAGGATTTCCTCCGGGTGAAGCAGGCATTTCTGCAGAAGCGCATTGACGGCGGGGTTATTGTCGGCTCGGGGAGCAATCCGCAAATGGTCAGCGAGCTGGCGGAGCTTCAGGCTCCCATTGTGCTCATCGACTACGACATTGCCGAGATTATGAGCAGCCGCTTGAACAAAAGCAAGCTGGCAGTGGTGAATTCCATGGATTATGAAGGCACTATGGCGGTAATGGAGCATCTCATCGGACTGGGTCACAGAGAAATCGGCATTCTGGCCGGTCGTCCTGATACGTATTCCGGCCGGGAGCGCTTCAAGGCCTATGAATCGGCGCTTAGCCAGCATGGGCTGTCCATGCGGGAGGAATTCATACTGCAGGGCCAATTTCTGAAGGATGCCGCTTACGCCGAAGCCGAACGGCTGGCACGCGACCGCAGACTGCCCACGGCGCTGTTCTGCGCCAATGACGACATGGCCATCTCGGCGCTGCAGGCGTTCACCCGCCACGGCATCCGGGTGCCGAAGGATATTTCCCTGGCGGGTTATGACGATGTGCCCTCCGCCTCCCTGCTCACTCCGGGCCTGACCACCGTCCGGCTGCCCATCTACGAGATGGCCCGGGCGGCAGTAGAGTCCATCAGCCGCATGCAGCAGAAAAAAAGCGGCTCCAGCTTCGAGACAGTCAGCTTCCCCGCCGAATTCGTCCAACGCGGCTCCTGCCAGGCTGTGAGCCGGGAAAAGCCGGGCGGTTAAAGCTCCTGTCAAATATTCAACCCGTTCGGCCAGAACGGGGACTGTGGCGCCCACCCTCTACGGCGGCTCAAACTGCAAAAGTGCAGTTTTTTTTCGGAAATGAAGCTGACTGCTATAGCTCATCCTGCAAAAATACAGTTAATTTTGCGATTTTAGCCTCTTTTGGCGATAACGGCAAGAAGTAACTGCATTTTTGCAGTTAAAACCCCCAAATAGAGCAAACAACCGGAAAATAACTGCACTTTTGCAGGATAGGCCCTATTTTAGCGTAGGCTTCATATATGCTAAGCGCTTTGAACGCGGAAATCCGCTTCGGTTTACTTCTCCATACTCCATTCCGCGCATAGACGGGATAAGGATATGGAGCTTTCACCTCGAAATAAACGCGCGTTCACAAAACGCCTGTTTATCATAAATCCTTCCATCCCGAAAGGAGTCGAGCTCTTTGAAATTCGGACATTTTGACGACCAGCGCAAAGAATACGTGATTACAACTCCCCAAACCCCCTATCCCTGGATCAATTACCTGGGAAACGAGAACTTTTTCGGCCTGATCTCCAACACTTCCGGAGGCTATTGCTTTTACCGGGACGCGCGTTTACGGCGGTTGACCCGCTACCGCTATAATAATGTCCCCCTGGACAACGGAGGACGCTACTTCTACCTGCATGACAACGGCGATTACTGGACGCCGGGGTGGATGCCGGTAAAGCGGGACTTGGATTCCTATGAATGCCGCCATGGCTTAGGCTATACCTCCATCACCGGTGAACGCAACGGCATCCGTGTGAGTCAGCTGGCCTTTATCCCCTTAGGCTTCAACGGGGAGGTTTATCAGGTTAAGGTGAAGAACACCGGCAGCACCACCAAAACCGTCACCCTTTTCTCTTTCATCGAGTTCTGCTTGTGGAACGCTTATGACGATATGACCAACTTTCAGCGGAATTTAAGCATCGGCGAGGTGGAGGTGGAAGACAATGCCATCTACCACAAGACGGAATACCGGGAACGCCGGAATCATTTCTCCTTCTTCTCGGTTAACCGGCCCTTTGACGGCTTTGACACAGACCGGGACACCTTCCTTGGCGCCTATAATGGCTTCGACCAGCCCGATGCGGTAGCAAACGGTGAGTCCTTCAATTCCGTAGCCAGCGGCTGGTGCCCGGTAGGCTCCCATTCCTTCAAGCTGACCCTCGCCCCCGGCGAAGAGCAGTCCTTGGTATTCGTGCTGGGCTACGTGGAAAATCCCGAAGAAGAGAAATGGGAAAAGCCTGGGGTCATCAACAAATCCCGCGCTTATGAAATGATGGCCCGTTTCCCCAGCGATGGAGCCGTGGACCGGGCCCTAGCCGATCTGGCCGCATATTGGGACCGCCTGCTGGGCAAATATGCGCTGCAATCCGGCGACGAAAAGCTGGCGCGGATGGTCAACATTTGGAACCCGTATCAATGTATGGTCACCTTCAACATGTCCCGCTCCGCTTCTTATTTCGAATCGGGCATCGGCCGGGGTATGGGCTTCCGGGATTCTAACCAGGATCTGCTTGGCTTTGTCCATCAAATACCCGAACGCGCCAGAGAGCGGATCATCGATATTGCCTCTACCCAGTTCGAGGACGGCAGCGCTTATCACCAGTACCAGCCTTTGACCAAAAAAGGCAATCACGAGGTTGGCGGCGGCTTTAACGACGACCCCCTATGGCTCATTGTGGGTACGGCGGCGTATATTAAGGAGACGGGAGACTTCAGCATTCTGGATGAAGAGGTTCCCTTCGACTCCAACCCGGACAATACGGCATCCTTATTCGAGCATCTGAAGCGCTCCTTCTATCATGTCATCCACAATCTTGGGCCCCATGGGCTGCCGCTGATCGGGCGGGCGGACTGGAATGACTGCCTGAACCTGAACTGCTTCTCCAAGGAGCCGGGCGAGTCCTTCCAGACCACCGGGAACATCGACGGCCGTGTGGCGGAATCAGTCTTTATCGCGGGCCTGTTCGTGTTCACCGGACCGGACTTCGCCGCTCTGTGCCGCAGCCGCGGTCTGGACGGAGAAGCGGAAGCAGCCGAAGCAGCCATCCAAGAAATGCGCAATACCACTATGGCACATGGCTTCGACGGGGATTGGTTCCTGCGGGCTTATGACCACTTTGGCGATAAGGTAGGAAGCAAGGAGAATGCCGAGGGCCAAATTTTCATTGAGCCCCAAGGCATATGCGTCATGGCCGGCATCGGCGCAGAGGATGGCTCAGCCTTGAAGGCGCTGGAGTCCGTTCAGGAACGTCTGGAAACGCCTTACGGCATTGTGCTGCAAAACCCGCCTTATTCCACCTACTATCTGAATCTGGGGGAAATCTCCTCTTATCCGCCTGGCTACAAGGAAAATGCTGGGATTTTCTGCCATAACAACCCTTGGATTATGATCGCGGAAACCGTGCTTGGCCGTGGAGACAGAGCCTTTGAGGTCTACCGCAAAATCGCCCCCGCCTATCTGGAGGACATTAGCGAAATCCACAAGATGGAGCCCTATGTCTATTCCCAAATGATTGCGGGTAAGGATGCGGTGCGCCACGGCGAAGCCAAGAACTCCTGGCTGACCGGTACAGCCGCCTGGAACTATATTGCCATCACTCAAGCTATTCTCGGCATTAAACCGGACTTTAGCGGCCTGCAGGTGGACCCCTGCATTCCGGCGGAGTGGGACGGCTACACCATTACCCGGGAGTTCCGGGGCAGCACCTACGTCATAGAGGTTAAGAATCCGGAGCATGTATCCTGCGGCGTCCGCACTGTCACCGTAGACGGACGGCCTGTGGAGGGCAACATTCTGCCTGTATTCCCGGACGGTGGCGTGTATCAGGTGGAGGTTGTGCTGGGCTAACTCAACCGGACAAGGCCATTTTTAAGCAAACCTTCAGGATTCATTCATCTGTTTTTAAGCTTTCTCCGGTACACTGCATCTATAGACGAACTTTAGAGAGCAGCAGCAGGAGATAAAAGGGAATACGCCAAGAGCCCTTATCCGTTCAAGCCGTCAAGGCTTGCGGATAAGGGCTTTTCGATGTGATGCGCCGGATTTGTAACGGAACTGGGGAACCGTTAAAAGCAAAAAAAAGCCGAAACTAAAATGACAACGGAACTCAGAGGACCTTAGCCAGGACGATTCTCCTGGAAAAGGGGAGTTAACGCCTTGTAAGAGGCTGTGAGTTCCGTTAGCGAATCAAAAGGCCGATTTTACCGCTTTAAGAGTCGCTGAGTTCCGCTAGGCCGTTTTCGCCTCACCTATTTAAGCCAATGCTTTCTCCAGCAGTGCTTGGCCGGCTGCAGCCTGGTACCCGTATCTGCGGAAGAAGCCGGAATTGGCAAGCCGTCCGGAAATGCTCATCCGTTTGGCCCCCAGCTCGCCTGCGCGTTTTTCCGCCGTTTCAATCAACAGCTCCCCAATGCCTTGCCCATGGAACTCAGGAGCCACGCACAACGCTTCAATACAGGAGATGCCCGAATCCCCTTGGGTCAGAATCACCACACCCACCACTTTATGCTGCAGGATTGCCACGTAACTTAACCGCTGGGGCATATCCCGGATAACCCGCTCCCAGCTGAATTCGCCGGAATTCTCCAGACCGGCAGACTGCCATGCCTCCTGCACCAGCTCCGATACCGTTTCCGCATGCGCATTCGCGCAGCAGGTGACAACCACATCCCGCTCCAGTCTCATACTCAGGATCACCCATTTCAATTGGTATTTTCAAAAAATACAGCAAGGCGCATTTTCATACGTGAGGCCCCCCAAAAGGAAGCGGAATACGCTTCAAACCACCTGGTCACCTTAGAGGGATTTTTTGTATTTATTATAAAACAGCCAATGAGAAATGGGAATAAAGTTTGTCACTTTTTTCACAAGCTCTCAGGTGATTGGCACAAATCCGCCATACTCCCATGAGCAGGCGGATCGTGGTTTTTTCCTATTTACTTCAGAAAATTTACTTCAGAAAAGCCGTAAGTGCCGCGCGGACCTCTTCAGGTGTCTCCAGCTCAAGAATCTGCTCAGCCAGCTTCACACAAGCAGCGTGGCTGCATCCGGCCACCGTTTCCTTGACCTTATGGATGGAGCCCGGGGACATGCTCCATTCATGGAGACCAAGCCCCAGGAGCAGCGGCGCCGCCAGCCTTTCGCCGGCCATGCTGCCGCACATACCGGCCCACTTGCCGTGGGCATTGGCCGCGTCAATCACATTCTTGATCAGCCGGAGCACCGCGGGGTGGAAATAATCATACAGGTAGGATACCTTTTCGTTCATCCGGTCCACCGCTACTGTGTATTGGACCAGATCATTGGTGCCGATGCTGAAAAAATCCACTTCCTTGGCAAAGCTGTGAGCCAGCACCGCGGCGGATGGAATCTCCACCATAATGCCAAGCTCCACCTTATCCGCCATGGGAACTCCCTCGGCCTCCAGCTCTGCCCGGACCTGAGTATAAACCGCCTTCGCCTGACGCCATTCCCCCAGCCCGGAGATCATGGGGAACATCACCTTCAGATTACCGAAGGCGCTGGCCCGGAGCACCGCCCGCAGCTGGGTGCGCAGCAGCTCCTGCCGGTCCAGGCAAAGCCGGATGGCCCGGTAGCCAAGGAACGGATTCATCTCCTTGGGCAGCTCCAGATACGGCAGCTCCTTGTCTCCGCCGATATCCAGCGTACGGACGACTACAGGATTACCTTCCATGGACTGGGCCACAGCCTTGTAGGCCTCAAACTGGAGCTGCTCGCCGGGCATGGTGCTGCTGCCCATAAACAGGAATTCTGTCCGGTACAGTCCTACCGCCTCTGCACCTTTGGCCAACAATCCTTCAGCCTCGGCAGGAGTGCCGATGTTGGCGGCAATCTCCACCCGGAAGCCGTCGGTAGTAGCTGCAGGCCGGTTGGCAAAGGCAGCCAGCCGCTCACGTTCAGCCTGCTCCTCCTCCATAAGCCTGGCATAACTGCCCCGCACAGCCTCGTCCGGCCGTATGATGCATTCGCCGGTGGAGCCGTTCAAGATCACCCAATCTCCATTATGAATGTCACCCAAGCTATCCCCTACTCCCAGCACCGCGGCAATCCCCAAAGACTGGGCAAGGATGGCCGTATGGGAGGTTTTGCCGCCGATGCGGGTGATAAAGCCCTGCACCAGGGAGCGGTCAAGCTGTACCGTATCTGACGGGGTAAGATCATCGGCCACCAGCACCACTTCCCCGCGGATATCTGACAATCGTGCTCCCTGATGGTCCAGAACCTGGGCCAGGAGACGGCTGCCTACATCCTTAATATCGGCTGCCCGTTCCTGCATATAGGCATTGTCCATTTTTTCGAATATGCCGGCGATCTGCAGGGCAATGCGCGAAACCGCTGTTTCAGCGCTCCAGCCTTCCTTCAGAACCAGCTGCTCCATGGGCGGGAAAAAGGTCGGATCGTTCAGGAAGCTGACCTGCCCCTTCAGGATGCCCGCCTTCTCCTCCCCCAGCTTACGCCGCGCCTGTTCAATGAGACCGGCCAGCTCCTCCAGGCAGCGAGCCTTGGCCTGACGCAGTTTTTCCAGCTCCGCTTCGGGAGCATCCGTCTTGCGCTCAGCCCTGCCCCCCAGCTTCAGTGGGGCATACACAAATGCTTTGCCCATCCGGATGCCTTCGGAGACACCTAGGCCTTTAATAATTGTGGATGTCATGCCCTTCACCTCCTGTCTTACGCTTCGCCGAAGCCTTCCTCAACAAGCCGGGACAGCGTCTCCACAGCGGCCTCCTCATCGGAGCCCTCCGCCGATATGATCATAACCGCACCCTTGGACAAACCCAGTGTCATCAAACCTAGGATGCTTTTGGCATCGATATCCGCGTCCTGTCCTTCCGGCTTAACGGCAATGGACGATTGGAAAGTTCCTGCTTTTTCCGAAAACAATTGGGCCGGACGGATATGGAAGCCCGCTTCATTTTTGATGGTCACTTGTTTTTGCTGCATAGGAAATCCTCCCTTTATCCGAAATCTTATATGGCAGCCAGCAGTCTGGCCAGGTCTTCATAATCCGCAACGGCCAGCAGCTTGCCGCGGAACTCCTCATCAATGAGCTTGCGGGAAATAGCGATGAGAATCTTCAAATGCTCGTTGCCCGCCGCTTCTTGGGGAACGGCGATCATAAACACAGCCTGGACGGGTTTGCCGTCCAGCGAAGCCCATTCCAGCGGCTGGGCCAGCTTGGCAAAAGCAATCCCAGCCTTGGCAACCCCGGGGGACTTGCCGTGGGGAATAGCAACGCCGAAGCCGATGCCGGTGGAGCCGGTGGCTTCTCTTTGCAGGACAGCCTCCAGATAAGCGGCCTTATCACTTACGCTGCCGCCTGCGGCAAGACTGTCCACCAGGAGGCCGATGGCCTCCTCCTTGGACTGGGCGGATAAGGGGATCAATACGGATTTGGGATTTAACAGCTCGGTTATGGTCATGGAATTACCCTCCTGGTTGATTGGTTTGGACGCGCATACGGCTAAAGATTATATGTCCGGTGCAGGCCTTTCTTATACTAGCTCCTGCGGAAATGCGGACAGGCTGCCGGTGAAAGGCTTTAAGCGTTTTGCGATTGCAGCGGTTTTTTGAGAATGGCCAGCAATATTGCCGAAACCAGTGTGCCGACAATAATGGACAACGCATACCAAGCCACGTGGTTGACGGCATTGGGAATAGCCAGGACGAAGGCGCCGCCATGGGGGGCGCGAAGCGTAATATCGAACATCATGGACATGGCTCCGGTTACTGCGGAGCCGGCGATAATCGAAGGAATCACCCGGAACGGGTCACCGGCGGCAAAGGGGATGGCTCCTTCGGTGATAAAGGCCAAACCCAACACAGAAGCTGCCTTGCCTGCATCCCGCTCCTCAGCGGTAAATTTGTTCTTGGCAATCAGCGTGGCCAGCCACAGCGCCAGAGGAGGCGTCATGCCTGCTGCCATCACGGCAGCCATAGGGCCGTAGACATTGCTGGCCAACAGGCCTACCGAGAAGGTGTAGGCAGTTTTATTCAACGGCCCGCCCATATCAAAGGCCATCATAGCGCCCAGAATCAGACCAAGCAGGATGGCGTTGGTGGTACCAAGTGTTTGCAGCCAGCCCGTAAGGCCATCCATAACATATTTAATCGGTTCACCAATCACATAAATCATCATTAGGCCGGTAATGCCGGTGGCCAGAAGGGGAATAATCAGAATCGGCTTCAACCCCTCCAGATTACGGGGCATTTTGATATATTGCTTCATCCATTTGGCCACATAACCAGCCAGGAAGCCGGCGACAATACCGCCGAGGAAGCCGGCGCCGATTTGGGAAGCCAGCACACCACCTACAAGACCTGGGGCCATCCCTGGCTTCTCAGCAATGGAGAAGGCGATAAAGCCGGCCAGAATGGGCACCATCATCTGGAACGCTGCTCCACTGCCTATCTTCATCAATGCAGCGGCAAGAGTACCTTCTTCATTAAAAGCATTAATACCGAATACAAAGGACAGCGCAATCAGGAGACCTCCGGCCACAACCAAGGGCAGCATGGCGGAGACACCGGTCATCAGATGCTTGTAGGCTCCCTTCCGGGCTGCGCCGCGCTCTGCCTTAGCCTTCTCCACCTGCTCCGACAGGCCAGTCGAGGCACCTGCAGGGGCAGCCTGCAAATTCAGCGCTTCCTCAATAAGGCCGGCAGGATTCTTAATGGCTTGCGCCACCGGCACCTTCACCACCGGCTTCCCGGCAAAACGGGACTCCAGCACATCCGTGTCCGCCGCAATAATGATGGCATGGGCTTCAGCGATTTCCGCATCGGACAACTCATTCTCAACACCAACAGCACCGCGGGTCTCCACTTTAATGTCGACATTTATCTCCCGGGCTTTCTTCAGAAGCGATTCCGCAGCCATATAGGTATGGGCTACGCCGGTGGGGCAGGCAGTGACAGCTAACAGCTTTTTCATAAACAATCATCCCCTTCTTATAATCATGAGATCAACACTCATATGGATAAAGGTTACATAACGGTTAACTCGACCAAGCCCAGCTTTGCCTCCACTTCTTCAATGCCGCAAACCTGTGTGCCGGGTTTTGATGCGGTGATGGTGCCCGCAGCCGAGGTGATTCTGGCCATCTCCTCCAGCGTCCGTCCGCCAAGCAGGCTGTATACCATGGCAGCCACCATAGAATCTCCTGCACCAACCGTGCTCAGAGGCTGAATGGGAAACGGCCTTGCCCGGTATGCCTCTGTTGCACTGATAAGAATAGAGCCGTCGCCGCCCATGGACACCAGCACCAGGGTCACGCCCTTGTTCCGGATTAGCTCCCGGGCAGCCGACACCAGTGCTTTATCATCCTCCAGCCTGTGCCCAAAATAAAGCTCCAGCTCGTGGAGATTGGGCTTGATGGCGTAGGGCTGCGCTTCTAAACCCTCGGCAAAGGCAGGCCCATCCGCGTCAAGGATCACTGACACCTTCCGCTTCCGGGCGGCGTCGATCAGCGTCCGGTAATACCCTGCCGGCGCTCCCGGAGGCAGACTGCCTCCGATTACGGCGTAAGCGGTACCGTCAAGAGCATCGGCAAACCGGGTGGTGAAGCGCTCCAGAATCCCCGCATTCACCTGAATGCCTTGCTCATTAAACTCTGTGGTTTGCCTGGTGCTCTCGTCCACCACCTTCAGGTTGACCCGGGTTTCACCCTCTGCCTCCTCGAAGCTGCAGGCAATGCCGGCCTGCTCCAGCTTATCCCGGAGCAGACTGCTTTGGTAGCCGCCGGCTACAGCCAATGCGGCTGATCTCACCCCGAAGCCGGCCAGGACCTTGGCCACATTAATTCCTTTGCCTCCCGCGTCAATCCGGACATCCTTGATCCGGTTCAGCCCGGCAAGCTCTATCTTTTCTACATTGACTGTTTTGTCCACAGCCGGATTCATGGTTACAGTAACTACTGAAGGGTTCATGGATCATTCTCCTTTTTCCGCCGCAATGGTCAGCTGTACGCCTGCTTCCTCCAGCTCCTGCTTGGCGGTTTCGGGCAGAAGAGAATCGGCAATCAGACGGTCGATATCCTTCAAATCCGCCACCTTGGCAAAAACGGATTTCCCGTATTTGCTGTGGTCTGCCAGCAGAATAACTTCCCTGCCGGCATGAACCATTTTGCGCTTCATTTCCGCTTCGGTAATGCTTGGAGTGGTCAGTCCGGCAACCGGATCTATACCGTTGATGGCCAGGAAGGTTTTATCCACCCTCAGCTGCTCCAGCGCCCGCTCCGCCATAGGACCGACCATCGCCAGCGTTTCTGAGCGCACTGTTCCGCCGGTCAGCACCAGGCTGATATTGGACTGCTGGGCCAGCTCCTGGGCAACCACGATGGAGTTGGTGACTACCGTTAGGCGGGGAACGGCCTTAATAGCTTTGGCCAGATAATAGGTGGTCGTGCCGGAATCCAGGATAATGGTATCCCCTTCCCGGACCAGCACCGCGGCTTCACGGGCAATGGCTTCCTTCTGAAGGCTGAAGCGGTCCTCCTTCTCCACGAAGGATGGTTCGTTATTATCCGCCTGGATAATGGCTACCGCACCTCCATGGGTGCGTCTGACCAGCCCGCTTTCCTCCAGATCCTTCAAATCCCGTCTGACAGTGGATTCCGACACCTGATAAAACTGGGCCAGCTCCTGGACGGATGCCCGTCCGGCATGTTGTATATAATCGCTTATCTGCTGCTTGCGTTCTTCTTCAAATAACAAGGTGGCCTCACCTCCTGAATCTAGCATGCTCATTTGCAGTCATTTTATTGTTTTCGTGAGATAGTTGTGATCGTTTGTTCTCACTTATGATATTATATGATCATTATTATTTTGTAAAGCGCTTTATTATAAATTTTCTCTCACAAATAATCACATATGCGCACAAACCTCTATTTTCCCATAAAAAAAACGCCTAAGCCCTCATGGCTCAAGCGTATTCTCTCAAATATGAGCAGATCTTTACTCTTCCTGCTCCAGCATTAGTCTCTCCGCCAGCTCCACATGCGCCAGCGACGGAGTCATGCCGCTTTCCACATTCCAGCATTGGGACATAGCTGTCTCTATATAGAAGACCTGGCGGATGACTGCCTCCGGCACATCCAATTGAACAGCCAGACTGGTGATGACTGTGTTTAACCGGCCATATGTATCGGGTGTGACCTCTTCCTCCGTTTCATTGAGAATAAACCGGGGAATATCAAACACCGGATCGCCCACCACACCCTTGGGATCGATAATCCGGTAAGCGCCGCTTTCATTCAGAAGGATATTGTCATGGTGCAAATCGCCGTGGAGCAGAAGCTGCCGGGGGTAAACGATCCAGAGTGTCCGGCAGAGAGCCTCCGCTTTTTGCATATGGCTGCTAAGCTCCAGGTACTCCTCCCGGCCTAGCATGTAACCGGCAATGCGGGTGACCCAATCCAAATACGTGGGATATGCCCCGGGATCGGCAGGCTCCTTATGCAAGCCGGTAACCAAACCGGAGTAGACGGATAATCTTTTTGCCAAGGACGGCTCCTCCCGCAACGGGATTCCCGGAAGAATACGCTCCTCCAGAATGGCCCCCAGGGCCGGATCGGCGGCAAACAGTCTACAAAACCGCCCGCCGTTGTATTCTTGCAGCGCCAACGCTTCTGTACTCCGTTCTCTGCCCGAAGGACCCAGCTTCAGGATGGCCTTTCCGAATCCGGCAGACTCACAGGTAAATACACAATTGCCGGAGAAGGAAGGCAGTAGCTCCAACCCATCCAGCCCCCAGCGCCCGGCACACATATTCAGCCTTTCCCCCATTTGGTCCAAAAAAGCGCGGCCGAACCTCTCCTCAATCTTCTTCTCTTCTTCAGGTGTAAAGTGGTACATGCAGCATTCCTCCGGATTTCCAGTGTTATCAATTATTGTAATGCCTCCACAGCCAGGTCTCAACCATAGAGTCATCCTGGTCTTTACATTCCCAGCCGCTGCCTCTACAATATCCCTTGAGGTGAAACCGTTCCGTGAACAAATACATCAGAATCGCCGTCCTGCTGATCGTTGCAGGCATCCTTTTTTATGGCCAGCAGAACGGGTACATCGATCTCGGCACCAGCAGCGAAACCGGAACGGGTGAGGCTGTTACGCTTCACTTCCCGGCAGACCGATATCCGGAAACGGCCCGGCATATTAAAGAAGCGATAGCTGCGGGTGAATCCTCAACCTGCACTATCGACAGAGACGGAGCAGAGGAAAACCGCAAGGAATCCCTGAAGGGAATCCCCACCAAAACCGGCTATGACCGGGATGAATGGCCCATGGCCATGTGTGCGGAGGGCGGAGCCGGAGCGGATATCAAGTATATTGATCCGTCCGACAACCGCGGCGCAGGCAGCTGGGTCAGCAACCAGCTGGATCAGTACCCCAATGGAACCCGTGTCCAATTTATCGTCCCGTAAGCAGTCTGCAGGGTGGCTAAAGAGCTGACAGTCTCTAAAGCCTCCACTGCAGGCTGTTTTTTTGTACACTTTTTCTAAAATGGGCCTCTCAACTACTTTACCTACTACCGCATTACGCCATCGGGACTGGCTTATTACCGCGAGAAGTGCCTGGAATGGCTGGTTACCCAAGAGGTTGTCAACAAATTTGTAAAGGAGCTGTGAACAGGATGGATACAATCGCCAGCTATCTGGATAACATGCTTGCATCACTCCCCCGGACCCGGCAGATGCTCTCCCTGAAGCAGGAAGGTAAAACGGAAAACGAAGCAGTGAGCATTGTGATCTCCGAGTTTGGCAACATCGATGAATTATTGGCGGAGCTGGATATCCCCCTGCCGTCAGAGGAGCCGGCGCTGCCGGAGGTTACGGAGGAAGAAGCCCTTGATTTTATGGAGACGAAGAAAAAGTCAGGCAGATTGATCGGAATCGGTGTTTTTATGTGTCTGGCGGGCGTAGCTCTGCTTGTGCTGATTTCTACCTTGGTGGAAAATAATCTGATCGGCTGGGGGCTTTCCGAGGATGCCGGCTATATGGTGGGGCTTGCGGGTTTGTTTGCGCTGATTGTGCCGGCCATTGGAATTTTCATCTATGCAGGCACGAAGCTGGAGAAATACAAATATTTGCAGGGAGAATTCATTCTTGCCCCTTCCCTGAAGCGGATGATTCAAAACAGGAAAGAGACATTTGCTTCAACCTATACCCTCTCCTTGATATCCGGCGTCTGCCTTGCCGTATTCTCGCCGGTTGCCATTTTTATTGCTTCCGCTATTGGGGATGAATCCACCACCTACGGAGTATCCATCATGCTCCCTCTAGTTGGGATTGCCGTGTTCCTGTTCATTTATTACGGCAGCATCCGTGAAAGCTATAATATGCTGCTCCAGCAAGAAGATTTTACTAAGGAAAAAAAAGAGGAAAACCGGGTGATCGGTACGGTTGCTTCCGTAGTTTGGCCCTTGGCAACCTGTGTTTTTCTGGTCAGCGGCTTTATCTATGGCAGATGGGAGATTAATTGGGTGATCTTCCCCATCACGGCATCATGTTCGGCACCTTCTGCGACGCCTACAGTATTTGGAAGGGACGCGGCGAGGTATAGAAGCTGCAGCAGGCCAAGGGAATGAAGCATTCTCTTGGCCTGTTACCTGATACAGCCGCCGCATTCATCATGCGTTTGCTTATTTTGCCGCTGCTGTTTTGAATTCCTTCCTCATCTGTGCATACATTTCATTCGCATCCGCGTCAGCACTATCCGGCGTAAACGCGAAGCCGATTTTGCCGTCCATCAATAAGATGACGGCTTCTTTTTTGCTGTCCCCTTGAACGAGAACTGCTTCTGCTTTTTGGCCATCCTCCTCGATCTTCACCGTCTCTACAGGCTTGGGGTTTTTAATAGCCTCGTAGGTTGGGCTCACCGGGTTTTTCTCCCCGTTTGGCAGCAGCTCAAACAAAGGCTTCAAGTCGTCATGCACATTGTCCGCTATGAATTTTTTCTTAGCTTCCGCATCTGTGCCGTTCATCATCACATTTACGAATTCCTGAGCCAGTTTCTCCGAAGCCTTCAGCTCCTTGCCTGAGGCTTTCGCAGCAGCAGACGCAGCCGGGGCGGAAGCTGCAGCAGTTGCTGCCGCTGGAGCGGATCCAGCCGGCGAGCTTGCTCCTCCGGTGCTTTCTGAATCACCGCCACATGCCGTAAACATAACGGCGGATACGGTAAGAATTCCGATTGTTGCAGCTGCTTTCATGGTTTTTGCTAATTTCACTGTCTTTTCCTCACTTTGTGCTTGCTCTCCATCGGCTGGAGGATTTGCTGTGTTCATCCTGATTTTTGCAACTTATTGCAGCATCAAATGTAACCTGATGCAAATATTATTCTCCAGCATTATACAAAATTCTTTGGAATTTCACCATATTTTTCTAAAATTTTATTAAATTTTTAATTAAAATGTGTAATTTTGTCGAACTTTCACTTATTTCCAGAACAAATGCAACAAAAAATAGACCGCCCTGTATGAACAGGAACGGTCTATCGAATTGAATAGGTTCTAAAAGCTATCCGCTTTACAGCGGATACCCAATCGTCGTCATCAGGCTGTTCTCAGCCTGGGTAGCTCCCTGCTTATCT
>JAQSYT010000440.1 GCA_029256065.1 Paenibacillaceae bacterium
TCCATGGCCAGTGCGCCGAGATTGTCTACACTTTCCCAGGTTTTAAAGTCGATATTGACGTTCTCTCCCATAGCCTTGGATTCAATCATGCGCAGAATGGGCAAGGAGGGAGGAGAAGGCGGTCCACCCACAGTAAGGGTGGAGGGAGCCTCTGAGGCTGCGGCTGAAGGTGCAGGAGCAGAGCTTTGCGGGCTTGCGCCTTGCTGCTGACCGCATGCTGCCAGCACCATGGACAGGGCAAGCAGGAAACTGACGGACAATATAGATGACGGCTTCCGTTTCATAGCCAAAATTCCTTTCATAAATGCGTGATGGAGGTTAGATGCTCTTCCGGCTGCAGACAGCGATGTATTTTAGGCCGTTGGAGGTATTAAAGAAGGCATACATACGCTTGAATTGCTGCCGGTTCTCGGCCTTCAGGCCGTTTTTGAAAATGCGGAAGGCTCCCCAAAAGCCCTCATCCCGGATCAGCCCCAAGGGCTTCATGAGAGACATAGCCCCTGAAGCATGGGTGACCTTGTTAAAACCGGCGCCGTAAAACAGCTGCTCCCACTGCATCATTGGCAGGGGCTCCACCCGGACATGGATGGTGTGGTGCAGCTCGGACAGGGAAGCCGCCGCCTGATCCTTCGTCAGGGTAATATCATGGGTCAGCAGCAGCCCGCCCGGCTTCAGCACCCGGAAATATTCGGCAACCGCCTTTTGCTTGGCGGGACCGTTCAGCATAGTCAGCATCGCTTCGTTAATAATGACGTCGAAGCTTTCATTCTCGAAGGGCAGGCTCATGGCATTGCCCTGCTGTACCTGGATGAAGGCCTCCAGATTGGCTTCGCGGATATTGCTCCGCGCCTTGTCCAGCGCCTTGGTATCCATATCGATGCCGGTAATGCGGCATTGGTATTGCCGTGCCAGCTGAATGGAGGTGGTGCACATGTTGCAGGCAACCTCCAGCACGCGGCTGTCCTTGTTCAGCTGTGCCTGCTGGATGAGCCAATTGGTGGCGGCTACTCCGCCAGGACGGAGCTTTTTTTTGCCCAGCTTGGCAAGAAAATTGTGGCCGACTTCCTTCTTCACGGGGGCGGCTTCCTTATTCATTGGGCTTCACCACCACCAGCAGCATCTGGAAGGCTTCCACAGCGTACAAGGCATGAGGCACATTGGCGGGCATAATGATGGTTTCGCCTGCAGACACGGTGTACTTATCGCTTCCGATGGTTACTTCGGTTTGCCCGGACAGGACATTGACCATGGCATCCCCGGGGGAGGAGTGTCCGCCGATGGAGGAGCCCTTGTCCAGAGACAGGAGGGTCATAGCCAGATTGGGGCGCTGCACCAATGTCAGACTGGAGACCTGCTGAGGGTCGATTGAAATGAACTGCTTCAGATCCATTACTTCGGATACGGGCAGCTTCTTAATGAAATCACCTTGTGTCATAATAAAATTCCTCCTGATTAGAATCTGATTTTTAAAAATGAACAGCCTGTTTCCGCCGCGTATTCATGCCAAGTGTCTGCCGGAACAAAAACCGAATCTCCTGCCGCCAGCCTGCAGGGCTGCCCGGCCACTTCCATATGAAGCTCCCCTTCCAAAACCATAATGAATTGAACCTGGGGGGAGGTTTCCGAGCTAATGGTTGCCCATGGCGAACAGCTCCCATTCCTGTTCTGGGGACAGGAGTGCGGAGGGAACGGGAAGGATAAGCTTCCGGCTTGCAATCCGGCCGGGGTTGATGCGGATCAGAGTTTTTAGGTCCAATACAGTGCCTGCTGCAATTTCGTTCATGCTTTCCTCCTGTTCGTTATTGAATGATTCCATGCTTTTGGTATAATAGAAGCAATAATGAGAATCGTTCTCATTTAGGTGAATTGTAGCAGAGTATGGCTCATAACTCTGTTGCCATGGCAACAGGAGGCGGATAAAATTGCAAAACAATTTCAATATCATAAGCGGCACAACCTTGTTCAAGGGATTTTCCGAAAAAGAGGTGCAGGCGGCTTTGAACTGTCTGGAGGGCACCATCCGGGATTTTGCCAAGAAGGAAACCATATTCCGCGCAGATGAGGTATTGGATGAGGCGGGGATAATTCTGCACGGGCAGGTGCTCCTGTGCAAGGAGAACATCTCCGGGATGCGGTCGATTTTTTCCGAGCTGGGACAGGGGGAAATAATGGGGGAAACAGCCCTTGGCCTTGCCCGGGAGCATAGCGGCTATGAGGCGGTGGCAGGCGCCGATTGCAAAATTTTGTTCATCAAAATGAATAAAATTGTCCGTCCCTGACGTCCCACCTGCCATCTGCGGGGGCGGATTATTGAGAATATGATGGCTTTGCTGCTGGAAAACAACCGCGCCGTTTATCAGAAGCTGGATCTGGTTTCCCACAAATCGCTCCGGGACCGGATTCTTCATTATCTGAGCTTGCAAGCACGGAAGAATAATGCCGTCCAGTTCGAAATTCCCTTCTCCCGCAGCGATCTGGCCGATTATCTGACCGTTGACCGCAGCGCCCTGTCCCGGGAGCTGCAGCGGATGGCCAAGGATGGTTTGATCCGGTTTTCCAAAAGCCGTTTCGAGCTGCTTGATCCGGAGAATCAATTAAAGTTCAGCGATTTTTAGGACAGCAAAAAAGCCGTTGGAGAATCTCCAACAGCTGCTTTACCCATACCCATAAGGCGCTTCCTGCATAGCTCTTCCTTACATTGTCGGGGTCTCCCCGGCCTCCTCCGCCAGCACGGTTTTGTTTCTTCCGCTGCTTTTGGCCCGGTACAGAGCCGAATCTGCCTTATCCAGCAGTGTTTCCCGGTCAGAAGCGTTCCGCGGAAAGTGGGCGATCCCCTCAGACACCGTCACCTTGCTTGGGATGGGAGGGCCGCTCTCCTCCACTGCACTGCGTACTTTCTCCGCAATTCTGTAAGCCTCGGCCGGAACGGTGCGGGCCAGCAAAATGACAAACTCCTCTCCGCCGTAACGGTAGCAGACATCACCCGGCCGCAGGGAACACGCAATGGTGGCAGCCACATGCTTCAGCACCTCATCCCCGGTCCCATGCCCGTAGGTGTCGTTCACCAGCTTAAACCTGTCCACATCCAGCATAATAAGCGAAAAGGATAAATTCGATCCGATCCACTGGCTCATGGCATCCTCCAAGGATCTCCGGTTGGGCAAGCCCGTTAACGCATCCGTTGCGGCTTCATAGGTCAGCTGATCGGTCTGTTTTTGGACATTGGCTGCAGCAAGAAAGACTGCCTTGGCCAACAGATCCGCTTCGCGGCTCCAATGAGGCTTCACTACCGGAGGCTTGAAGGGCTTCCTGCCCATCCTGCTTACCAGATCAGCCAAATAGGTAAAGGGCTGTGCCAGCTGGCGGGCAATGAGGACTACTGCAAGCAGAAGGACAATGAACGGGATTAGCGAAAGGGCAAGAATGTTTTGGATGTGGCCTACCAGTTGGTCACGGACCAGGCTGACAGGTGAAACCACCACGATTCCCCAACCGTTGACAGGCACATGGGAGTATCCGGCCAACTGCTCGTCTCCCCGGGTATTCCAAACCTGCATGTTTCCACTTTCCCCTGCTTTAAGGCGCTGCACTGCCTTATTGCTGCTGACGTCCTTTCCGATGTGCAGCTTATCCGGATGATAGAGCACGTTGCCGGAGGCGTCCACAATATAATAATAAGAGCCTAAGCTGTCCACTTTACTGTTGCCGAATATCTGGGAGATGAAATTATTCTCCTGGAGGTAGATGGTTCCGCTCAGGATCCCCAGATAATTGCCGCTGTTGTCCCAAATCGGATGGCTCATCAGCACAATAAGTCTTTTGGTGGTGGGGGTTGTATAAGGTGCTGAAATGTAAG